>NZ_CAJHAR010000012.1 GCF_904846415.1 Psychrobacter piscatorii | reverse complement strand
CTTTGCTGACGACAATAGCGCGATGGCCCCACCTGATCCCTTCCCGAACTCAGAAGTGAAACATCGTTGCGCCAATGGTAGTGTGGTTCGCCCATGTGAGAGTAGGTCATCGTCAGCTCTCTATTCTAAAGTAAAAGCCCCCTTCGCTAACGCGGAGGGGGCTTTTCTTTGTCTAGCATTAACGTTTTGTTCGTTTTAATATTAATTCAGCTATTTATTTTTTCAACTATAATTAGTCTCAATCAGATATGATAGAAAACTTAACTTATAAATTTTACAGATAAATATTATGTCAATTAAAGATTCAAAATCTTCTAGTTCACACCCGAGTATTATGTCTAAAGGTAAAAAAGAAGTTTTAGGTAGTTATGATTTTTTCACTACAATAGTTACCTTATACTCTACTGATGCTGAAGGTTGGGAAGAAGTAAAAAATTGTATGGTTCGTTTGAAATACTGCATATCTAAAAATGAATATATATCTTATAAAGATTATGATACTTTATCTAAGGTTATACCCTTAATATTTCATGAATATACTCATTTCTATGATTGCTCTTCTACTGTTTGGGGTGCTAGATACCTAGATATGATGGCGAAAGCGTATACAGCTGATAATCTTACTCATGGCGGGAAAGAACAAGACTTCCACCATGCTAAAAAATTCCATGACTTGATAAGATTTTCTCGTTTACCAGAATATTACACAGAAAATACGAAAGTCAAAGATGATAGTCGACCTTGGGATTATTTTGAATCTATAGGCAATAGATTTTCTAGTTCAGGTGAATTAACTGATCATCCGATAGTATTTACATGGTTTCTTAATAAGAATGGAGAGCAATTAGTAAGATCACCAATATCTACAATTTCTTTGTTGGAGTGTGCTGCTATGGCACAAGAGATCAATAAGAATCTTTTTCTTATTGATTTATTAGAGAAGGCTGAAAGGACTATTGAACTCAACATATACAGAAATAAAATTCTCGACTATATCTATAATAGGGATATCACTGAGTATTCAGTTTGTGCTCATCTTGTAGCAAATAAATGTCAGGAAACAGATATATTTCTTGCTTATAAAGTATCCGCGGTACTCTCTCGCCTTGTATTAAACACCCCGTCTAGCGTATTTTTACAAATAGCTGAACATTGTGACTTTGAAAGTATATTTGGTTGTACGGAATCAGCAGGTGAGTACATAGAAAAAATTAGAAAAGGATTGAGGTATTTAGAGCCAGGTTTTTTATATTATCTTATATGCCGTGCCATGTCCGATGGAAAACTAAATAAATTAGATGAAGGCTTTTCATTAATTTGTGCTAGCCTTCAAAAGCTCGGTGTTAATTATGAAGACCTGAAAAATGAGTCAAGAAAAGAGTTTCTAGAGTATTCTAGAGTAGCAGAGTCTTCGAAAATAGAGAGCATTTCTATGATAGCAAAGGCTGGTCAAAGGAATTATGAATTAAATAACTGGAATAATTTTAAGATCGACTTTCATCGTCTAAGTTTACCACCGGCTCGCCTAGATGATTTTAGTCAAGTGGACTTAATTTTAGCGGATGCTAACTCTTTGAAGTCAGTATGTCTAAATAAAATTGAAGAAGAGCTTTCAGTAGGGGAAAGTTGGGTTATAAAGTTTGTAGATGCTTGTGCATGAAAAGTTTAAGACTAAGAATTAAACTTTTAAAAATCCTATATTCAAATCTATATTTCCTAAAACAACTCACCCATCTCAATATCTTCCTCAAAATCAAACCCTAATTGCTCGTTTTTACACAGCCGCATGAGCTCAATACGTAGCTTACGTCCTGCGATCAGCCTTAACACCTCGCGTTGCTGCTCTGTCGTCATATGATGCCATCGTTGGCGCTCGGCTCGACTGCGCAGGCAACCAAAGCAATAGCCTTTTTTATTGCTTTGACAGACACCGATACAAGGGTTGTCAATGTCGAACAGCTCAAACTGTTGATTCATGGCGACTCCATTGCTATTACTGTCATTCCTTTGACTGGCACAAAACGATTATGACCATATTATTATGTCGCAAATACCGACTAATAGTGTGCCGTTTTATTGTTATTATTTTTGTGCATCGGGTGCTATGCTTAGCGTCACTGGCCTATATAAGACAATCATAACAAAATTAATAAGTGAGATGATACGTGAACCTGATTTATATCCATGGACTGGACAGCGATGCGAACTCAACCAAAGGGATGCTGTTAGAAAAATATTGTCAGCATCATTATTCTGATATCACGGTACTGCGTCCTGATTTGAATAAATCGCCTGCGCAAGTGCGTGAGCAGCTGTTGTCATTGATAGAAGGGTTAAATAATAGCAAAGATGAGCAGACGGGATCGTCCAATACGGTATTGGTCGGTAGCTCATTGGGTGGGTATTTTTCTACCTTAATCAGTAATCAAATAGGTTGTCCTGCATTGCTGCTAAATCCTAGCACGCAGCCTCATATTACTCTACAGCGCTTTTCTGATAACTCAGTATCAAATCAAGATAGTAGTGATGAGTCATCGGATAATAGCGTCCTACATACGACGGCGGGCGGCTGGCGTATTACGCCGTCAGATTTACAGTGGTTTGCAGATCATCAGATATTCCAAGTCACTTATCCCAATAAAGTTGCTGTACTGCTCAAACAAGGCGATGAGCTGTTAAATTCTAAACTGTCTCAAGCTTTTTACGAAGGGCAGGGCACATCGTTAACCGTACAAGCGGGCGGCGATCATCGCTTTAGTGACTTCGGTGAGCAGCTACCGATGGTAATAGAAGTGATACAGGGTTTAGTAAAGTCTTAAAGAGACGACATTATATGACGTGAACGATGGACTATTGACCTTAACGTCGCTGTTTTTGGTTATAATGGTTTTATAGAGTTAAACGTACATGAATAGTTAAGGATGCATTTGTGAGTCAATATAATGCGCAATCGTTAGAAGTTTTAGAAGGGCTTGAACCCGTCCGTCGTCGCCCAGGTATGTATACTGACACCACGCGACCAAACCATTTGGCGCAAGAGGTCATTGATAACTCGGTGGATGAAGCATTGGCGGGTTATGCCAAAACCATCAAAGTGCAGCTGCATAGTGATGGGTCACTGTCTGTCGAGGATGACGGGCGCGGTATGCCGACTGATATTCACCCTGAATTTGGTCAATCAGGTATTGAGCTGATTTTGACCCGTTTGCATGCGGGTGGCAAGTTTTCGACCTCTAATTATGAAGTATCAGGCGGCCTACATGGAGTGGGTATCTCTGTCGTCAATGCGCTATCAACTCGCGTTGAGGTTACGGTATGGCGTGATAGCACACAGTTTGATATGGCGTTTGAGAAAGGCGCACCCGTGACGCCGTTGACGGAAGCGGTCAGCTCCAACAAACGCAAACGTGGTACCAGAGTGCATTTCTGGGCCGATGGTAGCTTTTTTGATACGCCAAAATTTAACGTTAAGCAGCTCAAGCACAATCTAAAAGCCAAAGCGGTTTTGGCCGCGGGACTAACGATTGAGTTCACCGATGATATCAACGATGAAAAGGTCGTTTGGCAGTTTACGGATGGGGTTGTCGAGTATCTAAGCGAGCAACTGGATGGTCTTGAGACATTGCCAGAAGCACCGTTTTATTATAATTACGATGCGAAAGCGGGTGAACGTGCTGCCATTACCTTTGCGTTGTCTTGGTTGCCTGATGGTGGCACACCGATTCAAGAAAGCTATGTCAACCTTATCCCGACAGCGCAGGGCGGTACGCACGTCAATGGACTGCGTACAGGTATTTTAGAAGCATTGCGTGAGTTTTGTGATATTCATAACTTGCTACCGCGCAGTGTGAAGCTAACCGCAGAAGATGTCTGGGATGGGGTGAACTATATCTTATCCTTGAAATTCTCTGAGCCGCAGTTTTCTGGACAGACCAAAGAGCGCCTATCGAGCCGTGAGGCTGCTGGCGCTGTACAGACCTTGGCAAAAGATGCCTTTAGTTTGTGGCTAAACCAACATGCGGACATGGGCACGCAAATCGCTGAATTGGCGATTAATAAAGCAGGACGTCGCCTAAAATCAGCCAAAAAAGTCGCCCGTAAGAAAATCACACAAGGACCTGCACTGCCAGGTAAATTGGCAGATTGCCGCGGTGATCTGCGTGATGGTGCGGAACTGTTCTTAGTAGAGGGTGACTCGGCAGGTGGTAGTGCCAAGCAAGCACGTGATCGTCACTATCAGGCGATATTACCTCTGCGCGGTAAGATTTTGAATACGTGGGAAGTGTCCTCAGACACAGTGCTATCCAGCCAAGAGATTCATGATATCGCCATTGCAATCGGTGTGGATCCTGCCTCTGATGATCTGTCCGAGCTGCGTTACGACAAAATATGTATCTTGGCAGATGCTGACTCTGATGGCCTACACATTGCGACGCTGATCTGCGCGTTATTTGTGAAGCATTTCCCTGCGCTAGTGGATGCTGGTCATTTATTTGTGGCCATGCCGCCGTTGTACCGTGTGGATGTGGGTAAAGAGGTGCATTACGCGTTAGATGAGCCAGAGCTTGCGCATATATTAGCCAAGGTACCGGGCAATAAAAAAGCGCAAATTACCCGCTTTAAAGGACTGGGTGAGATGAGTGCTGAGCAATTGCGCGAGACGACGATGAGCCGTGATACACGCAGGTTAGTACAGCTAGATATGGATGATATGGTATTGACCAATGGCATTATGGATATGTTACTAGCGAAAAAACGTGCCGCTGATCGCAAGTCGTGGCTTGAGAGTAAAGGTGATTTGGCTGATATTTCTTAAGTGTCAGTAGTGAGTTTTAAGAAATGTATGTACAAAATATCGTAATGGGTCATTACTTATATTTATAGCTAAGCATTTTTTGCCATAGTAAAAGCACGCAAAAATCAGCCTCGCCTTAGAGGCTTAATGTTATGATGTCAGTATATTCATTATATTATACTGTCATGATACCAAAGATTTTTAAACGCTCTAAGTCTGATGCTGCTCCATCTACGCGCTCAAA
The DNA here is from genome assembly GCF_904846415.1 of Psychrobacter piscatorii. Lineage (GTDB taxonomy): Bacteria > Pseudomonadota > Gammaproteobacteria > Pseudomonadales > Moraxellaceae > Psychrobacter > Psychrobacter piscatorii. The sequence continues at coordinate 88,583 of NZ_CAJHAR010000012.1, read as the reverse complement.
AATACTGCCGAATCTTAGTAGAGAGCAGGTGGGTGAAAACGTGCCTAGGCGTGGCAATAAAGTATCGCCCATCATTGGCTCTTGGTTGATGAAAACAGCAGGATGGCGGACAGTCGGTGAGATACCTAATATCTCTCAGGCCGTGGTATTGGCACTACCGCATACCTCTAATGTCGATGGGGTTTACGCGATTCCTAGCTTATTTGCGCTGGATTTGAAAATTAGTATCATGGGTAAGCACACATTATTTAAAGTGCCTGTATTTGCGCAATTATTGAATTGGATAGGAGTCATTCCTATCAATCGTAGTGATAAAGGCTCAGTACTACAATCAAGTATCGATAAATTTAAAACGGGCAAGCCGCTGTTTTTGGGATTAGCACCCGAGGGGACACGGGAATATACCGAGAGCTGGAAAACGGGGTTTTATTATTTGGCCGTTGGTGCTGGTGTTCCTATCTTGCCAGTTGCGCTAGATTATAATACCAAGGAAGTTCGTTTTTTGTCTCTGGTCCATCCAACTGGCGATATCGAAGCAGATTTACCCAAAATCTATGCCCAGTACCAAGGCGTGATGCCGCGCCACCCTGAGCGTTTATCACAGCCACTACAGGATATTAATAACGCAGCTGAATAAAGCTTGTAACAGTATTATCGGTACTAATTTTAATAAATTTCTATAATTTAGCTCCAAAGATAAAAAACCCTTGATATTAAATTATCAGGGGCTTTTTTAAATAGGATCGCTTTAGTATCTATCCATCAGACAGCTAATATACTAAAACTGTGGCTGCCCATTAGATGCGCTGACACCACCATCAACTGGTAGATTTACCCCAGTAATCATAGAGGCATCATTACTGGCTAAAAAGGTAATGGCGGCGGCAATATCTTCTGGTGCTGCCAAACGTCCAAGTGGACAACGGGCTAGAAACTTATCTATTTTACTGTCATTGTCTTGAATAGCAGTCGTCATATTGGTTTTGGTCACGCTTGGGTTGACGGCGTTGACACGCACACCGTCAGGGCCGTGATCCATTGCTAGCGTACGCGTCAAATTGGTGACGCCCGCTTTGGCAGCGTTATAGGCGGCCATGTTCCAGTCACCGCCCATACCTGAGAGAGATGAGACATTGACGATATTGCCTTTGGTGGCGATTAGATGAGGCATGGCGGCTTGGCAGACATAAAACGTACCATTTAAATTGATATTGATAGCCGAGTGCCAATCTTCAGAGGATAGGTTTGTTATTTTACCTTGAATCGCTTTTCCTGCGTTATTTACCAAAATATCAATCTTCTCGAACTTATCAATCGCGCTGCTAATCATCCCTTGTACTTGGCTTTGTACGCTGATATCACAAGTGACACATAGGTAATTGTCGGTATGAATCCACGTATGATCTTCTGGGAATTCTGCTGCTGTCTGCTCTAATGTTTCAGCCGTACGTCCTACCAAAACGACTCTCGCGCCTTCCTCGGCGAAGCGAATAGCAGTTGCCCGGCCAATACCTGAACCTGCTCCAGTAACGATGACGGTTTTTTCTTTAAAACGCTTCATAATGCTCAATCCTTGTTATTATATAGTGCTTATTAAAATTCGATAAACGTACCTGACATTGATATGCGAGCGCAGCTTATAACTATAAGATCCACGCACAAGCATTGCTGCTTTGATATCATCATAACAAGTCATTACGTTGAAAGCGACTGTGTCTGATAGTGCTTATGTAGCGTAATTTTACATTCGTAAAAATGTTGAAACGCTGATAACTATATTTATAAATATGCCACCATTTTAATCAGCCAAAATGCCATTCATCACATATCATAAGATTATAAAGGGCTAGAATCTGTGTCTCATTTGTCTACTACAATATCCGATGGGGGCTATCTTGCTAGTGAGCTGGCCTGTTACTTACAGACAGCAGCGGTAGACATCGCTCTGGCTGGTATGCAGACTATTGAACAGCAATATGATGCTCGCTATAGCGCCCGCCACTATTATTACCAGCTCTCGGCGGGCAAGCTGCAGCTGCTGGCACTGACATTATACTTGCCCATGAGTACAAGCTCAGCTGATATTGAGCGAGCACGTATGACTGCTGTAAAAGCTGCGCTGGCATGGCATAAATCATCATTGTCTCAAAATGAACATGTTGCAGAGACTCATGATGTTTTGGTTTTTGATATTCAGCTTACGGATGTCACTGTAGAAAATGATAAGAAAAATACTGATAGTCAGGACAGCAAGCAATCAAATCACTTGCAACATGCTTTTGGTGCTCGTTATTTTTTAGAGGATTTAGTTGTAGACATGAGTGAGGGCGGGCAGCAATTGCAAGTCTTCAGCTGGCACGACTGGCATTCAATACTGGTTGCGGTACAAACATCCTGCGAGTTGTGGCGGTTTTTGAATTATCACTTAGAGCAACTACAATATTCGGCTATCAGCCATGTCCCAAGTTTTGTATCAGAAGAAGTGTTAGTCGCTGAATTTTTGCAAAGCGCCTCTTTATTCACACCTGCGATCACAGTAGACAATGCACTTATCAAGTATGACATTCAGGATAAACCCAATCCAGCATTGGTGGCCATGGCGCTTGCATATAAGAATCAGAGCACGACTGCGCAGATGTATCAACAGCATATGCAGCAGGCAGCCACGCTATGGTCACAGCTCAGTACACAAATGATAGCAGCATATGCTGATAAGCAGACATTTAATAATGACCAAGAATCATCAACCGAGCCGCTAGGGTTTCGTTGGCAGCATCAATTATTAGATGAGTCTCTATTTTCGCGTCATGAGCTGATCCGTACGCTATATAGGCATCCTAAGCAAAGTAAGGCGCTGCAACAAGATGGTTATATCGTACATCAGCATTCTTACGAAAGTTTGGGTCGGCATTATGTACTGATATTTTATGGACAAGATGCTCAAGCACACAATAGCAAAAATGCTATTCAACCGAATCTAGCCAAGATTGCACAGGATGTTGCGACTCGATTGCCAATAGCAGAGCTGCATCATATCGTTGTACTCGGTATCGACTTTATTACTGAGGCAAATGAAACGTTTATCGACATTGATGTGTGGATTCAGTCAGTGGACGCGATGACGCAAAGAGAGCGGCAGCTAACGAAGCAAATACAACAACTAAAGAGTAAAAAATCGCATCAAAGTATGCAAGAGGCGGAGAAGCAAACCGCTCAAAACTTTGAGAGTCATCCTCAATCTGACAACTTGCCTCAAGTACGTCTAAGTCTTTCTATACCGGCGCGAAAGAAATAATGAGCATGTAACATACTTTTAGAATTGAGCTGGGTATTCTACTAGAAGCTGCTGTAAGACTAATTTATACTGACACTCACAAAAAAAGACAGCCTAGGCTGTCTTTTTCTTATCTAAGAGTAGGTAGTTATTGATACTTATTTATTGATGTCATCGTTAAGATCATTACTAGGAAGGATTTGATCACTGTTATAGATATCATTGGTATCAGTATCTACGCGAGGAGTGTCAATCACATCAGTGCGCAAGCTAGTCGTTGACGTGCTAGCAGCTGAAGGTGTGTTGTCACGCACTGAATCAGCAACTTTTTCTTGCGTTGATGAGCTTGGCTGCAGCGTAGATTTTGCTTTTGCTTCGTCGCGCTCACGATCCATTTTATCTTGCATTTTACGTAGGAAGCGTGCGGCTGCTTCTTGACCACCAAGACCAAATGATAGGGCAAAGGCGACGGCGACGGCACCTAGCGTTAGGCCAAATGCTAGATTCACGATTGAATCTGCAATACCCATTGCTTTTAGACCCATAGCAAGTACAAGGCCCATAATCAATACACGGACAATGTTTGCTAAGAATTGTGAACCTTGCTCAGAACGCTCAACAACACCCGCAATAATATTGGCAAGCCAGAATCCGATAAACAGGATAATTGCACCTAAGATGATGTTAGCGCCAAATGCGATAAACATCGTAATAATAGCTGAGATAGGCTCGAAACCTAGTAAATCAGCAGCTGCAATAGCAGCAAATAGCATAGCAAAGAAGATAATCGCATAAGCAACTAAGTCAGAGATTCTCTTATCACCCATAGTCTCTTGCAAGCCAACTTTGGCAGGCATTTGATTGATTTGAGTGTTTTCAAGCAATCCTTTGACGATATTTGCAACCATACGTACAACATAGAAAGTCACAAACAAGATAGCCACTGCCATGAAGATGTTTGGCAATGCTTCCATGATTTTGTTTAGCATATTGGTCGCAGGGCGAGCAATAACGTCGATTTTTAATGCGTTCAAAGCAGCAATAATCGTTGGGATAATAACTACTAAAAATGCTAGCGAACCGGCAATATTAGGTAGGCTGTTTTGTTCACTTAAGCCAGCTTTCGTCGCTAACTCTTGAACATTAAAAGTAGAAACAAGGTTGGTTACAATGCCGCGTACGACTTTGGCAATGATATAACCAACGACAAAGACCACACCAGCGATTAGAATGTTAGGGATAAAGCTGAAGATTTTGTCGACCATATTTGTCAATGGTGCAAATAAACCATCAAGCTCTAGCTGACCGAGTACCATGGTCAAAACAACCAATAAGATGAACCAATAAACCATATCAGCGATGGTGCTGCTCATCGGTTTTACGCCTGCTTGTGCGCTTAGACGCTCGTCCATTGTTGTTTTAGAAAGCGCCGCATTGATTGCAGTGCGTGCGACAGTGGCGATGACCCAACCAATCACACCAAGCGCAATCGCACCGATGAGGTTAGGGATAAATGCCAATACTTGATTAACCATATTTGCAAATGGTGCCGAAATTGAGTTTAAATTTAGTTGGCTAAGCGCCCCTGAAATAGCAATGATAAAGATAAACCAAAAAACAATCTTGGAGATAATTCCCTCAAGATCGTAAGTTTTACCGGTTGAAGAGTTCATGCGTTGATTAAGATTGACTTTAGAGAGCACACCGCGGACAAGTGCTGCAATACCGAGTGCGACCAGCCAACCAATGATAAATATCAAAATAGCGCCAATGATAGAACCGATAGGCCCACCAAGATAACCGTTAAAAGATGTGTACATTGGGTTCATCTTATCCTCCTTGAATCATCCTATAGGTAACACTCAAAAGTATTGTTAGTACAATCACTGTTGAACGAGACAAATATATAGATGGTTTATTATAAATAGTGTCTTTAAATTGAGTTAGGCGAAGATATTATAATTTTCGAATAAAGAGGATTATCAAAAGTATCAGTCTGGTTTTTAGTTATCGCTTTGCTACTGACGCTCATATATCAACGATAAATACCAACATTCGATTACTTATCTCCTTAACCAATTTAGCTTAGCCTATGTATTGATGGATTTAAAGATAGAAAGCTTTACCTGCCACTATATTTGTGTGATAACTTGTTATTATAATAGGAAATATTAACACAGACTGTACATTCGCCCGATAATTTCATGTAAAGCGTGGTTCCCAAAACTAAGATTTGTTATTATAGAGCAATGTGACATCTCGCCACTATTCTTACAATCAGAGAGTAATCTATGAAAAAAATCACTACTTTAAGCATTAGTGCCCTTGCTAGTGCTATGTTGTTAATGACAGGCTGTAGCACCAATAACGGCAGTCAAGAAACAGCTGCTCAAAGCGTTTCTATCACTGAACAGAGCTCAGCAAGTGAAAAAGTGGGCTATAGCTTAGGATTCATGATGGCAGAAGGCAATAAAGAAGCTGTCAAAGATTTGAACCTGGATACTTTTGAAAAAGGTTTCCGTGATGGTTACGAAGGCAATGATTCAGCATTGACCCAAGAGCAAATGCAAGAAGTATTGATGACGTATCAAAAAGAGCAAGAAGAACAGTTCGCAAAAGACATGCAAACCAAAGCGACAGAAAATAAAACTGCTGGCACAGCATTCTTAGCAGAAAATGCGAAGAAAGAAGGCGTGAAGCAAACAGATTCTGGCCTGCAATATAAAGTATTGAAAGAAGGTACAGGTAAATCGCCAAAAGCAACTGACGTAGTGGAAGTGAACTACGAAGGTAAATTGATCGATGGTACCGTATTTGACAGCTCTTATGAGCGTGGTGAGCCAATTGAGTTCCCACTAAACCAAGTAATCGCTGGCTGGACGGAAGGTCTACAGTTGATGAAAGAGGGCGGCAAGTACGAGTTCTATATCCCATCAGACATCGCCTATGGCGAAGCGGGTAACGCTGGTATCGAGCCAAACAGCACGCTTATCTTTACGGTTGAGCTATTGAAAGTAAAATAATGCGTGATTGAAGCATTAATCTATAAAAAAGCCTTCATAATCATTATGAAGGCTTTTTTATGAGCAAAGGTTTTATATCAGTTTGGCTATAAACTATAGGTTTTTTTGAAAGACTTTAGAGTTACGACCATTGTGATACTTCTCCAGACGTGCTGCTGGCAAGGCACTTGCCTCAACTTCCGCAAAGCCTTGCTCCACGAACCAATGCGCGGTACGAGTGGTCAATACAAACAGCTTGTACAAACCATGGCTGCGCGCTTGCTGCTCTAAAAATGCAAGCAAATCAGCACCGCGACTGCCACTACGATATTCAGGGCGTACGGCAACGCAAGCGATTTCTGCGGACTCTGCATCTAACGTATGTAGCGCTGCACAACCCAAAATCATACCATCACGTTCGATGACGCTATAGTTATCGATTTCTTGCTCTAAGCGTTCACGTGAGCGGCTGACTAAGATACCTTGCTCTTCTAGAGGGGATAACAGCTCGATAAGGCCAACGACGTCATCGATATTGGCACGGCGAATTTCTTCGTAAGGATCATGGCTAATCAGCGTACCAGAACCGTCACGAGTGAATAATTCTTCTAATAGTGCACCGTTTTTGGCATAAGAGATGATATGTGTGCGATGGACACCTTGGCGGCAAGCCAAACTGGCGCAATTCAAGAAGTAATTGATTTCACAGTTCAAATCACGGTCACGTAAGAAGCGATCCACTTCGTTTGGAATCATCTCATGTAGTAAACGATCACCATCATTGATACCTGCTTCTTCACCCAAAAATATCAGCTTATCAGCACCCAGCTCAACCGCAGCGCTAAGCGCAACGTCTTCAGCGAGCAAATTGAATACTTCACCCGTCGCAGAGTAGCCCATAGAGCCTAAAATCACGATATGGTCATGCAGTAGGTTATTCTTGATGGCCTCAACGTCAATAGAGCGCACTTCACCCGTCATTTGATAATCAATGCCTTCACGAATGCCATAAGGGCGCGCCGTGACAAAATTGCCTGAGATGGCATCAATACGTGAGCCGTACATCGGCGAATTAGCCAATCCCATCGATAGCTGTGCTTCGATCTGTAAGCGAATCGCGCCAACCGCTTGCAGGATAGCGGGCATTGCGGCACGCGGCGTGATACGAATGTCTTGATGCAGCGGAGATTCAATATTATCGTCTTTTAGGTTTTTTTCGATCTGCGGTCGCGCCCCGTGTACCAATACCAGCTTGATACCCAAGCTATGGAGCAATGCAAAGTCATGAATCAGCGTGCTGAAGTTAGGATGATTGACCGCTTCACCGCCAAACATAATCACGAAGGTCTTGCCGCGATGCGTATTAATGTATGGAGCAGAGTTACGGAACCAATGGACGTATTCAGGGTTAATCTGTGGCATGGAACTAGTAGTCATAATGGGAGCAGTAGTCGTTAGAATAAGAAAAAGGGCGTAGCAAAAAAATGCCTAACGCTAAAGATTTACCATAGCAAAAAACGCGGTTATGAGCTATCTTTTATTTCAGCTGTGTTGAGGTCTTTTATTGCCCATCAGTGATATACACAACCTCAACACGGGGTTAATGTACACACAAATGCTTTTTGCTATGCTAAGCGCTATTGCTTTACTGTCAATGAACGAAGATAATCAATAAAAATAATGAATCTGATTCTTTTAATTATTGACTATGTGTTAAGACAACTCAGTTTTTGCCATCTGTGCTTTACCGATATATCAATCAGGGATAATGAGAATTATGAAAAAAAGTAACCAATTTGCTAGCCCATTTAGTGCTTGGAGCGGTCATCGCTTATTTCACGTTGTTGCCGGTACGCTCATCGGTGCGATGGTAGTCACGCAGGCATCTGCCATGCTGCCGACACCAGAGCAAGCAGTTGATAGCTCAATGGCAGTTCAGGCCAATACAAATGCGAGCAGCAACTCAAGTGCTCAAGCAGTCAATAGCAAAATCACAGCATCGTTGGTCAGTGTTGATGCCAATGGTCAAGAAGTACTCGTCCCTGTCGATACAAATACTCGTTTGCAATCAGGTAACGTATTGGAATATCAAGGATACTTTACCAACACTAATGCTGATCGCGTTCGTAAAATGACGGTCACCATGAGTATCCCAGATCAAGTAGAATTGCTTGGTACAGTGGCACCTGAATTCCCATATGGTAGTGTCGATGGCAACAACTTCGCCCGTATGCCACTACGTACCAAAGTAGACAACCAGCTACAAGATGTCGCGCTCAAGTATTACAAAGCGGTTCGTTGGGATCTTGAAGGTGTCGGCTTGAATGACACCGTTGCAGTAAAATATCGCGCGCGTGTTAAATAACGCTAAGACTTTTATAGTAAAAAATTCGCCAGATATTGATGTTTATTATTGAAAAAGCACCACCGTTTATAACGGTGGTGCTTTTTTATGCATTGAATCTAATGTCGCTTGAATCTCTTGATGAGTACGCAATAGAGTTAATCAAAGCGTTGCGTATTTGCTAGTAGATTTCTCTCGAATCAGCTGTTTGATGGCGTTGATTTGTGGCGTTGTGGCTTGTGCACCTGCTTCTATCAGCGTACGACGCTGCCTGGTATCTATTGAGCTATTACGACCGACATTTGGCGTAATAACAATGTCCGCGCGATCTCGTTCGCGGCGTATTGATGAGGAGCGACTGGTAGGGGATACGATATTGGTTTCGAGAAATCCCCAAAAGTCGCTTAATGAGCTGATGGTTAGTGCTCTATTATCAGTAGGGCCATTGACTTGAGCGGCAGTCACATCAACGGCAATCACAATATCAGCGCCCAAGTCGCGTGCACTATCAACGGGTACGAGGCTGACCACGCCACCGTCAATATATTTTTTGCCTACTTTTTCTGGAATACGCGGGGCAATAAAAATATTAGGCACGCTACAGGATGCTTGGACAGCAAGCCCTGCATCACCCGTGGTCAGCACGGCTTTTTTTAGGGTGTTTTTTTCTGCTGCAATGGCGGCAAAGGTAATTGGAAAGTCTTCTATGACTTGTCCGCGAACTTTTTCATTCACAAAGTTTTTGAGTTTGATGCCTTCGACAAAGCCTTGATTGGACAGTGTGAAGTCCGTCAACTGGCTATCGGTGGTGGTCAGTGCCAATTGCTCAAGCTGTACCGGCGTGTAACCACTGGCATACAGGCTACCGATTAAGCTGCCGACACTCGTGCCGACGATCAGTGTTGGTTTAATGCCATTCTCTTCTAATGCCTTTATCACACCTACATGAGCAAACCCTTTGGCACCGCCGCCACCCAAGACCAATGCGACGCTAGGTAACTCCACGATAGGCTCTGGCGTTTGGGGTATTTGAGCAGTGGGTGTTAGGGTACTGCAAGCACTGACGCATAACCCAACTATGGCAAGCATACTAAGACGTAATATGCTTAAACCTTGATAAGACGGTCGATACAGAGCAGAGTCTGACATAAAAAACACCTTATAAAATGACCGTGATTTATAAAAACCATGATGCAGAAAAACCATGATGTAGAAAATAAGACAGCTACTATTCATATGATAGATGTAAACAAGTTGTCTTAAGGGGTTTTGCAGTCATGACGGAATAGCTTAGCATAATTCATTGACTGTTCAGCTATAATGAGATGAATCGATGTTTATATTTTGCTGTTTTTACGGGTAATTTTATGACAATCTTTCTTAGGTGAGTTATATTTAAAGCAGTCGACGACGCAGATAAAAATAATAAATAACCTTGTTAGGATCTTTGATGCCAGTATCGGTGAATGTTTCTTCAGCCAATTCAGCAGACCATATAAGGCCTGACTTGCCACCCTCGGCGTTAGATATGCCAGTGACGGCGTTGGCAGGTGTCGGGACAAAGGTGGCTGAGCAATTGGCACAATTGAATATCAAACGGATATTTGATTTACTACTGCATTTGCCGCGTGATTATGAAGATCGAAGTCGACTGGTATCAATCGCAGAAGTGGCGCACGGACAGTCGGCTATGATTACCGGACGCGTGGTCCATGTCGATACTAAACGTAGCGGTATGACCGTCACTGTGGACGATGATACAGGCACCATAGCTTTGCGGTTTTTTAAAGTCTATCGCGGCCTTGCGCAGACCATGAATCTGGGGACGCGATTACAGCTGTTTGGTGAAGTCAAAGTCAGTCGTTACGGCAAACAAATACACCATCCTGAATATCAAATTATCACAGATCATATAGCCACGACCGATACGGGCCTACAGCCCATTTATCCTAGTGTGAAAGGCTTGCACCAAAATAAGCTACGCACTTTGATCAAACTGGCCCTGCAAACAGTTCGTAGTCAGGGTCTACCGATGACGCTGTTTACGACTGAAGACTTCGCAGTCGTGGCTGACTTACCATTAGTGCCTTTTGAGCCAGCCAAATCTGTACTGCTAGAGACAGACTTTCCAGAAGATATTTTTTCGACATTAGCGCGAAGTGTGCCTGATCATGTGATTGGTAATAGTGTGAATAGGCCTACTGCGTCCGTTTACAACGTCAATAATGATAGCCATAGCGCGGCTGCTCGCATCGCTCATAGCAACGTTTACAACTTAACGATATTTGAAGCGCTAGTACTGCTACATACACCGCCCACCTACACCAACGCAAGCCAGCAATATAAACTGTTGACCCAACTGACTGCGCGTACTCATGCTGCCTGTCAGCGCTTGATTATCGAAGAGTTGACCGCCCATCAGCTTAGCTTACTGTATCGTCGTCAGCAGCTGCATCAGCATAAAGCGCCTAAATGTACGACCCACAGTTCGCTGGCTGATAAGCTATTTGGCGCATTGCCGTTTGATCTAACAGGTGCACAAAAACGAGTGATGAAAGACATCACGACTGATATGGCGACCTCTATTCCGATGCTACGACTGGTACAAGGTGATGTGGGCGCTGGCAAGACTTTGGTTGCAGCAGGAGCGGCGGGTTATGCGCTTGATAGTGGCTGGCAGGTAGCAGTAATGGCTCCGACTGAGATTTTGGCAGAGCAGCATCTTGTAAATTTTAAACAATGGTTTGAGCCGCTCGGTATCGGTGTCGGTTGGCTTGCTGGTAAGCAAACTGCTAAACAACGCCGTGAGGCATTGGAGGCGGTGAGTGAGAACACGGTACAAGTTGTTGTGGGTACGCACGCGTTGTTTCAAGAGCAAGTGCAGTTTGCCAAGCTAGGCCTCGTGATCATTGATGAGCAGCATCGATTTGGTGTTGAGCAGCGCATGGCACTGACCAATAAAGGCGTGGCGAATAGTACACCGCATCAGCTAATTATGACCGCTACCCCCATTCCGCGAACGCTTGCCATGAGTGTTTACGGTGATATGGATACCTCTATCATTGATGAGCTGCCGCCGGGACGTACCCCAATTACGACGGTGACCATCGATCGCAATCGCCGCGATGAGGTGATCGAACGCATTGCCGTGAATTGCGAAGCGGGCAGGCAAGCTTACTGGGTGTGCTCCTTAGTAGAAGCATCTAGCGTGCTCGATGCACAAGCAGCTGAAGCCACGTATGAGGACTTAAATGAGCGCTTAGATATTCGCATTGGTTTGGTGCATGGCAAAATGAAATCCGCTGATAAACAAGCCATCATGCAAGCATTCAAGGCGGGTGAATTGGATTTGCTCATTGCCACAACCGTCATCGAGGTGGGGGTCGATGTGCCCAATGCATCACTCATGGTGATCGAAAATGCGGAGCGTCTAGGTCTGTCGCAGTTGCATCAGCTTCGCGGTCGCGTGGGCCGCGGCTCCACCAAAAGTTTCTGTGTACTGTTGTATCAAAAGCCCTTATCAGAAACAGGCACAGAGCGTTTGAACGTGCTACGTGATAGCACCGATGGTTTTGTCATCGCTCAAAAAGACTTAGAGCTGCGTGGGCCGGGTGAACTGCTCGGTAAACGCCAGACAGGCAATATTGGCTACTATTTAGCCGATCTTATCCGTGATGAGCAGTTATTTGCCATTGCGCAGCGTTTGGCGAAGCATTTGATTGCAGACCCTACCAGAAAAGCGGATGTCAGCCAACTGATTCACCGCTGGATGCCTGAGGCGAGTCGTTATACTAATGCTTAAAAGGGCTATTATTATATACCGTTTGGATATCTAAAACGTTTGACTCAATCAATTGATTGATTAATAATGACCCATGACTAAATTATCTGAAATTGACTTTGAAACCTCGCTTGATCGAGTCGAATCTGAACCTAATAGTAGCGCCGCCTCCATTTTACGATGCGCCGAAGCGCTGTTTTCGGCTAAAGGCTTTAAAGCGGTTACTACTCGAGATATCGCAAAAGCATCTGGCAAGAATATTTCCACCATTCACTTTCACTGGCAGAGCAAACGGTCGCTGTATGAAGCGGTATGCAGAATGCATGCTCGTCAGCTGTTGGCTTTTGTATCTCAAACGGAAGCCGCGATTGCAGATAGCACACTTGCGCCCGCCCAAGCGTTAGAGCAGTGGGTCGATAAAACTTTGGATTTACTGATTGAGAATCCAGCGATTGCTAAGCTAGCGTCACAGAATATCTCAGTACAAAATAACCCAGAAATGGTGACTTTGTTTGAACATGACATTCAAGTATTGGCACGGTTTCAAGGCTATCTGTCCACATTTCTTGGTCCCACTGACGATCACACTAAGCCATTGCGCCTGTTCACCTTGCTTTATTTTACCATCGGTATGTTTACTGACTCGTCACTACAACAAGCCACGCTTGGCGGGTCGGTTTATAAACAACCAGAGTTACAACAACAGCTTAAATCGTTTGCAAAAAATCTCGCAATGAGCTTGCTACAAAAGGATAGCGCACTAACCACTAATTCATAGGCTGTTCTGACTAGTGGCTGTCCAGTGATTGTTTTTGAGTAATGGTTTAAGTGAACGTTTAAGCGCTGCTTTTATTATTATCCGTATTTATAGAGACCGACTATGAGTGACTTTAAAGACCCTGATAATAAGCAAGAACCGACTAGCGGACAGCAAACCAATATTGAGATACCTCAACACGCTGAGCTACCACCGTATCGTCAATCTGATGCCTCATCTAAAAACTCTCCTGCAAAAATGCCATTATGGTTGTTGCCAGCATTGGTTGCGGTGCTTGTGATTGGAGTTGTGCTGGGTAAGTATTGGGGCAGTAGTACAGACGAGTTACGAGATGAGCCGGTAGCCTCTAGTGGTGTGGCAGGTGTCAATGAAGTTGATAGCACTGCGAGTACGGAGCAGTCTGTCTTGTCAGTAGAAACTGTTAGCCCAAGCCAAGATGATATCGGTCGCACACTCAGCGCTGATGGCACCATCAACGCCAAAGATATTGCTAATGTCAGTGCAAAAGTCAGTGGTGTGGCTATCGAGCGTGTATTGGTCGAAGAGGGCGACCGCGTGAGAGCGGGGCAAATGCTCGCCATGTTTGATACCGATGCGATGGAGCAGCAAGTGCTGCAAGCTGAGGCAGACGTGGCAGAGGCAGAAGCTACACTTGCCAACGCCAGCGCCGATGCGGCCCGCGTATTACCACTCATCGATATCGATGCCATTAGTAAACAAGAAGCCGATCGCTATCGCACTTCTGAGGTGCGTGCCCGTGCAGCGTTGCAAGCGTCCAAAGCCCGTTTAAGTAATCAGCGTTTGACCCTCAACAATGCCACAGTAGTCGCGCCTGTCAGTGGCATTATCAGTGAAAAAATGATCGAGGTTGGGCAGGTCGCAGGTGGTGAGCCATTATTTACGATTATCAAAGGCGGCATATTGGAGTGGCGAGCAGAGTTAGATCCGAAGCTGATTGGCGATATCAATATTGGCACACCCGTACGAGTAAGCCTGCCGGGTGATGATAATGTGATGGGGCAAGTGAGCCGTATCGCACCGACGGCAGATAATAATCGCCAAATCACGATTTATGCGAGCCTCGCTACTAATTCAAAAATCCGCGCTGGCATGTATCAGACTGGTGAGTTCCTGCTCGGCAGTGCCAGCACTCAAACGATTCCGAATAGCGCTATCGTCAGCAACGATGGCTATGATTATGTGATGCTAGTGACTGACCTGACCACGACAGAGGATAAGTCGATGGGTCGTATCAAACAACAACGAGTGACCTTAGGCGAGCGACTTGGTGAAAATGTCGCCGTACTAGAGCCATTGCCGAGTGACAGCCATATTGTGAAGCAAGGCGGTAGTTTCTTAAACGATGGAGATTTGGTGCGTATCGTTAATGGTGTGAGCCAAACCAGTACCGCTGTCAATACAGCAGCGCAGGCACAGTCATGAGTCTAAACGTCTCCGCTTACTCGATCAAAAACCCGCTCGTCGCGATATTGCTATTTGTACTCCTCACATTAGGGGGTATTTATGGCTTTATGAAAATGAAGGTACAGCAGTTTCCGGATATCGATTTGCCCGCTGTAGTGGTGACAGTCACGTTGCCTGGTGCCGCGCCCTCGCAGCTTGAAAACGATATCGCCAAGAAAATTGAAAACAAACTGACCAGTATCGAAGGCGTAAGTCATATCCGCACCACGTTACAGACTGGTGCTGCGACAATGGCGACCGAGTTTGTGTTAGAAAAAGACATTCAAGAAGCTGTCGACGATGTACGCTCGGCGGTGGGTGAGGTACGCGGCGATCTACCTGCTGCTGCTAATGACCCTATTATTACCAAGGTATCTACCGCAGGGTTCCCAGTAGTCACGTACTCTGTGGCTTCTGACAATATGAGCGTAGAGGATCTGTCGTGGTTTGTGGATGATACGGTCACCAAGCGGCTCTCTGATATACCGGGTGTGAGTACCGTCAGCCGTGTTGGCGGGCTTCAGCGTGAGATTACCGTTGCCGCTGATCCGATTGCGCTGAGTGGTTTAAAATTATCCATCTCGCAACTCTCGCAACAAATCGCGGGCATTCAGCAAGACAGCTCTGGCGGAGAGGCAGAAGTCGGAAATACGACGCAGACTATTCGTGTCCTTGGTGCGGTTGAGCGGGCGAATGAACTTAACGATGTACAAGTCGCCGTTCCTACTGGCGGTACGCAGGCGCTTGGACGGATGGCAAAAATCACTGATGGCGCAGCCGACCCAAGCTCGATTGCCAAGCTCGATGGTAAAACGGTGGTGGCATTTAACATCACTCGCTCGCGCGGTGCCAGTGAGGTCGATGTCATGGCGCTTGTCGATGATGAGCTTGCCAAGCTGACTGCTGATACTGGCAATATCAGTATCGAAAAAGTCTATGATCGCGCGACGCCCATTGCTGAGGATTATGAAGCCTCTCTACGGATGTTAATCGAAGGCGGTCTGCTGGCCGTGGTGGTGGTGTTCTTATTTTTGCGCAATATTCGAGCGACGATTGTTGCCGCTGTTGCCTTGCCTTTATCCGTGATTCCTACCTTTTTGGGCATGTATCTCTTTGGCTTTAGCCTCAATATCATCTCGCTACTGGCATTATCGCTCGTCATTGGCGTACTGGTCGATGATGCGATCGTTGAGGTCGAAAATATCATACGGCATTTGCGTATGGGCAAGACCCCTTATGAAGCGGCGATGGAAGCGGCTGATGAGATTGGTCTGGCAGTGGTAGCAACGACCTTTACTTTGATTGCGGTGTTTTTACCAACAGCCTTTATGGGCGGTATCGTTGGACAGTTTTTCCGTCAGTTTGGTTGGACGGCGGCGTTATCTATTTTTGCATCGCTTATGGTGGCGCGTTTGATTACACCGATGATGGCGGCATATATATTGCGACCTGAAAAAAACCACGTCGAGAAGCAAAGCGCGATGATGGGGTATTATCTCAAAATCGTCTCATGGACATTGCATCGTCGCTGGCTGACGATGGGAGCAACGCTGGTGCTGTTTGTGGCATCGCTTGGTCTGGTCAAGCTATTGCCAACCGCATTTATCCCTGATAACGATATCGATCAAACGAGAGTGGCGATTGAACTGACGCCTGATGTGGCATTAGAAGATACAGAACGGGTGGCAGCGCTTGCCAGTGCTCGTATTCTAGCCATGCCTGAGGTGACGAATATCTTTACCTCAGTGGGAGAGGCGCAGGCGTCGATGGGTGCGTCGGATGGTGGCGGCGGTAAAGCTGAAAATATTGCGGGCTTAGATATTGTGCTTGCCCCGCGTGCAGAACGAGGCACCAAGCAAGAGATCGAACGTAAAATTAGCCAGTTAATGACCGAAGTGCCGGGTGCTCGATTTACCGTTGGGCTATCAAGTGGCGGGGAGAGTGGATATAATTTTTCATTGACCAGTACCAATCCTCAACTGCTCGAGCAGACCGCCCAGCAAATCATGACGGAGATACGCGGACTGCCAAGTGCCGGCGCTGTCACCAGTGATCGCAGCCTGCCACGCCAAGAGCTGACGGTAACACCTGATAGACTGGCAATGGCTGATAAAGGGGTGACGACGCAAGACATTGCGACCACGTTACGTGTGGCGACTGTTGGCGACTATGAGCAGCGCTTGTCTAAGCTCAATCTAGACACGCGTCAGATTCCTATCGTGGTGCGTCTACCAGATGTTGCCAAGCAAAATGTCAGTCAGTTAGAAGGCTTATATGTGCCAAGTACACTGCCTGCTGGGCAAGGGGTACGCGTGGGCGAAGTCGCCACGCTTGATTTTGGTACAGGGCCTGCGCAGATCAGTAGGCTAGATCGGGAGCGTGCAATTAGCATCACAGTGCAACCAGCAGATGGCGAGCTAGGCGATTTGGTGCAAGCGGTCAAATCCGTGCCAACGATGCAGCAATTACCGCCTGCGATTACCATCATTGATCAAGGTCAAGCTGAGAACATGGCGGATCTCTTTAGTGGTTTTATCATCGCCATGTCGGTGGGTGTGGTCTGTATCTTAGGTGTTCTAATCTTACTGTTTGGTCGTTTATTGCAGCCATTTACTATTTTGATGGCACTGCCGTTATCGATAGGCGGCGCGTTTGTGGGTTTGGTGATTACCAATAGCAGTCTGTCGATGCCTTCGATGATTGGATTTATTATGCTCATGGGTATCGCAACCAAAAATTCGATCTTGTTGGTCGATTACGCGCTGATTGCTCAACGCCGAGGGCTGGCGCGTTTTGAGGCCATTATGGATGCCTGTCGCAAGCGTGCGCGGCCTATCATCATGACCACCATTGCGATGGGGGCAGGCATGTTGCCACTAGTATTTGGCTGGGGCGATGCCGATCCTACGTTTAGGCGACCGATGGCAGCAGCAGTATTGGGCGGGCTAGTGACGTCAACGCTACTCAGTCTGGTAGTTATTCCAGTTGTCTATACGTTGATGGACGATGTGTCAGGATGGTTTGCCAAATGGCTGGTGCCACATGGTAAACAGCGTGATATAAAGTAGTGAGCCGAATAACAGTATCGATAGGAAGAACGATGTATACGGGATACGATCAATGATCAATACACTCTCTATTAGGTCGTATACTCGTCAAACCCGCGGGCATTCTCATGACTTTCATCAGATTGTGTTGCCACTGCGAGGCGTGATAAATATTGAAGTGGCAAGCTATCGCGGTAAAGTGACGCCAAGCGAATGCGTCATCGTCAAAGCCAATGAAACGCACTACTTTAGTGCTGAAGAGAATGCCAAGTTTATCGTTGTGGATACAGACAGTTTGCCGTTACATATTTTGCATTCGGCACACATTGTTTTTTCGATCAGCGCGCCATTATTGTCATTTTTAGAATTTTCGGAGAGTCAGTTAAAGCATCAAATCAATCCTGAGATTGAAGCGTTGATGTTTGCTACCTTCTATAAATTGTTAGAAGAGCAAAAGCTGTTTTTTCAATACGACCACAGAATCAGAGAGGTCGTGTTTTATATCACTCATAACCTTTCAAAAACGCTCACCATAGACGTGTTAGCCAATATCGCTTGCTTGAGTCCCACGCAGCTCAAAAAGAACTTTAAGGCGCAAACTGAGCAGACAGTGACCGAGTACATCACCAAACTCAGAATGCAAAAGGCGCAGGTCCTACTACTACATACAGATTCTCCCATCGCTATCGTCGCTGAGCTGGTCGGTTATACCGATGTCAGTGCGTTTAGCCGTCGATTTTCACAGTATTTCGGGGTTGCACCCTCCACGCTAAAACACGTCTAACCAGTCAACAAAACCGTCCAATCTGCAAAGTATTTCATAATCAGCGCTCTATAATAGTATGATTCATGATAACTTTCGAGATGACCGTTATGTTGCAGATTCAATCTGGTTTGAGCGCAGTATTATGTGTGGTAGTCGCCAGTATCCTTTGGGGCACGACAGGGACTGCTTCTGCTTTTATACCTGATGTGAGTCCGTTAGGTATCGGGGCGTTTGCCATGGGTGTAGGCGGTATTTTACTGGTGTTAAATGCCAAAAAACACCTAGTTAGCGATAAAGTAAAACTACTGTCTCAGCCTAAAGTGTTACTCATCGGCAGTATCTGTGTTTCCATCTATCCTCTGGCTTTTTATTCCTCCATGCGTCTTGCGGGTGTGGCTATCGGCACTGTTATCTCTATTGCGAGCGCACCGTTTTTTACGGTCATGATGGAGCGTCTGATCAGCAATAAACACATCACTAGACGCTGGAAGATAAGTTTTGCCTTTGGCACGGCTGGTGTCGTCTTGCTAACCTTAGGGAAAATGCAATATTTGGACATAAATGCAACGTCGAGCAATCAGGTATTGGGTGTGTTGCTCGGTCTGATTGCTGGCTTGACCTATGCCACCTACTCGTGGTCAGCGCGCCAAATGATAGAAAATGGCGTCAATGCCAAATCAGCCATGGCAAGCATGTTTGGTCTGTCAGCCATCTTACTGTTGCCGTCATTGCTATTTACCAGTGACAACTTATTTTTAGACATTAAACATATCAGTGTTTCGTTATATATGGCCATCGCGCCCATGTTTTTGGGTTACCTACTTTTTGGTCAAGCGTTAAAAGCGATTGAAGCGAGCCGAGCGACACTTATCACGTTACTGGAACCTATTGTAGCGACCATACTGGCTATCATCATCATTGGAGAAGCTTTTTCTCCTATCGGTTGGCTAGGGATGGGGCTGATGGTGATCTGTTTATTATTACAAGTCATCAAAATCCCAAAGCCAAAAGTATCTCCCGAAAGTCACAGATTACCTATCAGCTGAAAATGCAGGTTGCGGTGGGTGAAGGTTAAATGTGAGGACTCAATCGCTATCAAGTATGACACTTTGTATTAGCCTAGTCCTAATTTGTTAAGTAGGGTGGTGCGCTCGAACAGCTCTTTGCTATAGTCGTTTTGGTTAATGTTATCAAAGAAATTTTTTATATCTTGTTATCGATATAAACCAGCCTCCATCCATACTAAAAACAAGGAATAATTATGATTAATGCATATGCAGCAAAAGAGAAAGGTGGCAAGTTTGAACCTTATGAGTACGATCCGGGCACTCTAGGCGATCACGAGGTAGAAATCGAAGTGCATAGCTGCGGTATCTGCCATAGTGATCTGTCAATGTGGCAAAACGAATGGGGTATGACCGAGTATCCGTTCGTGGGTGGTCATGAAGTCGCGGGCAAAGTCCTAGCAAAAGGTAAACACGTCAAGCATCTGGAGCTAGGCGATAAAGTCGGACTTGGCTGGCATAAAGGGTATTGCAACGTTTGTGATCTGTGTATCGATGGCGACCATAACCTGTGCCCTGAGCAAGAAGGAACCATCATTGGCAACCATGGCGGCTTTGCAGATAAAGTACGGGCAAAAGATACCAGTGTCATAAAAGTCCCTGAAGGCTTAGATTTTAATGCGGTAGGACCACTACTGTGTGGCGGCGTCACGGTGTTTAACCCACTTGTAGAGTACGGTATCACACCAACCTCTAGAGTGGCAGTTATTGGTATCGGCGGCTTGGGTCATCTTGCGTTACAGTTTGCCAATGCATGGGGCTGTGAAGTGACAGCGTTTACTAGCGAGTCGAAACTGGAAGAAGCAAAAGAGATGGGCGCTCATCACTCATTGAACTCACGAAATGATAGCGAAATCGAAAAAGTCGCAGGTTCTTTTGATTTAATCATCTCAACGGTGAACGTCGATATGAATTGGGATCTTGTCGTCCAGACCTTGAAACCAAAGGGCAAACTACACTTTGTTGGTATATTAGAAGCACCGCTAGAGATATCGGCCGCGCCCATGATTATGGCTCAAAAAAGCCTATCAGGCTCACCAGTTGGCTCACCATCGACACTGCGCAAAATGCTAGATTTTGCTGCGCGCCATGATATTCAGCCAGTAACTGAAACTTATAAAATGTCTGAGATCAACGAAGCATTTGAGCGCTTAGAAAGCGGCAATGCTCGCTATAGAGTGGTGTTAGAAAGAGAGTAGCTTCTAAAGTTATTAATTTAAAGATAGAGCGTTTTAAGCATAGTAGCGATAGGTCATTTAACAGATGACCTATCGCTACTATTTTTTTGTCTGATATACATGCTTGATGCTATTTTTCTTGTTCTATCTGAATTTTTCTATAAAGCTTGCGGCAGGTTATAGCGTTTCATTCATGGCTTCTTAGCTAACTTGCCAATACAGAGGCTCGCCGTAAACCTCAGCGAAATAATCAATCAAAGTTCTGACATTCAACGAGATGTGACGTGTATTCGGATAGATAGCGGCGACATGCTGAGGCGTCGTCTTGATAGCGGCCTCATAGTCAGGCAGCAGCTTCACCAATTTACCATTTTTGAGATGATCACCGATCAACCAATCTGGAAACAGTACAATCCCCATCCCTTTAAGCGCTGATACGAGCAACGACTCTGCATTGTTCGACATGAGCAATGCAGGGGCGGCAAATGGTGTCCAGTTTTCATTATCTTTCTTGAAAAACCAGCGGTTTGGCCCTGAAGAGCCCTTATAAACCAAGCATTTATGATGAGCCAAGTCGGATGGCGCTTGTAGGGTGTCGTGCTTATTTATATATTCTGGAGCGGCGGCAAGGTGATAGGTTTGCTCACCGAAAATACGTGCATGAAAGGACGAATCATTCAAGGTGCCAATCCGAAAAATAACGTCGGTGGCATAATGATGAGGATCCACAAAATCATCAGTGAGCGTCAAATCTATTTGTAATTTGGGATAGCGATGACTCAGTGCTGGTATCCAAGGTGCGATGTGCCGTTGACCAAAAAACACAGGGGCGTTAATTCTTAATAAACCACCCGGCTCTAAAGTCCTGTCTTGCAACTCCTTCTGCGCCGCATTCATGCTTTCGGTCATCGCATGTGCGTAGCTCATAAACACGCGTCCCGCCTCGGTAGGAATGACGGCGCGTGTATTACGATAAAAAAGCTGTTGCCCTAGCGAGTCCTCTAGTTGCTTGATGATACGAGACACTTTTGAGGCAGACACCCCTTCTTTTCGTGCCACGACAGAGAAACTCTGGGCGTTAAAGACGCTGATAAAAAACAGTAAAGTTTTTATGCTGATGTTGTCGACGGTATTCATCTGTGCAACTTATGCAAAAGTCATTTCTATATTATAGCGTTTTTCGTGGGTATAGGCTGCGCTAAACTACGCGGCATTGCTCATTGAGGATTGTTTTATGCAGATTTTATTGATACTGGTGGTGGTTTTAGGCGGTATGGGTTTGTCGGTCGAGGCTGGACTGCTTGGTCCCCTAGGCAGTCAGGTGGGTGAGCTCTGGGCGACGCTCAGTATTTTTGGCGTTGGGGCCGCATTGACGTTCTTTTTGATGCTGTTTTTTAGTCCACGAGAGAGCCCGTCGTTTTTCTCACAGCCGCCACTGCTATTGATTGGTGGCATTTTGGGGCCTGTCTATGTGGTGGTGTTAACGGTGGTCACACCCGTCATTGGGATTGCATTGACGATGATTGGCATACTTGCAGGTCAGGTCTTTCAGAGCTTGATCATTGACCACTATGGGCTGTTTGAAACCGAGGAGCGCAAAATAGATATTAGACGAGTGATTGCGTTAGGTTTCATTATTGCAGCACTCATTTTTATGGCAAAGGGGTAGACCACATGATGCTTATTTTAATGACTGTATTAGCGATAATTGGTGGTGCGACCTTGAGCGTACAAGCGGCATTGAATGGTCGGTTGGGTAGTAATGTGGGCGTGTTCAAAAGTGCGTTTTTGACGTTTTCTGTTGGTGCCGTGGTGACGGCCTTGCTGATTTTCTTCTTTGAGCCAAATCACGCGGTGACGTTGATGGATGTCCCTAAATGGCAGCTGCTTGGCGCATTGTGCGGTGTGCCCTATATCGTCATCATGGTAGTTGCGGTACAGCGTATTGGCACAGCTGTGGCTACGGTGGCGGTGATCTTTGGTCAGCTGAGCATGAGTGTGCTCATCGATAACTTTGGTTGGCTTGGCAATGAAGCGATAAGCCTGTCAGGCAGTCGCATTAGTGCGTTGGTGTGCTTAGCGATTGCGCTTTACTTTATTTACTCGAGTAATAAGCCTAAGCCTAAAGTAATCAGTTAAGTCCGTTTTACACGCTCTTAGAAGTATAAAAATTTGAAAGCCCACAACCCCTGCTATTCAATTCAGTGTAGTGGGGGTTATGTGTTTCAATAACTAGGACAGTATTTTATCACTCGTCTACAAACTCTAGTTATACGTCAATTATCTGTCCTATTCAATGACCAAAGCCCTCATTTCTCACTACTTATTTTTCACTACCTTATAGGCTTAAATCCTCTTTAGTTTAGTAGTCAGAACTAAAGAGGATTTAGCTACATTGCCTTTCAAACTGCCACTATCATGAATATTATTCATCTTATATTAAAATAGTATCGTTTTTATTCATGTGAGGATTTGGGTATGATTCATCCATACCGACATTTTGTTCTATTTAATATTAAGGTAGTGAATCGCCATGACTAAAGAATTTAGCTGTTCCATTAAGAGCATTCGTTTTGATGAAAACTATCAGCCTGCTGACAGCACGCGTCTGACGACGAACTTTGCCAATCTGGCACGCGGCGAGCAGCGTGAGGATAATCTACGCAAAACATTGACGATGATTAACAATCGCTTCAACGCGCTGGCGCATTGGGACAATCCAAATGCCGACCGTTATTCTGTCGAAGTCGACATCATTTCTGTAGACATGGATATTGCAGGCAATGGCGATGCTTTTCCTGTTATCGAAACGCTAAAAACGACGATCATCGATCACAAAGAAAACAAGCGCATCGATGGCATGATTGGTAATAGCTTTTCGTCTTATGTGCGTGATTATGATTTTAGTGTTGTACTCCCAGAGCACCGCGACCAGCAGTCAGACTCGCTCACGCCCGCAAATTTTGGCGAGCTACATGGCAAACTGTTTCAATACTTACTGAATTCAGAAGCTTATAAAGCCAATTTTGATAAAAAACCAGTCATCTGCTTGAGCGTCTCAACCAGCAAAACCTATTACCGCACTACCAATCAGCATCCGGTATTGGGCGTTGAGTACCAGCAAGACGAGTACTCCTTAACCGACGACTATTTTCACAAAATGGGCTTAACCGTGCGCTATTTTAAGCCTGAGGGCAGCGCCGCGCCATTAGCGTTTTATTTTGCGGGTGATTTGACCAGCGACTATACCGATCTTGAGCTCATCAGTGCAATCAGCACCATGGAGACCTTTCAAAAGATCTACCGTCCTGAGATTTACAACGCCAATTCAAGCGCGGGTCAAGTGTATCAACCCAGCCTGAACTACCAAGATTATTCATTGACGCAAGTGGTCTATGATCGCGTTGAGCGCAGCCAAATGGCGGTCAAACAAGGTAAATTTACCGAAACGCATTTTATCAAGCCTTACCAAGATATTCTTGAAACATGGGCGGCCAATTACGCTGTAAACAAGAACGTCGCTTAAAAAATCCAAATATAAAAGCGCACGCTACAACACCTAAAATAGAGAAGATAATACGACATGACTTTATTATTACCAACATCGACCGCTGGCAGCTTACCAAAACCCTCTTGGCTGGCAGAACCTGAGAAAATCTGGTCGCCTTGGCAACTCGACGGTGAAGAACTGATTCAGGCAAAACAAGATGCGCTGCTGGTGTCATTGCAGGAGCAAGTGCGAGCAGGCGTAGATATCGTCAGTGACGGCGAGCAGACCCGTCAGCACTTTGTCACTACCTTTATTGAGCATTTAGATGGTGTGGATTTTAACCAGCGCGAAACCGTGCGTATCCGCAATCGCTATGATGCCAGCGTACCGACAGTGGTTGGTGCCGTGAGCCGCCAAAAACCTGTGTTCGTCGAAGATGCCAAGTTTTTACGTCAGCATACTGACAAGCCGATCAAGTGGGCACTGCCTGGGCCGATGACCATGATTGATACGCTGTATGACGATCACTATAAGAGCCGCGAAAAGTTGGCATGGGAATTTGCCACTATTCTCAATCAAGAAGCCAAAGAACTAGAAGCGGCTGGCGTGGATATCATTCAGTTCGATGAACCTGCATTCAATGTATTCTTCGATGATGTCAACGACTGGGGTATTGCCACCCTTGAGCGTGCTATCGAGGGCTTAAAGTGCGAAACGGCGGTACATATTTGCTACGGCTATGGCATCAAAGCCAATAACGATTGGAAAAAGACGCTGGGTTCAGAATGGCGTCAGTATGAAAAAGCCTTCCCTAAACTACAGCAGTCAAAAGTTGATATTGTGTCGCTTGAGTGTCAGAACTCGCGCGTACCGATGGACTTGATTGAGCTGATTCGTGGTAAAAAAGTGATGGTCGGTGCGATTGATGTGGCGACCAATGACATTGAGACGCCTGAGGCAGTTGCTGATACCTTACGCAAAGCATTGCAATTTGTAGATGCCGACAAACTATATCCTTCGACCAACTGTGGCATGGCACCGTTGTCGCGCCAAGTGGCAACAGGTAAATTGCAAGCGCTGAGCGCAGGCGCAGACATCGTTCGTCAAGAGCTGGCAGGTTAAGCAGACGATAGTAATAATCCAAATTCGAGGTGTGAGTGATGAGTGAAGCAAGCAGTTTTAGAAACGCCATGTCGTTACTGACGACGGCAGTCAATGTGGTCACGACTGCAGGCGATGCGGGCATACACGGGTTCACTGCCTCGGCGGTGTGCAGTGTCAGCGACAATCCGCCGACCTTGTTGGTCTGTATGAATCAATCATCGCGCTCGCACCCCCCTTTTGTGGATAATAAAGTCTTGACCGTCAACGTACTTGGCGCACATCATGAGCACCTATCTAATGTTTTTGCCTCCAAGCTTGAGTCAGATGAGCGCTTTACCCATGGCGCGTGGCACACCTTAGCAACGGGCGCGCCTGTGCTAGACGATGCACTCGTCAGCTTTGATTGTGAGATTGAGCAAGTGCAAGCCGTGGGTACGCACAGTGTTTTTATGTGCCGCGTCGTTGCCATCAAGCATTCTGAGCGAGCGGGCGAGCCAGACGAGAGTTTAGTCTATTTCAATCGTCGCTATCACTCGGTTGGTCAAGTATGTCAAATTGACATGGCTTAACCTTATCCTTCCATCATCCAACCAAAAGTAACGATTCTGTGGAACTTATTATTTTTTTAATTATTGGGGCGGTAGCAGGGTTTGCAGCCGGTCTGTTTGGGGTGGGCGGTGGTACCATCATCGTACCGCTATTATTCATTGTTTTTACCCAAATGGATTACAGTCCTGATACGGTCATGCATTTGGCGCTCGGCACCTCGCTTGCCACCATCATCGTCACCTCCATCAGCTCGCTCATGGCGCACAATAAAAAAGGCGCTGTGATGTGGCCTGTTTTTAAAAATCTCACACCGGGCATGGCGATTGGCTGCTTTTTTGGGGCAGGAATTGCAGGCGCGATCTCGGGCGGTCATCTACAAATCATCGTGGGTACCTTTTTGCTATGGGTCGCCTTTAACATGTTTACTGGCGGCAAAAAGCGGCTAGGTTCTGATGTCAGTACTGGCGATACTGTATTACCATCAACACCTAAGCAGCTAGCAGCAGGGGCAAGTATTGGCGTGGCTTCTGCCATTTTTGGCATCGGCGGCGGCAGTTTAACGGTGCCATATCTCACCCGCTATAATGTGGTGATGCAAAAGGCAGTGGGCACGTCCGCGGCTTGTGGTCTGCCGATTGCGATTGCAGGCGCGCTTGG
The DNA here is from genome assembly GCF_904846415.1 of Psychrobacter piscatorii. GTDB lineage: Bacteria > Pseudomonadota > Gammaproteobacteria > Pseudomonadales > Moraxellaceae > Psychrobacter > Psychrobacter piscatorii. Next base: position 62,085 of record NZ_CAJHAR010000012.1, on the reverse strand, counting down.
CTTTATGGTGTTTGGGATGAAAGAACACGTCAATATCCCCAACGCGATTGGCTTTGTGCATATTTATGCATTTTTGGGTATTAGCATCATGAGCTTTTTTACCGCAAAAGTGGGCGCAAAGGTCGCGCACCAATTATCACCGACATTACTAAAAAAATGCTTTGCGGTGCTACTCATGATTGTGAGCTGCTTCTTTTTGTATAAAGGGTTTTTTTGAGGATTTGGATTGGTGTGTTTGAAATATGAAGACTAAGAACGATATGATATTGCTTAATATTGAAAATCACGCCTAGTTTAGTAGTCTGGTATAAGTGGTTTTATTGATTTGGTCTATTTTGGGTGGTTTATTAATAAGTTTGAGTGGTAAGGTGACTGGTTCAGATAGGGTATAACTCAATAAAAATAAATATTAAATCAGACAATCTGAAATGATAGTATCCCAAGTTAATACTTACGGATTTGACAGCAAAGGTAAACTTGCTATCTTTTTAATATAAAGAAAATACCAAACCTTAACCTTTTTTAACTGGTTTGGAGTTTAAGAATATCGTAACTATTGCAAATACAATGGAAGCTACAACTAGAATTAATTGACTTAAATGTAAAAAATAGACTGAGCCAAATATAATAAAATATATACAAACTGATATAACCTCCAAGTCGTAAGTATGTTCTTTAAAGAACTTAAATATAATAATTAGAAGAAGCGCTATACCTACTACAAGGAAGAAAGTCCCATCAAGAAACATATCTTTCATAAAAAAATAGTAAACCAAAGCAAATATAATATAAACACCTACACCAATTTTTTTATAAATTGACTTTTTCTGTGTTGGCTTAGTATTTTCTAGGTTATCTCTCATTAAATTTATTAGCCTTTATCATCTAACATAAGATTGTAGGTCAACCATTTTTTTATGCTGATCTACTTTAATAATTTTTTACTATAACATCTGTTATTGAAAAACCGTCGATGTCTGTATAGCGCACTAATCATGAATAGAATATGTATGGTAAGCACACTGTGACTATTTCAGCGAGTTAAGACGTTGATATTATTAGCCTCCAGTCACGTTTTTAAGTCCTCCCTAGGAACTTAATTCTCAGCATCCTCTACCCAAGAAAACTCCTCTAAGATACGCATCCATTGATCGTCCAATCCTGCTTTTAGCAATAATGGCTCACCAGTGACCGGATGGCTGAGCGCCAACGTCTGAGCATGTAAGAGCATGCGCGTACAGTCATAATGAGTGCGAAAAAATCGCGTGTGCCGTATATCACCGTGGCTGGTATCACCGATGATATGATGGAATACATGTCTCATATGCCGACGCAGCTGATGCTTGCGTCCCGTCTCGGGTGTCAAGCGCACAAGGCTATAGCGGCTGGTGGCATGCTTTTTTGACACTGCAAATGGCAGCTCAATCTGCGCCAAACTTTGCCAGTGAGTCACCGCCTCTTGCGCGGGTTTGTCCACATTGGCAAACTTATCCGCGATTGCGTCGGGCTTAAAGCTAAGCGCATAATCGACCGTCCCTTGCTCTGGCATAAAACCGCGTACCACGGCCAAATACTGCTTGGTAACCCTACGTTCAGTAAAGGCTTCAGTCAGGCTGCGCGCCACCGCTGAGCTCTTGGCAAACAACAACACACCTGATGTCGGCTTGTCTAACCGATGCACAGGAAAGACATGACAACCGACTGCATTACGGGTGAGCTGCATGGCAAAGCGCGTCTCGCCTTTATCCAGCCAACTACGATGCACCAGCAGCCCCGCTTCTTTATTAATCGCCACCAGATGTTCATCTTCGTAGATGATGTCTATTTGGTTAGCGTTTTCGCTTTCGATTTCCATGTGTTCAATGCCTATACTGTAGAGACTAGAACCATATAAATGATGGATAGTTTCTTATTTCGTTATTCAAAAAAAATCCTTTGCCATCTCGTTGATACAAGATAGCAAAGGATGAATCGTCACACAATAGTATGATGGGTAATTTATTAATGAAAATTATAATAAAATCAATAACTTATATTATTCCACCGTTACTGATTTGGCAAGGTTACGCGGCTGATCGACATCGGTACCACGCATTACTGCTACATGGTAAGACAGTAGCTGTACGGGTACGCTGTAGACGATAGGGGCAAGCGTCTCGCAAACTGCTTTAACATATACCACATGTAGGCGGTCTTCAGCAACGATTTGGCTATCTTCACTAGCAAAGACGAACAGCTCGCCGTGACGGGCATGTACTTCTTGCATGTTGGCTTTGAGCTTATCGAGCATACTGTCTTTGGGTGCCAGCACTACGATTGGCATGTCCTTGTCAACAAGCGCTAGCGGACCGTGTTTGAGCTCACCGGCGGCGTAGCCTTCAGCGTGGATATAAGAGATTTCTTTGAGCTTCAATGCGCCTTCTAGAGCAATAGGGAACTGTAGACCGCGCCCTAAAAATAAGCAGCTTTTCTTATCTTCGAAGTGCTCCGCCATCGCTTTGATCGGAGCATCAAGGTGCAAGCTGGCATAGAGTTGACCGGGCAGCTTTTGTAGCTCGCCAAGTAAAGTACTTAGGTTTGCGCTGTCGATGCGCTGCTGTACTGCGCCTGTTTTTAAGATCAATAGCATGAGTGCGACCAGCTGGGTAGTAAAGGCTTTGGTCGATGCCACACCAATCTCAGGACCTGCAAGAGTTGGCAAGAATATGTCTGTCTCACGAACCAATGATGAGGTAGGCACGTTACATAGCGCTAGACTCACAAGGCCTGCTGGGTTTTGTTTTTTGATGTCACGCAGGGCTGATAAGGTATCGGCTGTTTCACCAGACTGAGAGATACAAATCACCAGCGAGTTGTCGAGTACCACAGGATTGCGATAGCGGAATTCACTGGCAACCTCAACAGAGCAGGATAGGCGCATCAAGCTCTCAAACCAATATTTAGCAACCATTCCTGCATGATAACTAGTGCCACAGGCGATAATTTGTACGTGCTGTACGCCTGATAACTGCGCTTCATTTCGTGCTAAAAAGTCATCACGTAAGGTTGACGCTTGGCGATTATCAATGGCCATCTCAAGCGTACGAGCGACTGCATCTGGCTGCTCATAGATTTCTTTGAGCATATAGTGCTTAAACTCACCTTTGTCAGCATTGTGCTGCTTGGCATCGATTTCATGCACTTCGCGGCTGACTTCCTCGCCATCGACATAGACTTTAATACTGTCACGGGTCAATTTGGCAATATCGCCTTCTTCTAGGTACATAAAGCGGTTGGTGACAGGCAGTAGTGCCAGTTGATCTGAGGCGATAAAGTTTTCACCAATACCAACACCGATGACCAAAGGCGAGCCTAAGCGTACCGTGACCAGCTCATCTGGTGTGTCCACGTGAATGATGCCAAGGGCGAACGCGCCATGCAGCTTAGGAATCACTGCGCGTACCGCTTCTAGCAAATCATTGGTTTGCTCATAGATGTCATGAATCAGATGCGCTACCACTTCGGTATCGGTCTGTGAGGTAAATACATAGCCTTTGGCTATTAACACTTCTTTTAACTCAGCGTAGTTTTCGACGATGCCATTATGGACGACGGCAATCTTACCAGATACGTGCGGATGTGCATTGCGCTGTGCAGGCTCACCATGAGTGGCCCAGCGGGTATGAGCGATACCGATATTACCATCAAAAAATTCTGGATTGATAGAGACAGCATCGACCAGCGCTTGTACTTTACCCACTTGACGCTCACGATGTAATTCACCATCACGAATGACAGTTAAACCAGCCGAATCGTAGCCCCGATATTCTAGACGCTTAAGACCTTCAAGCAAGATATTCGCAATATTGCGTTCAGCAACTGCGCCAACGATTCCGCACATGGCTTTTCCTTAAATTTGTTTTTTAATAATTCAATATATGATGGTATAAGACTAGTAAGTGTCGTTAGCTACCAATGCTCAGTTATTAGCTCAAAAGTATGATGAAGCAGTACCACCAAGTTTGCCGTACTGCTTAGGTTTACTCAAGTATGACGGCGATTGATCAAACTTTCGATAAATCAGTTATTTTTTAGTCGGTCGTTGAAAGTCATTTTTTTGTACCTGACGAGCTCGGCCAAATGCTAGAGCGCTACTATCAACGTCTTTGGTAATGACAGAACCTGCAGCGATGGTAGCCGTATCTCCGATGGTTACTGGCGCGACTAGGCTCGCATTGGAACCAATAAAGGCATTGTCTCCAATGATAGTCTGCGACTTGTTGACGCCGTCATAGTTACAAGTAATCACGCCTGCGCCAACATTGACATTGGCACCAACGGTTGCATCGCCGATATAGCTCAAGTGATTTACTTTACTACCTTGACCGATTGTTGATTTCTTAATCTCTACAAAGTTACCGACTTTGCTGTTGTCAGACAATACCGTATCAGGACGCAAGTGTGCAAAAGGTCCTATGTCGACACCAGCTCCAATGTTAGCGTGATCAATCACACAGTAAGGCTTGATATAACAAGCATTACCAATCTGGGCATTTTTGATCACACAGCCTGCTTCAATATAGACATTGTCGCCTAAAGTGCAGTCGCCTTCAAAGACCACGTTGACGTCAATAAATACATCTTGTCCGGCAGTCAACGACCCGCGAATGTCCACGCGCGTGGGATCGGCAAATTGAACGCCCGCTTCTTGTAGGTCGGCGACTATCTTGCGTTGCCACGTGCGCTCCAGACTTGCGAGTTGTTGGCGGTTATTAACCCCTTCAATCTCAAACGTATGCTCAGGCTCAATCGCCGCAATCGTAATACCATCAGCGACGGCCATTTTGACGATGTCAGTGAGGTAATATTCTTGTTGCGCGTTATTGTTAGAGAGCTCAGGTAAATATTTGTGCAGTAGCGCATTGTCTACGCAGTAAATACCACTGTTAATCTCTCTAATATTTTGCTCGTCAGCATTGGCATCTTTTTGCTCAACGATGGCTTCAATATTGCCGTTTTGGTCACGTTTGATACGACCCAACCCAAACGGATTATCGACAGTCAATGTCAGCATAGACATACCATCGGTATTGGCAGCTTTTAAAGCAGCTAATGTCTGGCAGCTGACCAATGGCACATCACCATACAGAATGAGACTTTGCCCTGATTTCGGTAAATCAGACAGTGTTACTTTGACCGCATGACCCGTTCCTAACTGCTCAGTTTGAGCAACCCAAGTAAACGTCGATTGTGTATATTGGTTGGTAATCTCTGATTTTACCTGATCACCGCCAAAACCATGGACAATGATGGTTTCATCAACAGTGAGCTGATGACAAGTATCTAATACATGGGCCAACAATGACTTACCAGCTAGGGTCTGCAAAACCTTTGGCTTTGCCGACTGCATACGTGTGCCTTTACCGGCCGCTAAAATAATTACAGAAAGAGGAGATGTCATAATAAGCCTACAAATGTAACAAAATATAATGTTGAATTATAGCGTAAAAACTTGCACATAAAAAATTATGACGTGCAGGCTTTGTAACTTGAGTACCCAAAACTTAAGCAAGCAAAATCAAATGAGCAAGAAGACTAAACCGAAGTAATTATTTCCGCGGAGCAATATCAAAAAGATATAAACATCATCACAATGATATAAATAATCAGCCAAATCACTGCTGCCATAATCCCTGCAATAATGTCATCCAACATTACCCCAAGGCCGCCCGCAACCTTTTTGTCTGCCCAGCCAATCGGTGGCGGCTTTAAAATATCAAATACGCGAAACAGGATAAAAGCGGTCGGTAGCCAGCCCCAAAACATCGGCAGCATCATTATCGATACGGTGCTTTCAGACGTAGGAAATACATAGGACAGAATATAAGATAATGGCAATAAGGTGATCCACATGCCAGCCCATTCATCCCACACAATATGCGGATCATCGTGTACCTGCATCAACTCAGACGTACGCCCGCAAATCCAAACACCAACCAAACACGATAAAATCGTTAGCACTAAAAAAGGGATAAAACCCAAGCTCATGAGCGGCACACCCACAATCAGACCACCAACCGTGCCCCATGTGCCGGGTGCGCGTCGAGGTAGGCCGCTGCCCAAACCTAGTCCGAGCCAATAAACCATGCGGTCAAGCATACTGGCACCGACTGGTAGAGGTGGGCAGTCATTTGCTTGTCGGATATCAGGCTTAGATAGGTGTTGATCAGTCATGGATTAGCCTGTGAAATGTTGATAACCGGTGAGATTGGGCCACGTAGAGAAGGGTGCAGATTGAGTCGGTGTGACTGGCTGATTTTGATAAAACAGTTCAAGACGTGAGTGATGAGGCGATTTGGCGTCTGTCGCAATAAAATCTGCGAGCGCAACGACTTCTCCAATACAAGTGACAGGCGTATTGGTAACAGGTGGTTCAATATGTGCAGGCAAGGTAAAAACCAATTCGTAGTCATCGCCGCCCGCTAATTGACATAACAAACGCTCAGATAACTCTACTGTGGCTAGTGACTCGCTACTCGGTAACTGATTTAAATGAATACGCAGACTAACTGAGCTTTGCTGACAGATATGTCCAAGATCTTGATAAAGACCGTCAGAGATATCGATCATCGATGTGGCACCAGCTCCTGCTAATGCTGCACCCAAAGCGATGCGCGGCGTCGGCATGTGCAAGCGATGCGCCAGTTCTATGCCTTGTGCGCTGTCAGGATTTTGTAACGCATAAGCGGCATCACCAAGGGTGCCTGAGACATAGATTTTATCGCCAACTTGTGCCCCTGAGCGATAAACAGCTGGTGTACCTGCGGCAAGCAACCCTTGCGCACTGACACTTAGCACTAGGCGCTCGCTACGGGTAGTATCACCGCCAATCAGCGTCACGCCAAACAGCTGGCAGGCATGAAACAATCCTTTGGCAAATGTCGTGAGCCATTCATGATTTGCTAGACGCTCAGGCAATGCCAACGCTAGCAAAATACTATGCGGCGTCGCACCCATCGCTGCAATGTCTGAAACATTAACCGCGACAGCTTTATAACCAATTTCAAACGCAAGCTTATCTACTTGTGCAAAGTCAGCATGAAAGTGACGGCCTTGAACCAATGTATCAATGCAGCTAACCAAGCGTGATCCTGCTGGCAATGCCATCACAGCCGCGTCATCACCGATACCTTTTTCGATACCCGTTAATGGCGCATGCGTGGCCTGCATCTGTGAGAATATACGCTCAATCAGCTCAAACTCATTCATGGCTAGTCTTAGTCTTTAGTATCGTTAGCGTTTTTCTTGCTCGCCTTGAAGTCACTGATATTGGCACTGGCTTTACTGGCACTACTGCGTTTGACATTGGCTTTGTTGGCGCTGATACGCGGCTTATTTGATGCAGTCGGTGCATTATCGATCGCGCTTTCTGTTTCAGCAGCCGCTTCGATATTGTCAGCCACCGTTACTTCAGCCGAATTTGCTTCAGATTGTTTAGCCGCCACTTTTTGTGACGTACGTAGATTGGCATTGGTATCTGCTTGTACCTCTAAAGCACGCAGCTCACCAGCCATTTTATCCAGTACCGCATTGATCAATTTATGAGCGTCAGTCGCGCCAAAGTGATTATTTAGCTTCATTGCTTCATCAAGCACAACCTTATATGGAATCTCCATACGGTTTTGTAGCTCGTACGCACCAATGAGCAAAATAGCATGTTCAACCGTATCTAATTTATCAACCTCACGATCGAGATGCTGACTGATAAGCGCATCTAACGCTTCAATTTGCTCTGGGATATCGCGCATCATTTCGTGATAGTAGCCGATATGGACGGTGTGCATAGCGTTGGTTGCGCGCGTGCGTGCCGCGATATCATGCGGTGCATTGTCTTTCCAGCCAAGCTTGCCATCTACATCAAAGCGGCGGTCGGTGACGAGCCACTCGTATAGACCTTGCATGGCAAAGCGGCGCGCCTTACGGATAGCAGTGTGACTGGTCTTATAAGAAGACTCACTCATATCGAAGGTTTGATCACCTGCACTACTGCTCGCTATACGGGTAGCTTCAGCTTGATTGGCTTGTGCGGTTTTCGCAGCGCTGATAGCGCGCTTGAGTTGGTCAGTCATAGGGGGTCTGTACCTAAATTTTTGAGATGATACCCAGTCAAAATATAAATAACAAAGTAGCTTTTTAGCTTTGTTTATTCAAAATTTTAAAGGGTATAGAAATACGGCGAAAATTCAAAAAATAGCCAATTATTTTGATAGCTGGCTTGTGCTATGGAGTGCTGCTATTGCTCAATAGCAGCACCAGTTAAACTAATAAATTTGGGCTTTAAAGCTTATGCTTCATCGATATCGTCGTCGATGTCTAGCTGTGATAAAACAGCGATCATCTCTAATACGACCATCGCAGCTTCAGAGCCTTTGTTGCCCGCTTTAGTACCAGAGCGCTCAATAGCTTGCTCGATGCTATCAGTAGTGATGATACCGTTGGCAACAGGGATATTATAATCCATTGCCACAGCGCTCAAACCTTTGGCCGACTCGCTGGCTACAATATCAAAATGCGGCGTGCTACCACGGATGATTGCACCCAATGCCACAATCGCGTCAAAACGGTCAGACTCCGCAGCGCGCTGGGCCACAAGTGGCAGCTCGAATGCGCCAGGAACGCGGATAACGGTAATGTTGCTACCCAATACACCATGACGGAGTAGGGCATCGATTGCACCATCGACCAATGACTCAACGACAAAACCATTAAAACGACCAACAACGATACCAATGCGAGCGTCAGCGTTCTGATGCAAGTTACCATCGATATGGGTCACGTCGTTGCGCTGCTGTTGTAAATTCGACATAAAAAATCCTTTGCTTAATAAGCGTTCAATTGAAATATAGGCGTCAATAAATAGCTAAATAGTCTGATGCGCTCAATCGACTTAGCCGCCTATTATTTTGGCGTTGCTCTAGTTAATTGAACGAAAATAAATGGTTAGCGCTATGATAGCATTTTTTTGGGTTTTATTTGTATATTACGAGCGTACTAAAGACGCATCTGTATCCCTTGTGCTGCCATATATTCTTTGGCCTCTTGTACCGTATACTCACCGAAGTGAAAAATACTGGCGGCAAGTACGGCATCGACGCCGCCTTCTAGTACGCCTTCTGCCAAATGTTGCAGGTTACCAACACCGCCTGAGGCAATAACAGGCACATTGACGCGGCTCGTAATTTGCTTCATCAATGCCAAATCATAGCCTTTTTTGGTGCCATCACCGTCCATCGAAGTGACTAGTAATTCACCAGCGCCCAGTTCAGCCATTTTGCTCGCCCAAGCGACGGCATCGATACCCGTTGGCTTGCGACCGCCGTGAGTGAAAATCTCCCAACGCGGCACAGTAATCCCATCGACGTTGATATCAGCAACGCGTTTGGCATCGATGGCCACAACGATACATTGGTTGCCAAACTTCTGTGCCGCTTCACCGACGAACTCAGGCGTAAATACCGCAGCTGAGTTAATTGCCACTTTATCTGCGCCCGCATTGAGCAAATTGCGGATATCAGCGATTTTACGCACGCCGCCGCCAACAGTCAGCGGAACAAATACCGTCTCAGCCATACGCTCGACCGTATGATAGGTAGTATCGCGCTCATCATTGGTCGCAGTAATATCCAAAAAAGTAATCTCATCAGCGCCTTGTTCATTGTAGCGGCGGGCGACTTCGACAGGATCGCCTGCATCTTTGATATCGACAAACTGCACGCCTTTGACCACGCGGCCATTGTCAACGTCCAAGCAAGGAATGATACGCTTTGCTAACATAGGGTCTTTCACCTTATAATCAATTCATAGGCGCTAGTCTAGCAAAATCACTGCTATTTCAGGCAGGTTTTCGCAAGATTATTACGCTTTTCACCATCGTTTTATCATGCGCGGTACAATTGCTGTCATTACCGCAGAAATTTATCCTATTTAACTTCTTATCCAATTGCTATAAGTGAGATGTCATGTCCGTCTATACCCAGTTAACCGACGACCAGTTTGCCGCCTTTTGCCAAAGCTTTGGCGTATCGTTTGCCCGCGCGATTCCGATCACTCAAGGTATTAAAAACTCAAACTGGTTTATTCAAACGACTGACGATGTAGATGGCACCTACTCTTACGTGTTTACGTTATTTGAAGAGCGTCCGCCCGCTGATATCGAAAAAATGGCCGTTATCCTCAATCAATTAAATGGCAAGCTACCAGTCGCCGCGCCGCTAGCCGTTATTGAATCAACTGGTTCGCAAACGGATGGCGATGATAAACGCTATGTCATCCATTATGAAGACAAAGCGATTACGCTAGTGCCGTGTCTAGCAGGTTCACATCCGGAGCAAACCACGCAAGCGATGTGTCATGATATTGGCGCAGCATTAGCGATGCTGCATGAGACACTCCAAGCACTGCAACCCAGCGAGCAGTACGGCGTGCCTTTGTATCCATGGAGCGACGTGCGTGACCGTGAAATGCAGTTCATGCCAGGTGACGAAGCCAAGCTGATGAGCGATATTTGGCGCTCTTATTCAGAATTACCACTAGCCACTTTGCCAAAAGGTCTGTGCCATTTAGATATGTTTGCCGACAATACCTTATGGAATCTACAAAAAGGCGAAGCGCGTTTGACAGGTCTACTAGACTTCACCGAAGTCAGTGTCGAGCATTACGTGATGGATATTGCCATTACTATCAATGATTTTTGTACCACGTGGGGCGTTGCAGAGCAAGGCGAATCCGTTAACTTTGACCGCAGTAAAATGGCAGCATTCTTACAAGGTTATGAATCGATCCGCCCGCTAAATAACGACGAAAACCGTGCACTACCTGTTATGCTGGCAAAAGCTGCGGTGATTTTCTGGTTATTACGCCTAAATGTGATTCACTACAACCGTACAGAAGGCCGTACTGGTGATAACATCATGGTCAAAAACCCTGACTTGATGAAACGTCTGGCCGCTTACCATTGGGCGCATGTTGAAAAATCGCAAAATACCGTATTTGTACTATTAAACAAACCAGACAATCAAATAGTCGGCGTGTTTAGCAGTATTACCCAAGCTGAGCAAGCACAAGAAAAATTAAATAGTAGTGAGTTTGCAATCAAAGAATATACGCTCGATCAATTATCGTAAGCATTGCTGATTCATTTATTCTAGTACCAATGCTAGTACTAATTTTAGTACCGAAACCTTAGAGGCGACCCCATGACCGATCAAGTTGATAACTGGCACAAACTGGCGCGCTTTGATACCAATATGCAAGGCGAGCTGCATGCCAATCTATTACGTAATAACGGCATAACTGTGTCCTTGCAGCCGCTCAGCGCGATCCCTGGTATGAACTCTGGTATCGTTCTGTGGGTAGAAGACACCGACTTGGTAGAAGCTCAACGCATTTTGGATACCATCCCAACTGATGGTGCCGCTTTGCTTGATGAAATGAGTGATGCTGACTTTGATGCGCTATCTGCCAATCAAAGCAATGCTACTCAAGGCAATTCAATAATAGACGACAATAACGGCGGTACTTTATAAATGTGTCAACTCTTAGGAATGAACTGTAATACCCCAACGGATATTGGCTTTAGCTTTGCAGGATTTCGCAAGCGCGGCGGGATGACGGACAGTCATGAAGATGGCTTTGGCATTGCATTTTTTGAGCGCAGCGAATGCAGCAATAATGACAAAACGAACGATGAGACGGCAAATGACTCAACGGGTTTGCGTTTGTTTCATGATAATCGTCCAAGCCATCTATCGCCAGTCGCTGATTTGGTCAATAATTACCCAATCAAAGCCATGAACGTCATCGCGCATATTCGTAAAGCGACTCAAGGGCAGAACTGTTTGGCAAATACCCATCCATTCGTCCGTGAAGTCTGGGGCGAGCAGTGGGTGTTTGCGCACAATGGACAGATGAATAGCGAATTTATCAAACGTTGTCAGCGCTTACAAGACAATGGCAATGCCGCGCATTGTCAGCCAGTCGGTTCAACTGATTCTGAGATGGCGTTTTGCTATTTGGTCAATCGTCTAAAAAGCAGCTTTAAATCGCGTCCTGATGACAAGACCCTGTTTAATTTTTTGACTACGCAATGTCGCTATCTCTCTGCCAATGGGTTATTTAATTGCTTAATATCCAATGGCAGGTGGCAACTGGCTTATGCGGGCAGCTTACTGTTTTATCTCACGCGTAAAGCGCCATTTGGTGAAGCCAAACTTGCTGATGATGATATGGCGATTAACTTTGGTGATGTGACCACAGACACAGATAAAGTCACGATTTTGGTCACTGTGCCATTGACTGAAAATGAGAAATGGCAACAGTTGGCTGTCAATGAATGCTTAATATTTCAAGATGGTGATGTCATTTATAAAGACAGTCCAAGCCAGCGCAAGTTTTTAACAGTGGACGAAGGCATTGCCATTGCACGGGAAGTTGGGGCGAGTGTTTAGGAATAAGTGTAGCAGTCAATATTAACATCGATGAAAAGTAACGAGCGATTATGGTCTACAATAATCTTTTTCAAGCGTTAGAAAAAATTGATCAGGCATCAACAGAAGAAGCATTCAATACAAAATATGGTTTCAATGTATTCTCCATTTTAAGAAGAGATGATGAAGAAGTGGGTCTACATTCTAAGTTTTTAGCGGAGCTTTTAAGTCCAACAGGTAGCCATGGTATGGATGCCTTTCAAAAACTATTTATCGACCAAGTAGTGAACGTAGCTGTTGGAAATCAAGACTGGGAACGTCTACCGCTTTGTCCAAATCAGAACTATATGTGTCAAACTGAAGTGGCTATCAAAAATTCTGGTCGGATAGATATTATTTTGAAGAATCATGAAAACATCATCGTTATTGAAAATAAAATCCACGCTTCGGATCAAGAAAAACAACTACAACGCTATTATGAAGCTTATAAAAATATAGGTTATAAACCAAAAAATATTTATATCTTATATTTAAATAAATATGGCGATCCAGTTGGTGCTTATGGTAAAGGGAATTTAAAAGATATTGATTTTGCGCAAATCAGCTATAAAGAGGATATTGCAAATTGGTTAGATGCTTGTATTGCTGAGGCAAAACAATATCCGCATATTGAGCACACGCTGTTACAGTACAGAAGATTGGTTGGAAAATTGACTGGTGATACAAGGTCGGCAAAAATGAAACAAGCACATATTGAATTGTTATACCAAAAAGACAATTTTAAACTGGCGCACGAGCTGAGTGAGTCTTTTGTAAGCTTTCAAATTGACCTGCAAAAGAAAGTGTGGGAAGGTCTACAAGAGGCTTTGAAAGCAAAAGGCTATACTTTTGAATTTTGCGATAAGAAATTACAAGTATGCGATTTTAGAGTAGCGGTCAAGCATTACTATAAGCCCAGAAATGCTTCGAAGCTATATGGGATACACTGCAAAATTGGTACGGTAAAGGCATATGATATTCATTGCTTTATACAAGTTAATGAAAACATTTACTACGGTATGACTATTTCTCAAAATACGATGCGCCTTCAATACCCAAGCTCTCTCATCGATTTGGCAGGTGGAATGAGTAACCTATATCCAAATGGACGTATGAGTGATAGTAAATGGTTTTTAGGCGTAAATATATTGCCGAACACGCCAATAAATTTTAAAAAACCAAGCAATTTATATAAATTGGTTGGTAAAGACGACAGAGATAATTGGATTGAACAAACTACCAATGAGATTGTGTCTTTTATTGAAAATGTCAAAAGCTTAGGGCTTATTGATGTTCAGTCGGCTACACATACATCCCACAACATCGCTTAAATTTCTCACCAGATCCGCAAATACACGGCTGCTTTTGCGTCACCGCCATCGCAACCGTCGGGTCTAAAAAGTACCAACGCGCATCATTATTAGTCTTGTCTTTTACCTTTACGAAAGTAGATAGTTCATGATGCGCCTGTATTTTTTCTGCTAAATCATTTGCATTATCTCTGGCATTAAAATATGCCTTAAACTCAACCTGTGCATGTCTTTTGCCAAGTTTTGGCGTGTGTTCTACAATCTCTAATCCTGCCCAATCTGTCTCTTTAGCCCAGCTTTCAATCGCGTCAAAGTCAAGCAAGCTTTGCTGCGCAGGTACTGTGGTCTTGACAATATACTCTGGTTTCACGAGCACAAATGCACTATAGCGCGTACGCATGAGCCGTTCGGCTGTTTCCGCTTTTATACCATCTACTTCTTCATTATAAAAAGCATCATGATAGGGCTGACAGCAGTCTTGATAAGAGAGCGGCGAGTTTGTGTCTGATAATGGATTGATCTGGCAAGGGCATACGGGTAAGGAAGATTGCATGTTTGACTCTAATTTCGTTTGGGCTTATTCGTTTATGCTTAATGGTCTCATGATAACTTTATTGCAGCATACTCTTTATTAACTCTGGCAATATACCGACTTTGAGCTGCGCCCATGCGGAAGGGTCGCTCAGTCGTGACCAAAACATCTCGAAGGGCGGGGCAACATATACCAGTAGTGCAAGGATAGTATATAAGAGCAGATACCACCATTTGTCTTTTGGCTGATAAAACTTCATCGCAGTGCCTGATGAGCGTTTCATTTTCATATTGGACAGATTGACGCTATACAGTTCATCCAATGATAAGTGCACCATCGCGCCACCAAATAAAAACAGACCATAAAACCAACTGGTCGTCAGCGGTAGATGCAGACCATAATAGCTTAGACAGGTTAACCCCAGTCCAAGTATCGCCATATAAGGCACAGAGTGGATAACGCCGCGATGCACCGTCATAGTGGTAAAAATATGAAAGACCACATAACGCATAAAACCGTAACCCACCAGCCATAATGCGATCAATGCGAGCAAGCTCAAATCACTGCGCCAATGCATGACCAAGCCAAAGGCAAAGACAAACGAGGTGATATTAAAACCCAGCTTAATCGGCGTTGAGTTATCTGAATCCAAATCTGGCAGCAATCCACCGATGGTACCAAGCGCCACGCATACTAAAAACCCTGAATCATCAATCAATCCTGCTTTATAAACCGTCAAACTCAGGGTGCCGCTTACCATAAAAGCGACATTTAGGTGGGTATTAAAATTTGCCATAAAACTCATTCATCCATAGCGCTCAAAAAGACCTTTCGAGCGGTGCATCTAGCTGTAAAAAAGCGCACCATGATACCATAGACCGTCCATACGTCTAACAGAGATAGCCTGTAAGAGAGAGCTTCTATGCCTGCCAATGATTTACCCGCCAAACTTGATTCTGATACCTGTACCGACCACTCGCCTGTTATAGAAGGCAAGCTTGATAACAGCTTTGCTGAGATTGATTGGCAAGCACCATGGTTGTCACATATCGTTCAACTACATTACCTCAGCAACAGCATTGAGCATCTCAGTAGGCCAAGTCAGCAGAATAGCTTAAGTGAATCGGATAGTTTAGATGAGCAGTATGTAAATGCTTCTGACATCAGTACGCCTGACACGGTTGCCAAGGTCTTAAAAACGGCGATGCAGCAGCAGGCCAATCATTTAGAGCAGCCATTACCGCAGACCAAACCTACCCATAACCAAACGCCTCAAACGCTACAGTTCGTCTCACAAAATGCATTGCCTGAAGGGGAGGCTTACGAGCATTTCATCGGCACAACTGGCAACATTCCGACGCGTGATAACTTGCATGACTTATTTAACGGCAGTATCTGGCTGACGTTTCCCAAGACCAAAGCGGTGCTGAATTATTACCACATGCTGGAAATCGCCAAACAAGGCATCAGTGAGCGCCGAGGGCGTGTGCGCGACACTATTACGGTGTTTGATGAGAATGGGGCGATGCTGGTCACGGCAGACCCTAGTATCGGTGAGGCATTGGTTGATTTCGACTGGCAGGCAAGTTTGGTGAGACCCCGTGCTAAATGGGATAGCCCAATACAATCTAATAGCAGTGCTCAAGCCGCAGTCTATATCTTTGGGCATGCCTTGCTAGAGCAGTTACTACAGCCGCGCAAACCCTTATGTGCGCACAGCATTGTCATTCACGTGACGCAAAGTTTCTTTACCCTACCATTAGCTGAGCGTATACGTTTTTTGGATGACAAAGTTGCCGAATACATCGACACATTATTATCAAAAGATGACGTGACACCGCGCCAGCTTGCGCCATTACCGATTTTAGGTGTGCCGCATTTCTGGGCAGAAAATACCGATACTGAGTTTTATGAAGACAGCTATGTATTCCGCAGTGGACGTCGTCAGAAAAATAAAAAATAAATAGGAATGAGTCACTCAAGATTGGTTAGCCAAACCTTTGTTACGTTTACGATTGTGCCACGATTTGACAACGTCCAGACGTTAACAAAGCCTCATATGTTTGTTATGGTAAAAGGACGTTTCTGTTAAACAGGAAAGAAATGGTTATCTCTTTTGTTAACACAAAGTCATATCAGACAGTTTTATTAAACTGCTCTGCTGATTAAAGATATATCGATCATCTATTGAGCCACCAGTTATACATAAACTTATAATAATTTATGTCTAGGATTTATAACAACGATAAGGAAGCTATCATGAGTGATATTTTTAATGTAAAAGACACCCTTTCAGTTGCGGGCAAGGAACATGCCTACTACAGCCTGCCCAAACTTACCGAAACTTACGAGCATATCAAAACACTACCATTTTGTATGAAGGTGGTATTAGAGAATCTATTGCGTAACGAAGACGGTGGTCAGTCAGTCGGCAAAAACCATATCGAAGCGGTTGCCAATTGGGATGCAGGCGCTGAGGCGTCAAAAGAAATTGCCTTTATGCCAGCGCGTGTGGTATTGCAGGATTTCACTGGTGTGCCCTCAGTCGTTGATTTGGCTGCGATGCGTGATGCAGTGGTCGAGCTTGGCGGAAAGGCTGAGCAGATTAACCCATTTATCCCAAGCGAGCTAGTCGTCGATCACTCTGTACAGGTCGATGCTTATGGCCGAGAAGACGCGCTCGATTTGAACGAAAAGATTGAATTCAAACGCAACAACGAGCGTTATGAGTTTTTGCATTGGGGCAAGCAAGCCTTTGAAAACTTCGTTGTCGTACCACCAGCGACGGGTATTGTGCATCAGGTCAACCTTGAGTATCTAGCCCGTGTTGTGATGGCAGCAGATGTTGACGGCGAGCTGATGGCGTATCCAGATACGGTGTTTGGTACCGACAGTCATACCACCATGATTAATGGTATTGGCGTGCTTGGTTGGGGTGTGGGCGGTATTGAGGCGGAAGCGGCGATGCTCGGTCAACCATCATCGATGCTGATTCCACAAGTGGTCGGTTTTGAGCTAAAAGGCAAGCTAACTGAAGGTGTCACCGCAACCGATTTAGTATTACGTGTCGTTGAAATGCTACGTGCACACGGTGTGGTTGGCAAGTTCGTCGAGTTTTATGGCGAAGGCTTACACAGTATGCCGCTAGCTGATCGTGCCACGATTGCTAATATGTCACCAGAGTATGGCGCAACTTGTGGTATTTTCCCGATTGACCAAATGGCGATTGATTATCTGCGTCTATCAGGTCGCGAAGAAGCACAGATCGAGCTGGTCGAAAAATATGCTAAAGCGCAAGGTTTATGGCACGATGCCGATACGCCAGCGGCGACTTATTCGAGCAAGCTAGAGCTCGATCTGTCGTCAGTACAACCAGCGCTTGCTGGCCCTAACTTGCCACAGCAGCGTATTAATTTGTCTGATATGCATGAGAAGTTTGGCGAAACGTTAGAAAAAATGACCAAAGATCGCAAGTCAGAAGTCGAAGGTAAAGTACGCTTTGATCAAGAAGGCGGCGAGCAAGAGCAAGCGGAACACTTGGCAGCCGAACCAAACATCGATGTTGATACCGAAACTGACGATAGTAAAGGCTATCAGCCAGCTAATAATGTGTTCTCAAGCGTTAATATTGACGACAAAGAGCACAAACTGCGTGATGGTTCAGTAGTGATTGCTGCTATTACCTCTTGTACCAACACCTCAAACCCAGCTGTAATGATTGGTGCAGGTCTAGTGGCCAAAAAAGCTGCTGCTAAAGGCCTAAAAGCAAAGCCATGGGTCAAAACCTCACTCGCACCGGGTTCTAAAGTCGTCACCGACTATCTAGAAAAAACTCATCTGATGGATGAGCTAGAAAAAACAGGCTTTTACCTCGTCGGTTATGGTTGTACCACTTGTATTGGTAACTCAGGGCCATTGTCAGAAGAGATTGAAAAAGGCATCGAAGAGAACGATTTGGTAGCGGCAGCGGTGCTATCTGGTAACCGTAACTTTGAAGGTCGTATTCACTCGCATGTCAAAGCCAGTTACTTGGCATCACCACCATTGGTTGTCGCCTATGCGCTAGCAGGTACGGTCGATATCGATATGACGACCCATCCGCTAGGCCAAGACCAAGACGGTAATGATGTATTCTTAAAAGATATCTGGCCAACTTCAGAAGAAATTAACGAGCTGATTGCCAATAACATCGACGCTGATATGTTCCGTAAAAACTACGGCGAAGTGTTCGACGGTAGTGCCGCATGGAACGCCATTAGCTCAGCGGATAGCCAGCTGTATCCGTGGGATGAAGGATCGACGTATATCAAAAACCCGCCGTTCTTTGATGGTATGACCATGGAGCCAGAAGGTATTCCTGACATTGAGGGCGCGCGTATCTTAGGTCTGTTTGGTGACTCAATTACGACCGATCATATCTCACCAGCAGGTAATATCGATCCAGACTCACCAGCCGGTAAGTACTTGCAAGAGCGCGGTGTGATGGAAGCAGATTTCAACAGCTATGGCTCACGCCGTGGTAATGATGCAGTCATGACCCGTGGTACCTTTGCCAATATTCGTATCAAAAACACCATGATGGGTGGCAAAGAGGGCGGCTATACCTATTACTTCAAAGGTGATAGCGCTACGCTACAAGATGGTGAAGAAATGCCTATCTATAACGCAGCGATGAAGTATAAAGAAGATAAGCGTCCGCTCGTTGTACTTGGTGGATCAGAGTATGGTTCAGGCTCTAGCCGTGACTGGGCAGCCAAAGGTACGATCTTGCTCGGCGTAAAAGCGGTATTGACCAGCTCGTTTGAGCGTATTCACCGCTCAAACCTCGTTGGTATGGGCGTGTTGCCATTGACGTTCAAAGACGGTCAAAATGCAGAGACTTATAAACTAGATGGTTCTGAAGTTCTGAGCATCACGGGTCTGGACAATGGCGAGAGTAAAACAGCCACGGTTACAGCTACACGTGCTGACGGAACGGCAGAAACCTTTGAGGTCAACGTCGGTCTACAAACGCCAAAAGAGCGCGAATATGTGCGACATGGCGGTGTATTACATTATGTACTACGTCAATTGGCTGCTGAGAGTAAAGAAGCAGGCTAGTAGTTAGTTATACTCAATATGGAATGTAAGTATCATAAAAAATGCTCAGCCGATTGGTTGAGCATTTTTGTGTCCGCTACGATTTTCATATCAGCATCATATATCGCTGAATAGGTTCAATCTGTACTTGCATACAACCGATCTCTGACCGTGACTAAAGCTGACAATGCTGCTTGCTCATTGGGTGCATCAGGCAAATGACTGCGCTCAAAAGCGGTGGCAATCTGGATGCTTAGATGATCAGCCTGCTCCAATAGTTCGTTGTACTCACTTTGACCTGCTTTGATGCTCAGCAACGCATCACGATTAGGACGCTCGACGATGACTTTGCCAGTCGTGGCAATATCGTATGCCATCTCAAGCAGACGAATGGTATGCATCATATTTTTAGCATCATATTCTTTGGCGTGAGCAATGGTAGATTGATAGCGCGTTTCATTGCGGTTAGCAACCCATTCCCAATATTCTTTATAGTCTCGGCAGTATTTACTATAGCCTTGTTCATTAAACGACAGATAAGCGATAGGCGTCATACCTTTTGGAATGGCACTTAGGCGCAGCTGAGTGGCATCTGCATGCTGATATAAGCCCGAAAACCCAAGTGTCTCAGTTTTATCAATATACATGGCATACATGTGCGTCGCTTTTGCCATCGCTGCCAGTCCAATGCTGCGCTGATCGGTTGCGGTTTTTTGTGACCACTCGTTCAGCGGCATACTACGCCCATCTATAAATACGCTGCAAAATTCCAAAATGGACTTTTTTTTACGGCTCATCGGATTGACGATCTTTTTGTTTAATCCGCGTGCTTTTTTGATTTGACTACTGGCAAAGCCTGTGAAGGTTTTTTGACACAATTTGCTAATGAACCAATCAGCAGAAAAATGTGCCATGAGCGGATGTTGATATAGGATGTGCTCGGCTGGTGTGGCGAGTAGCTCCATCATATTGGGATTGTTTTGTAGCAACAGCTCCACATAACGACCAAGCTCATAGTAGACGATATCATTGCTACGATTACTGACTTGCGCGATATAGTCGCTGTGGCGAGCAAAGTAATAAGACTTTGGCAGATAAAACACGCCTTTGATGTCAGTGTCTGAATCGGCGGTCGCGAGGCCATAAGCGCGACTACCTGAGACGCACTCTAATAGAATCATCCCTTCAGCTCTGAGGCGTTCTATGGTTAAAGGGGCTGCTGGCATAACGGGCCTCTCTTTTTTTGATATTGAATGTGTGATCTATATTGGTTGCCATTTAACCTAAATATTAGCCATATACTGTTATATCGAGCGTACAACGCTACGATAAAACGCATTTAAGGGGGCAATATCGGAAGCCGTAGTAGGTGCAAAAGTGGGGTTGTCGATGCTGGCGCGTAGTGATGCAATCGCGCTGATCATTATTGGTGAAAGCTGATGTATATAACTTTCATTTTGCGTACGCTTGATATCAATCAAGGTTAATATCTCAGTTTGCACTTTCTGATCGACTAGCTCAAGCATCTGCATCATTATTACTGGTGGCGGCGTATGCATTGTTAATATCCACTTTGCCGCAAGTAATGCGCGCAGTAAGTAAAACACTTTTTTGAGGCGCACAGGTGCATTAAGGTCGAGACCATGACTGGCATTTTTTGCCATACCGAGGTAATGGTGAAACACGGTGATAGGCTGAAAATAGTCTATGCTCAATGCTTGCAAGTGTGCCATTAGATCGGTCTTCTGCTCATAAACAATAGGTGAGTGCAGCCATTCAAATACCACTGCATTGGATTTATAGAGTAGCTGTAGAGCTTTTTTGATGTCCCAGCCACCAATATCAAATGGTACTGAGAGCAGATCGTTTTGGATAAATTCAAACGTGTCTTTATCCTCAAACAAACTCAAGTACCAGTCAGACGGTTGGCAATACAGCAGACGGACATCATAGTCGCTATCAGGTGAGGCGAAGCCCCATGCACGGCTGCCACTTTCAATAGCGTGCAGATAAGTAATATGCCGCGTCTGACAAACCTGCTGTATGGCTTGAATAATGTGATCGGTATCGTTGTTTTGCATAGAAGATATCATCGGCGGTTGTTTGTTAATGAGTATACAACAGGATAAAGGAGATGTGCGGTAATGATGAAATAGCAATCTTGATATATTAGGGTGGGATGGTAGATTGTTATTGCTATGGACGAATTTCCAACACACCCTAGCTCAAAAATTACTCAAGCCTTCTCAGTCAATAACTTAATCCCTAGCCCAATAAACACCATACCGCTGACTCTATTTAACATTGTTTCAATAGAGGGATTTTCCCGCAAGTGTGTACTAAACCGCGCAGCCAATAGCGCCAAACATAAGCACCATATAAAGCCAGTGGTAGCGAAAGTCAGTCCCAATATCAAAAATGACAGCATGCCATAAGCATAAGTAGCGTCGATAAACTGCGGAAAGAACGCCAAGAAGAATAAGGCGACCTTTGGATTAAATAGATTGGTCAACACGCCTTGCTGATAGATTTTCCAGCCGTCTACGGCCTTTTGGTTAGTCACATTCTGAGCTTTAGACAAATGGTTCGCTATTGAGTTCGACTTTTTGCTCGTCAGCATCTTAAAGCCTAAATAACATAAGTAAGCCGCACCAATATATTTTACGAGCATAAAAGCCGTAGGGGAGTTGGCAAGCAGTACTGACAGTCCTAGCGCCGCGAATAATGTGTGTACCAAAGCACCTGTGGTAATGCCTAACACAGAATAAACCCCTGCGGCTTGTCCTTGCGAGACACTGCGGGTGATGATATACATGCTATCGGTGCCGGGCGTGAGGTTTAATAAAATAGCGGCTAAGACAAACCCTAGGTAGTTTTCAATGCCGAACATAGCTAATCCCTTACTTTAATAGCACCAAAAATTCATACGTCGTAGAGCATTTTTATATTGTATAAAATGCTGATGAGATAGATAGTAGCGAGCATTAGATAGGTTGGCAATAGCGCGGATAGCTATAAGGTGATGAGAGCAGCGTTAAGACATATTGGAGAAATGACAGATGTAAAAAAGCCCAGTCACCGTATGATGACTGGGCTTTTTTAGTGTTCGCTTATTAGTCTAATCTGATGCTAAGCAAAAGTGCTAATAAGTGACGCCGAATAGTGGCGTCCCCAGGGGGATTCGAACCCCCGTTACCGCCGTGAAAGGGCGGTGTCCTAGGCCTCTAGACGATGGGGACGCATAGAGTGTTATAACCAGTGGTTACAACGGTACTTCACAATATCAGATAGCTTAGTAAATAAGCATTGCCTAGGTGCTGATATCGTCCTACTAGCGAGTATTTATGATTACGTTTCAGTAATACTGAGCGTTGCTATAAATAAGTATGGTGGAGCTAAACGGAGTCGAACCGTTGACCCCTTGCATGCCATGCAAGTGCTCTACCAACTGAGCTATAGCCCCTCGCTAAGAGTGTGCGTATTTTATGTAAGAGCGGCAGTCTTGTCAACAACTATTTTAAAAATAATTTATAAATATGCAAAAAAAAGCGTTTTAGCCTATTTTAAAGGTCCAACAAGCCCAAATTAGCGTGGATTTTGTTTAAGCGCGATCTCTTTAATCGCTTTATCGGTATAAAACTCTGCTTCGCTACCATCAGAAAAAATAATCGCGCAGCATTCCGTTGGCACATATTGACCACCTTTTTCTCGGATCGTTCTGATACCTTTGACGCCAATGATGTCATATTTGCCTAATTTATCTAGATTATGTTTGGTGTAACGGCAGTAAGTGCTATATATCCATTTTAAATCTTCAAAATCCTGACCTGTAGTTAGGGTAAGGTTTGCCTCGAAAAGCTCTTTTATGATGGTATCATAGTATTTCTGCGCTTCTTTTAGGGTATTAAAGACATAGTCTTTACTTTCTATGGTGACGGTTTTGGCAGCCATGTTTAGTTCCAAATAAGATGTTTGATAGTCTGAGAGTAGTGTCACTTAGTAATAATGAAAAAAAGGGTCAGAAATAATCTAACCCTTTTTTTATATCATAAGTTTTTAACGACTTTATTCAGCAGCCAAAAAGTCTGGCAACTCTGCCGCTTGTTTCTCAAGTTTTTTCAATTTCTTTTTACCGAGGCCTCCCAGCACATCAACCGCATGACGTAAGCGAGTCAGCGTCATATCAGCACCGATTATCGCCATAGAGTTCATGACGGGCGTTGATGAGGTACTACCAGCGATCGCGATAAAGAACGGCGCCATAAAGTCGCGCATCTTAATATCAAGGTGAGCAGCAAGGCCTTTTAGCGTGGCGTAAATGTTTTCTTCTGACCAAGTTGGCAAGACTTCTAATTGCCAAAGCGCTAATTGCAGCATCTCGATAATTTGCTCAGGCGTGAGTGATTTATGAGTGAAGCTCTCAGCATTGATGTCAGGTAGGTTTTGGAAATAGAAACCACCCCAATTAACCGCATCAGACAATAGCTCGATACGTGGTTGAATTGCGGCTGCGATAGCGGTTAGCTTGTCACTGTTGCTGGCCCACTCAAGGATTTTATTCTTTAGCTCTTCAGGGCTAAGCGCACGTAGCCATTCTGCATTGAGCCAGTTTAGCTTTTCGATATCGAAGATAGGGCCACCAAGCGACACACGCTGAATATCAAAGCTGGCAATCATTTCTTCTAGCGTAAACTGCTCAGCATCATTAGGCATTGAGTAACCCATACGACCGAGATAGTTGAGCAACGCTTCAGGCAGCACGCCTGCATCACGATAGTAAGTGATAGAGGTTGGGTTTTTACGCTTAGACAGTTTTGATTTGTCAGGGTTACGTAGGAGCGGCATATGGCAAAGCGTTGGCATTTCCCAACCAAAATAATCATACAGCAGTTGATGCTTGGGCGCAGAGTTCAGCCACTCTTCACCGCGCATGACGTGGGTGATTTCCATCAAGTGGTCATCGACGACGTTGGCGAGGTGATAGGTTGGCATACCATCGGTTTTTAGCAGTACTTGCATGTCGACTTGGGTCCAAGGGAACTCAACCGTACCGCGCAGCATGTCTTGTACCTGACAAGTGCCTTCGGTCGGCACTCGCATACGAATCACGTGTGGTTTGCCCTCGCTTACTAATTGCGCGGTTTTTTCTGGAGCAATATGTGCGCAGCGACCGTCATAACGCGGCGTCTCGCCATTGGCCATTTGCTCAGCACGCATAGCATCTAATTCTTCAGGGGTACAAAAACAGCGAAACGCATGGTCTTTTTCTATGAGTATCTCAGCGTGTTTTTTATAGATATCACTACGCTCGCTCTGACGATAAGGGGCATGTGGGCCGCCAATGTCTGGACCCTCGCTCCAATCTAGACCAACCCAGTGCAAGGCATCTAAAATCATTTGCTCTGATTGCTCAGTCGAGCGCGTCTGGTCGGTATCTTCAATACGTAAGATAAATTCGCCGCCGTGCGCTTTGGCGAAAGCCAAGTTAAACAGGGCGATATAAGCAGTACCTACGTGCGGGAAGCCAGTTGGTGATGGGGCGATACGCGTGCGTACAGGGCGCTTGCTGTCAGTAGAGGTGTGCATGATAAAAGTCTCAAAGTTTACTATCAATATAAGCTATTAGTATAAATAGCGATGAAAGATATGAAGTCGATGTGAAGAAATAGCGTAAAATATAGCGCTAGTATAACAGAGACATGTGATATTTTTAATGAAAAGCCCTTCTAGTGCTTGACTAGCCGTGTATCCTTGCGATAATAATGCTAAGCAAGTCATAACTTGTTTATTTTCATCCAATTACTGGCCAGTATGGTCGTCATCTATTGAGTTGTTTGTGTCCCTATCTAAATCTAAGTCAAATGCTAACGCTAACCATTCTTCAGTCGCGGCTGCTCCTAAGCCTGCGATCAGCCCCTCTTCGATAGAAAATGATGCAGCTCAAAACCTGCAATCGTCGATAGAAGATTCTGCCACGTCTAATGAGCTGGATTTTGTCCACGATGCGGTGCTACTGCAAGAGACTGTCGCTGCAGTACTTGGCGTAAAATCCTTGCCCAAGCAAACAGGCAGTGCTACTCAAAGCAATAACGACCAAAATGGCTTAAATATAAGTGGTATCTACGTTGATGCGACCTTTGGTCGTGGCGGTCATAGCAGGTTACTATTAAGTCAACTTGCCGATGACGCCACACTGATTGTCTTTGATAAAGATCCGACGGCCATTAGCGTGGCGCAGGAATTGGCAAGTAAAGACAGCCGTGTACGCGTGGTGCATGACAGCTTTGCAACGTTGACTGATAGTCTGGCTGCTATGGGTATTACGCAAGTGGATGGCTTGATGGCGGATTTGGGCATTTCATCACCGCAAATTGATGATGGTAGCCGCGGCTTTAGTTTTATGCGTGATGGGGCAGTGGACATGCGCATGGATACCAGCCGTGGCAAGTCAGTTGCCGAATGGCTTGAGCAGGTTGACGATGAGACATTGGCCAATGTGCTCTATGAGTTTGGCGAAGAGCGTCATAGTCGCCGTATTGCGCGCGCTATCAAGCAAATGGAAAGCTACGACTCTACGCTTGAGCTGGCAGAGGTAATCAAAGAGGCGCATCCCAATTGGCAGCGCGGCAAGCACCCAGCCACGCAAAGCTTTCAGGCCATGCGTATTTTTATTAACAATGAGCTAGGCGATGTCGACGACTTTTTAGCGCAAAGTATTCCTATCTTAAAGTCAGACGGGCAGCTAGCGGTCATTAGTTTTCACTCACTAGAAGATCGCCGTATCAAGCAGTTTTTGCAGCGTCATAGCAAAGGGCAGTATCCAGAAGATGAAAACTTGCCGATGCCGCCCAATCGTCCACGTTACTTTAGCAAACCTAAACGCGTTGGCCCCAGCAAAGCTGAAACGAGCCAAAACCCACGCGCGCGCAGTGCATGGTTGCGTATGGCAACTCGTACCGACACAGAGTATCAGCAGACGGCCGCGCCATAAATCATGGATGAAAACACTGAGTAAATCGCATATGATTGCTATTGTTTGTCTGAATGATGCATAAATGTCTTAATCGCTACGCCACTGTTAAAAAGCTGTAAATATTGTCTGTTAGGCTCAGCAAATAATTTTCCGTCATTTATCAGTTGAGAGTGGCTGAGATATCAAGCAACTCAGTCGTTTTTCACTCTAAAATAACATGGTTGTTTATTCGACCTATTCGACTTTGCAAGATAGCAGGTTTAGTAAGGCAGCAGGTTTTGATATGACATATCGCTATAGCGGTAGGCTGTTGCCGCTATAAGACGGTTATCTTTGGTTTTATTTTTATCAATGGTATGGCTGAGCAATGATGCATTCATTGCTTGCAGACCATTATCTACTTTATCGTTTACGTTCACTTTTTGAGATCGTCATGGCAATATCTGACAAACCTGCAAACCGCCGCGCCGCCGCGCCCTATAACACCGATATCGGCGAGCTATTCGTGCGTCGGTTCAATGTGGTGAGCATTTATGTGGTCGTATTACTGCTCTTGGCAGCCGCAATCGTATGGAGCGGCATCAAGACTGCCGAAGCCGTTCAGCAATATCATCAGGATTATAAAACCTTGCAAGACATGAAAAAACAAGAGCGTAAGCTACAAATAGAACATCAGCGTCTATTGATTGAACAGCAAACCTTTAGCGCCACACCGCAAATCGCCAGTCGTGCAGTGGCGGAATTGGGTATGTACTCACCGACATTGAAGGATAAGCTGATTATTCAGCCTGGTGTCGCCACTGCCTTAGCACCAGTGGTCTCTGATGATGACGACGATGAGTTAGATTTAGATGTGGTCGGACCACGAGCCTCTACCGATATCTCCCCTGAAGAACCGGTAGCGGAGGCAGGACAATGAGTGACAAAAAACCTAAATCCACACCAGCAAAAAACACCAGCAAAAAACCAGCCAGTGGCAAGGTGACCAAACCATTACGCCGTGCGAGCACTGCCAAATCTGGACAAATGGGTGATAAAGCGGCAGGCAGTCGTAAAGCCAAATTATTTGATCGTATCAAAAAGAGTGACACGAAAGGGACGCATACCAGTGCCAGAAACCCAAAGAGTAAAAGAGGGTTTTTAGGTAAAGCCTCTGGCGCGTCCTCTCGTGGCGGCTTTGAGCAGGATAAAAACCGTTTCCGTACCGTTTGGGGTTTGGCGCTGGTTATATTGGTGCTATTGATTGGCCGTGCCTACTATATTCAGGTAGCCAACGCGCAGTTCTATCAAGACAAAGGCAATGAGCTCATTACTAGTGAGCGCACGCAAAAATCCTATCGAGGTATGATCACCGACCGTAATGATTTACCACTTGCGGTGAGCGCACCGCTGGCGACTGTGTCATTTAGCCCGCATGATTATGCGAGTGAATACTACGAGCTCAAACGTATTATCTTGACCAATCCTAGCAGTCCACAATTGCAGGCGCGTATGCAAAAGCGTCTAGACAATATGGATCTGACGACACTGGCTGCGGCTGCCAATATCTCTGTCGATGAGCTAAAAAAAGCCACGGCAATCGATGACAGTATTGATGTGACCGATGAAGCAGCAGTCAAAGCGGCGCTGCCATCTGGTGCAGGCTCGCATTATTTACCCCTTCTCAATAAGGTCACACCTGAGATTGCACAAAGTGTTAGCTCGCTTGATTTCCCTGGTGTCCATGAGAAAAACTTCTTTCAGCGTTATTATCCGCAGCCGCAATCTAATGCGCAGCTGTTAGGATTTATGGGACAAAACGCCAACGACCCTGAGGGTGGTTACGAAGGACGTGCTGGTATTGAGCGCCAGTATGAAAAAGATTTAGCAGGTGATGATGGTAAGGTGCTTGTTTTAAAAGATGCCAAACAAAACAGCTTAAAAGAGATCAAGCAACTTGAGCCTGAGATACCAGGCAAAGATGTGGCGCTGACGATTGATTCGCGGTTGCAATATTTGCTCTATAAAGAGCTAGAAAAAGCAGGGCGTCTGCAAAAAGCGCGCTGGTCGACGGGTATGATCGTCGATGTACAGACTGGTGAAGTGCTGGCGCTATCCACATGGCCATCATTCAACTCAAACAATCTCAATGAGATGACTGGTGAGAACCAGCGTAACCGTGCGCTATTGGATGTGTTTGAACCAGGTTCGGTGATGAAGCCCTTTACCGTTGCCGCCGCTCTAGACTCAGGCAAATATACGCCGACTACTTTAATTGATACCAACCCAGGTTCAATTCGCGTGCGTGGCTATACCATCCGCGATCATAATAACTTGGGCATGATCAATATGGCAACGCTACTACAGAAGTCTAGTAACGTGGCTTCGACTAAGATTGCGTTGTCGCTACCGCCTGATGCCATTACTAATATGCAACGACAGTTTGGCTTTGGTTCAAAAACACCTTTACAGTTCCCAGGTGAGGGCAGTGGTCTCATTGTGACGCCAAAAGAGAAAGAAACCTCACGCCGTGCGACAGTCAGTTATGGTTATGGTTTACAAGTGACACTAGCGCAAGTAGCGCAGGCTTATTCAGCCCTCGCAGCAGGCGGAGTGATGCACCCATTGACTTTGATTAAGAACGACAAGCCGCAACCAAGCAAACGCATTATGGCGCGCGAGCAGGCGATGTCTATTGTACAGATGCTTGAAAGTGTGACCGAGGCAGGTGGAACAGCTAAAGCCGCCGCCATTGACGGATACCGTGTGGCAGGCAAGACTGGTACCTCGCGCCGTATCAATCCAGAAGGTGGTTATTATACTGATCAGTATCGTAACGTCTTTGCTGGTATGGCACCAGCGTCTAATCCAAAGCTTGTGGGCGTCATGCTTATTGAAGATCCGCGCGGTCAGATTTATGCGGGTCTAACGGTCGCACCTGTGTTCCACAACGTGATGAAAGAGGCGTTACGATTATACAATGTGCCTTTAGATAAGCCGCTCAAAACAGAACCACAGTAGGCGTTCAATGATTTTAAGTAGTCAGCTCTTTAGGGGCTGATTTGTATTAACTGTTTAGGATTTGCCCATGACCATGCCTACCTTATCGTCAAATAGCGCCACTGTTACGACGGCCACTCTACAGCAGCTTATCGATACTAGCGATAAGCTGCTGGCGCAACAGCTAACCGCGATGATCGCAACATCGGTTCAACAGGCACCGAGTCAGTCAGGGGCGGATCAGATTCAATCTGTTGCTCATATTCCTTTTCAGCAGTTCCAACTAGACAGCCGTCAACTATCAAATAATGACGTATTCATCCTTTTAAAAAGCCATACGCCAAACTTTCAAAAAAGTCATGACTATCTGCTACAAGCCGCTGAGAAGGCCGCTTTTGTCCTCTCAGAGATGGATCCTGTTGCCTTGATTAGCGAAGCAAATACTCCGCTGAAGATGAATGGTGAGTTTAACGCACAGCAGCAATTAGCAGCGTTGCCGTGCTCAATCTTATATGTCCCTAACATTCGTGATTTCTTAGGCAGCTTAATCCAAGCATATCTGCAATATCAGCAGCCAGTGACCCTGCCAAAGGTAGTCGCTGTCACGGGCACCAATGGTAAAACCACCATCAGTCAATTGGTGGCGCAGCTGACCCAATTAACAGGCATGAGCAGTGCTGTGATGGGTACGGCAGGTAATGGTCGCCTTGGCGCTTTGGTGCAAGCCAGCCATACCACTGGAGACGCCTTGGCTGTACAGCAGTTTTTGTATCAAATGGGCACCGAGAATGCTGAAATATTGGCGTTAGAGGCCAGCTCTCATGGTTTGGATCAGCAGCGTTTACAAGGCGTGCCAGTTAGCATTGCGATTTATACCAATCTGAGTCGTGACCACTTAGACTATCATGCTGATATGGAAGAATACGCGTCTGCCAAAGCCAAGCTATTTGATAAAGCTCACTTCCCAGATTTGACCCATGCCATCATCAACGCCGATGATGAGCATGCTCAGATTATGTTGGATACAGCCACTGCTAGCAACTTGACGGTATGGACGTATAGTCTAGAGCCTGCAACATCTGCTACTTTTGTCGCTGCTGATATCGAGCCAAGTCTACAGGGTGTAAAGATAAGTCTGCGTACTGACTTTAATGATAAAACAGTTGGTGATGAGAAAACGGATATTATCGAGATTGTCAGTCCATTACTCGGCCGCTTTAATGTTGCTAATTTGCTTGCCGCTATCGCAGCAGCAGTAGCGACTGGTATTGTTACTAGTACTGAGTCTGCTACTGAGTCAAATGTGGATATTGGGCGCATTGCGACTGCGGTCACGCAGCTACAAGGTGCGGTTGGGCGTATGCAACGTGTGCCATCGAATGATGGCTGTTTTATTGTTGATTATGCGCATACGCCAGATGCCTTAAGTCAAGTGCTGGCGAGCCTGAAAACTCACTGTAAAGGTAAGCTATGGGCAGTGTTTGGTTGCGGCGGCGATCGTGATGCAGGTAAGCGTCCATTGATGGCACAAGCGGGCCTCACAGGTGCTGATCAAGTTGTCTTGACCGCTGACAATCCACGTACCGAAGACCCTAATGTCATCTTACAGGATATGCAGGCTGGGATGAGTGCTGAGCAATATCAACGTACGCATATAGAACCTGCTCGCCAAAAGGCCATTGAGTATGCCGTCAGTCAGGCAGGTCCAGACGATATTGTCGTCATCGCTGGTAAAGGCCATGAGACCTATCAAGAGATTAACAACGTCCGTTATGATTTTGATGACAGTGTTATTTTGCAGCAGGCATTAGCGCAAGCGGGCCGTATATAGTCGATTGACTATCGATACGCTTATTATCAAAAAATTAATCATTAAATATAAAAATGAAGTAGTCATTATATAAGGTAACCATTATGACAGCCGACCACGATAACACCATCCAGTCGCAAGGGCTTTATGTCTGGCAAATGGATAATATGCTCGCAGCGACAGCATCGCTCGATAGTCACTGGCAGTTGCCACAAGACTATGCAGATGCAGAGCAAGCATCATTAGCCAGTAAGCGTATTGCGACCGACACTCGTACGATAAAGCCTGGTGATATCTTTTTGGCGTTAAGTGGTCAGAATTTTGATGGTCATGACTATATCGACATGGCAGCATCAAAAGGTGCCATCGCAGCCATCGTGTCTCGTCCTATCTTATCTGAGTCAAATGCGATTCCGCAGCTGGTTGTCAGTGATACCCGTTTGGCGTTAGGTCAGCTGGCAAGCTATCGTCGTCAGCAGCATGAAGATCTGACTGTGATCGCGATTACTGGCTCTAGCGGTAAAACCACCTGTAAAGAAATGCTAGGCAGTATTTTTGGTCGATTGGCACCGACATTGATTACCCGTGGTAACCTCAATAATGATTTGGGTGTGCCAATGATGCTGCTTGAGTTATCAGACCATCATCGTTATGCCATTTTAGAGTTAGGTGCCAACCACATTGGTGAGATCGCCTATACGACTGAGATTGTGCGCCCTGATGTGGCCTGTATCCTAAATATTGGTACGGCTCATCTGGGTGAGTTCGGTAGCCGTGAAGGCATTTGCCAAACCAAAGCAGAGATTTATCACACCTTAACGGATGCGCAGTTTGCGATTGTTCCTGACAAGGATGATTTTACAAATCAGTTGCGCCGCATTGCTGAAAAGCACACGTCGCATGTGATTGGGTTTGGTAATACCGATGTCAGCGCGAGCCATTTAGATGTAGAGCCAGAGCGTAGTGAGTTTAAGCTACATATCGGTAATCAGATTCATGATATCAACTTGCCATTAGCAGGCGAACACAATGTCAATAATGCTTTGGCTGCTGCAGCCTGTGCGCATGCGTTAAATATCGACGTCAGTGACATTGTGATCGGCCTTGAAAACGCGCGTCCAGCTAAAGGTCGTCTGAACAGTCAGATACTGGGTAAGCACCGCCTAATTGATGATACGTACAATGCCAACCCACACTCGGTACGCGCCGCTGCCAAAGTATTGGCTGCACAAACGGGTACGCAAGTGATGGTATTGGGTGATATCGGCGAGCTAGGAGAGGCGGCAGTTAGTGAGCATCAAAGCCTCGGCCGTACTATCGCGACCACAGGTATCGATGTGCTACTCTGTGTTGGCGAATACGCCAAGGCCACCGTTGCTGGTGCGAAAGAGATTGCTGATATCAATGCTCATGCATTCGCAGACAAAGACAGTTTATTACAGTATTTACAGCCGTATTTGCAAGCGCAACAAGCTAAGCCTTGTACTGTGTTGTTCAAAGGCTCGCGTTCCATGACAATGGAAACACTTATTCATGCGCTAGTAGAGGAGTAGGCGGTGTTAGTTTGGTTGTTTGGCTGGCTTGGCCAGTATTATACGCCGTTTTCTGCGGTTTCTTCGTTGACGTTGCGAGCGCTGCTTGCGGTGGTCACTGCCCTCGCATTTAGCATGTTTTTTGGCGGGCGTGTCATTCAGCACCTGCGTTCACTCAAATACGGTCAGGCTATTCGCAATGATGGGCCTCAATCGCATTTGGTCAAGACCGGTACGCCAACCATGGGCGGGGTATTGATTCTCAGTGCTATTGGCGTATCGACTCTGCTATGGGCACGTTTGAACAATCCTTATGTTTGGATTTTACTCGTCGTTATGGTGATCTTTGGTGCCGTAGGTTGGGCGGATGATTGGCTCAAAATCAAGTACAAAGACCCCAAAGGCCTGATTGCGCGAAAGAAATATTTTTGGTTATCGATGGGCGCATTATTCGTCGGCGTCTCTCTATACTACATCGCCACACTACAGCCGGATATCAACACCACTCGCGAGATGCAGGACTTGTTGATACCGATCTTTAAAGATTGGATGATTCCATTTTCGGCAGTGCCTTTTGGTATTGGCTTTATTATCTTTACCTACTTTGTGATCAATGGTGCGTCCAATGCGGTCAACTTAACGGATGGCTTGGATGGCTTGGCGATATTACCAGTAGTGCTTGTCGCAGCAGGCTTGGGTGCGATGGCTTATGTATCGGGCGATGTGCGCTTTGCTGATTATTTGCATGTTCCGTACATTCCCTATAACTCTGAAGTTATTATCGTTTGTGGCGCCATGGTCGGGGCAGGTCTTGGGTTTTTGTGGTTCAACGCGCATCCCGCACAAGTATTCATGGGCGATGTGGGCGCGCTGGCACTGGGTGCGATGCTCGGTACGATTGCCGTGATGACACGACAAGAGATTGCCTTTGCGATTATGGGCGGTCTATTTGTTGCCGAAGCGCTATCAGTGATGTTGCAAGTTGGCTCTTATAAATTGCGCAAAAAACGCGTTTTCCGTATGGCTCCGCTACATCATCATTTCGAAGAAATTGGCTGGAAAGAAACGCAGGTGGTGACGCGGTTTTGGATTATCGCCATTATTTTGGTCATCCTTGGGCTAATGACTTTGAAGCTGCGTTAGAAAAACAAGCCTCAAATGTACCTAACTTTTCTGCTTAGAAGCCATCTCAATGAGTATTGAGGTGGCTTTTTATCGTTTAAGGCACACGAAATTTGTTAAAATGCGGGTCATATTGCTATGACTTCGAGATACCTGTGTCTTTATTTATTTGCCCACTTTGTCAGTCACCACTACAGCCAGCCGCAGATACGTGGCGCTGTGATGGTAGTTTGCACCCCAAGCAAACCTCGCATCCGTTTGATGTTGCTCGCCAAGGTTACGTCAACCTGTTGCCTGTACAGCAGAAGAAATCAAAAGCACCTGGCGACAGTCAAGAATCTATCAATGCCCGCAAGCGATTTTTGAACCATGGTCACTATGCGCCGTTACAAAATCTGATTGTCCAGAAGATGGCAGCGCTACTGTCAAAAAGTAATGCCACAGAGGCGCAGGATACTCAGTCTGTGAATTGGCTTGATATTGGCTGCGGCGAAGGCTACTACACGCAAGCAATGGCACAACTGGGCTCGGATATCATAGATACTCTTATAGCGGCAGATATCAGCAAGCCTGCATTGATGGAATTGGCTAAAGTGAGTAAAGCGGCAGGTCGTCTTTGGTATCAGCGCAAGAATACTAACGCTGCCAAGACGACGGTGATTTATCCATTAGTGACCAGCGCCGCGCATCTACCGTTACGCTCTCATAGTGTGACGGCTATTAGCAGTATTTTTAGTCCTATTTTGCCTGAAGCGTTCGCTGAGGTATTGGCTGATGATGGGTATTTAATCATTGCCAAACCAGATGCTGGACACTTAGCGACGATGCGTGATGCCTTATTCGATAATGTGCGTGAGCATGATTCTGATAAGTTTTTACACGAATTGGCACCATACTTTACGTTGACTGGGACTGACCATGTCAGTACAGAGATGACATTATCAGCGGATGATTTGGCTGATTTAATGACGATGACGCCTTATGCCTACCGCGCACGTAGTGAAAAAAGACAAGCGTTATTGGCAGCAGTAGAGAAAGCGTCATTTAAAACAGAGGCAAAATTCGTGGTTTATATTTTGCAAAAAAAAGCGTTAAGTTGAGCGCCTTTTAATATTTTTGTTACGGCATCTGCTGATCAGTATTCTTGTAATAGCCAACCGCTACCAAAGGCAAAATACTCTCGAAACCATGCGTTGTAGCGAATAGATAATGGTGTTGTACTGGCAAGTGTAATTGGTTGCGTATAACCTTGATGGCGAGCTATAGCAGCCGCTCGGATAGTATGAAAGTCACTGGTGACAATGGCGATGGGTGCCTCTTTATCAATACCATGCTGTTCAAGTATGACTTGACTGTAGGCCAGATTTTCTTCAGTACTGGTGCTTTTGCCTTCTTGATAAATACGATCTAGTGGAATGTCATGTGCTTGCTGCAAGTAAGTCGCCATGATGTCCGCCTCACTGCGCGTGCGCTCATAGCCCACACCGCCACTCGTAATAATGAGCGCCTGTGGTTGCTGCTCGATCAGTTGTGCTGCCGTATCTAAGCGACTAGCTAAGGTAGGGGTCGGCTTGCCATCGACCGTCCCAGAACCGAGTACAATAATAGCCGCCACAGGTGGCAAATCTTGCCTGCTCTGTGCAATCTGCTGCTGCAATGAATAAAAAAAGACTAAAAAGCTGACGAGCCATAATCCAAACATTAGCCACAATCCGTACCAAACACGCCGCAGTAAAGGATTGTTGGAAAGTATTTTCGCAATTAAGGGTGCACCTAGTCCATGGCCTACAAAAACCACGCCTATCAAAAAAGGCAGCACTGTACCAAAATTAATCTTATCAACAGCCATCAAAGTAACGCAGTCGATAATGAGTATCGCCCCAAGCACGGTTAATAAAACACGTAATAACCCAAACATAAATTTTTTATCCAGTCAGCGCTGATAGAAGAGTCGCGCTGTGTATAGTTGTCAGATGCTAATCACTATAAATTAGTTGTACGGTTGGCAAAATCATTATATAGAGGTTGGTGGGTTCAATCGATGCCAGCCAACACCAGCAAATAGTGTAATTCTTTAGATTTCTACCCTTTAGTGTGTGAATGTGCTTAGTAGTGGTAACAATCGCAACCTTTCTTCAAGTTTCATAAAGCTACTTAATACGTGAACCAGTTATCATTTCCTTTGTCGATAGAGCGATGCTTTATCGTGATACTTCATAAGGTATCTTTAATCATAATTTATTAATATGAATTAAATTAGGAAAAAACAATGAAAAAGATAATAGTAAGTTCGATTCTAGCGGCTACTGCCTGTTTGTCGATGGTTGGTCAAGCCAATGCTGCACCAAATTATTCACAACATCATGCGTCTCAAGTACAGCACCAAAAACATGGTAACAAGGCAGATAGTAAGCATAAAGTTGTCAAAAATAAGGCGAAGGATTCTCACTATAGATCAAAGGCGGCAGCTGCTAAATATAAGATTAAAGGTAAATATCAAGGTAAAAATACTCATGAACATCGTTCTTAAAACTAACCTTCGATAATCCAAAAATGACGCCTTAAATGGGCGTTATTTTTTAATAGTATATACAATAAAAAAAAGACCATTAATTGGTCTCTTTTTTTTGTTAAATTCTTATATCAAATTTTATTTCGGGTCATTTCACCATTAACTAGTCTCAAAATATTGAACGGATTTTCATCCTTCAATGCTTCTGGTAATAAGCTTTGGGGGTAGTTTTGATAACACACAGGACGTAGATAGCGATCGATTGCCAGCGTTCCGACCGAAGTGCCACGTGCATCAGACGTTGCAGGATAAGGCCCGCCGTGTACCATTGCCTCGCAAACTTCTACTCCTGTTGGATAACCGTTTAAGAGTAGGCGTCCAGCTTTCTCTTCTAATACAGGTACCACGTCTGCAAATTCAGCAAAATCGGCTTCATCAGCAATCAAAGCGGCTGTCAGTTGACCGTTCATGCTACTGAGTGCTTGAATCAGCTGTGCCTTATCTTGGACTTCAATGATTATGGTCGCAGGACCAAAAATTTCTTCTTGTAGCAACTGATTGCCTGCCAGCAGTAACTCCACATCTGCTTTGAACAGTTGCGGCTGCGCTTGATTCTCTTGTTGAGGCTGTCCGGCTAAATGCTGGAACCCTTCATGTGTCATCAAATCTTCCAGACCCAATGAGTAGCTTTCTAATGTGCCTGCGTTCAACATGGTTTGTGCAGGTTTGGCATCGATAATAGTTGTCAGATTTTCAATAAACTGACTGTATTCAGGTGATTTAATACCAATGATTAAACCAGGATTGGTACAAAACTGTCCACAGCCCATCACGACAGAATCTGCTAAGTCTTGAGCAATACTATCTCCACGATTTTTTAGGGCAGCGGGTAGCATGAGCATAGGATTGATACTACTCATTTCTGCAAATACTGGAATAGGATTGGGGCGAGCGGCTGCCATCGCACTCAATGCCTGCCCACCTTTTAGCGAGCCTGTAAAACCAACCGCTTGAATCAAGGGGTGTTTTACCAGCATTTCACCGACACCACTGCCATAAACCATACTGAAAACGCCTTTAGGCATATTGGTGCTTGCAACCGCTCTATCGATCGCTTGTGCTACTTGATCCGCCGTTACCATATGACCACTATGAGCTTTGACCACGACAGGACACCCTGCCGCTAACGCAGAAGAGGTATCACCGCCTGCGGTCGAAAAGGCTAAAGGAAAGTTACTTGCCCCAAACACAGCAATCGGACCGACCCCTATCTTTACTTGGCGCAAATCTACACGCGGCATAGGCTCACGTTCAGGCAGTGCCGTATCGATACGCACCCCTAAATAATCACCGCGGCGTAGCACTTTAGCGAATAAACGCATTTGACCACTGGTACGCCCTCGCTCTCCTTGTAAACGTGCAAGTGGTAGCGCTGTCTCTTGTGAAATATCGTCGAGAAAGTCTTGTCCCAGCGCATCTAGTTCATCGGCAATCGCTTCTAGAAATAACGCGCGCTGTTCAGGTGACGTATTACGATAGCTTTTGAAGGCCTCACTGGCGGCTTCGCAGGCCTGATTGACTTCTTCTTCAGTGGCTTGATGAAACTCATAAGCCAAGGCTTCGCCTGTGCTGGCATCAACGCTTTGTAAGACTTTGCTGCCAAGCGCACTGCGTTGACCTGCAATAAAATTATGTCCAATAACCATAATATTCTCCTTAGAGTGTTTTAACTGAACCAATGGGTAGTTCAGGTTGAGTATGTGTAATTTTATTTTTTAAAGAATGACCAAATTCTTTCATCTCAATCTCAAACTCATCACCGACTTGGGTTTGCATACCGTCTGCAAATGACAGCGTCGCCGTACCAAAATAATGAACATGTACATCACCTGGTTTTACGAATTGCTGATATTTAAAATGGTGGTATTCAAGATTGGTTAGGCTGTGACACATATTGTCTTCACCTGATAAAAATTCTTTTTCCCAAATCACGTCACCATCACGGCGTAGGCGACTGGCACCGACCAAATGCTTTGGCAGCTCACCTGTGCGTAACTCTGGCCCATAACTGCAAAAACGTAATTTAGAATGTGCAAGATATAAGTAGTTGCGACGTTCCATAATGTGATCAGAAAACTCATTACCCATGGCAAAGCCAATTCGATAGGGTTTTGAATCTGGACCAATCACATACAGACCTACAATTTCAGGTTCTTCGCCGCCATCCTCTGCAAAATTAGGCATCGGCAGGTCGGCACCAGGACGAACCACAATAGAGCCATCGCCTTTATAGAACCATTCAGGTTGGGCGCCCACCTCACCGTCAGTAGGTTTACCTTTTTCAATCCCTAACTGGAATATACGCATGGTGTCGGTTACTGATGCGGTATCAGCTGAATTCTGCTGGTGCATTTTGTCACGAGTAGACGCTGAGCCTAGATGGGTCAAACCCGTCCCTGAGACAAAACAATGTGCGGTATCTGGATGATCTAAAGGCGCAAGTACCTGTAAGTTGTCTAATAATTGTGCGTATTCATAGTTCTCAGCGGCAAAGCCTAATTGTTCGATTTGTTGCTCTAGGCTCAGTGTGTTTTCGATTGCCATTAATGCTAAGTCTCGAACCGTCGTCACCTGATTGATTGGCTTGACAGTATTGTTTTCGACAATGCCAACCGCGCGCTGCTGATCTTGGGTTTCAAATTGAATGATGTTCATAAGTAATGTCCTTAGTATGCTTGTTCGCTAACGGTTGTTTTTTCAGATTTCTTTTTTTCAAACTTGGCATAGACGAAATAAGTCAAAATCAAGCCAAATACCATTACCACAGAGAGAAAATACAAGCCTGCTGCCATATGGCCTGTGTATTCCTTTAATAAGCCAATGCCATAAGGTCCCAAATAACCGCCCAAGTTACCTACTGAGTTGATCAAGGCAATACCAGCTGCCGCACTACTGCCTGTTAAGAAGCGGCCTGGTAGTGTCCAAAAAACAGCCGTTGTCGAAAATAAGCAAAAAGCGACGGCAGATAGAGCAACCAATTGCAAGACAGGCGAGGTGAGCCAAGCACTTAAGAACATGGCAAAAGCACCTACCGCATAAAGAAAACCAAGATGCCCATAGCGATCATCCAAGCGATCTGTACTGCGTGGAATAATTAACAGACCGACGACCCCAAACAGATACGGAATACTTGATAAAAAACCAACTTGTAAATCACTGCCACCACCAAACTGCTTGATAATCGTGGGTAGCCATAGATTTAAACCATAAATACTCAAGGTGACAGGTAGGTAATACAGCGCAAGGAGTAACACACGTTTGTCTTTTAGCGCATGTAAAGGGTTGGCATGCCTTGTTTGCTTATATTCAGACTCATCTTTAACCAATTCATTTTGCAACCAACTTTTTTGCTCTGCAGTTAACCAGTTGGCTGTTTTAATATCATCTGGCAAATATAAGTACGTGGGTAGCGCCAAAAGAACAGCAGGTAAGCCGACAGCTATGAATAACCATTGCCAGCCATGCATGTTTGCCATGCCATCCATACCGAGTAAGGCACCGGATAATGGCCCTGCAATTACCATTGCAATAGGTTGTGACAGTACAAACATGCCCATAATTTTGCCGCGATGACGCACTGGAAACCATTGGGTAATCAAATATAGAACGC
Source organism: Psychrobacter piscatorii (assembly GCF_904846415.1). Taxonomy (GTDB): domain Bacteria; phylum Pseudomonadota; class Gammaproteobacteria; order Pseudomonadales; family Moraxellaceae; genus Psychrobacter; species Psychrobacter piscatorii. The sequence continues at coordinate 22,063 of NZ_CAJHAR010000012.1, read as the reverse complement.
CAGGGAAAAAACCTGCCTCAGCAACACCGAGTAAGAACCTAAGCGCATAGAAGCTCTTAGGGCCTTGTATAAGCGCCATCGCCATGGTGATCAAACCCCATGTCAATAAAATGCGAGTGAACCACTTACGTGCTCCAAACTTGGCCAATAGCAAGTTACTGGGCACCTCAAACATGAAGTAACCAATAAAGAATAAGCCTGCGCCAAATCCATAAGCGGCGTCGCCGATACCAACATCAGCGCCCATATGTAGATGGGCAAAGCCGACTGCACCGCGATCAATATAAGCGACCACATAAAGCAAAATTAATGCAGGGATTAATCTGTAGGTCACTGTTCGTATAACGTTCTTTTCGAAATCCATATCCGACTCCACGTTCCATGTGGTAATTCTCAGGCATCATGCCAAAGAGAAATTATCTGTAATTAAGGGTGTTATCAGTCGATAACTGAAATAATGTATAAAAGCTTTAACTAAAATATAGTAATACTATTTAAATGTAAACCCTTTTAAAAAGATTGTTTTTAGTGTATTTTGATTAATATTATTTAAATAGTATTACTATATAAGGATATAGAGATGTCAAAAAAGAAGCCACTACGCTCGGCAGCTTGGTTTGGAACGGCGGATAAAAATGGATTTATGTACCGTAGCTGGATGAAAAATCAAGGTATTCCAGATCATGAGTTTGATGGTAGACCCATTATCGGTATTTGTAATACGTGGTCAGAATTGACCCCATGTAACGCCCATTTCCGCAAAATCGCTGAGCATGTAAAAAAAGGTATTTTAGAAGCGGGTGGATATCCTGTTGAATTTCCTGTTTTCTCTAATGGAGAATCTAACCTACGCCCGACGGCGATGCTGACGCGTAATTTAGCGAGTATGGATGTAGAAGAAGCGATTCGCGGTAACCCGATGGATGGGGTTGTGCTATTAACAGGCTGTGATAAAACCACACCTGCGTTACTGATGGGTGCGGCCAGTTGTGATGTTCCTGCCATTGTCGTCACTGGCGGGCCGATGCTAAATGGCAAACATAAAGGAAAAGATATTGGCGCGGGTACCATTGTCTGGCAAATGCATGAAGAGCTAAAGGCTGGCAAGATTGATCTCAATGAATTTTTATCTGCAGAATCAGGCATGTCACGCTCAGCGGGTACCTGTAATACGATGGGCACAGCTTCGACAATGGCCTGTATGGCTGAAGCTTTAGGGACCTCTTTACCACACAATGCCGCTATTCCAGCCGTGGACTCGCGCCGTTATGTTTTGGCGCATTTATCAGGTATGCGTATCGTTGACATGGTCAAAGAAGATTTGACATTATCTAAAATTTTAACCAAAGAAGCATTTGAGAATGCGATTAAAGTCAACGCCGCTATTGGTGGATCAACCAATGCGGTAATTCATTTAAAAGCCATTGCTGGGCGTATTGGTGTTGATTTAGAGCTAGAAGATTGGAATCGCATTGGTCGCGGTATGCCTACCATTGTGGATTTGCAGCCGTCAGGACGATTTTTGATGGAAGAGTTTTATTATAGCGGTGGTTTGCCTGCAGTACTGCGCCGTATGGGTGAGCACAATTTGCTGCCGCATCCGCAAGCACTGACTGCGAACGGACAAAGCATTTGGGAGAACTGTCAAAGCTCGCCTATCTATAATGATGAGGTCATTCGTCAAGTGGACAATCCACTGAGTAGAGATGGTGGAATGTGCATCTTACATGGCAATCTAGCACCAAAAGGGGCCGTGCTCAAACCATCTGCCGCCTCAGCGGAACTGATGAAACATCGTGGTCGTGCCGTGGTATTTGAAGACCTTGATGACTATAAAGCCCGTATTGTAGATCCAGATTTAGATGTCGATGAAACCTGTATTTTGGTACTCCAAAACGCAGGCCCTAAAGGGTACCCAGGTATGGCGGAAGTCGGCAATATGGGACTGCCGCCCAAGCTGCTGGAAAAAGGGATCACAGACATGCTACGAATCTCTGATGCGCGTATGAGTGGTACTGCGTATGGTAGCGTGGTACTACATGTAGCACCAGAAGCTCGCGCAGGCGGACCATTAGCTGCGGTACAAAACGGTGATTTTATTGAGCTTGATGCCTACGCAGGTAAGTTGCATTTAGATGTCAGCAATGAAGAACTACAGCAGCGCTTAGCGAATTTACCACCACCACCGACACCCAACTTTATTGGCGGCTATCGCGAACTCTATGTTAAGCATGTGCTACAAGCGGATGAAGGCTGTGATTTTGATTTTCTGGTCGGTTGTCGCGGTTCTGAGGTACCTCGTCATTCGCACTAATTTGCTCAAAAATTGGCACTAGTTTATGCAAAATAGAAGACCTTGTTTATTGATAAGGTCTTCTATAACATACTAGTGTCAAATATGAGTAACGATAATATATGAGCACTGCCGACTACAAAAACCCCGTTCCAAGCAAAAGCCAACATGCATTAATTGTTCAACAATTGGGTCTAAAAATCGTTTCTGGTCATTTTCCTGAAAACGAAAAACTACCCTCTTCAGATGAGCTGTGTGAGGAGTTTCAGGTCAGCCGTCCTGTCTCTCGTGAAGCCATACGGGTACTGAACTCTAAAGGTCTGACATACTCGCGTCCCAAAGTCGGTACGGTCGTGCGTCCCAAAGACGAATGGCATATGCTTGATCCAGATGTGCTATTTTGGTTGATTGAATCTACACCAGAGAATGATTTTTTCAAAACCTTATCGACCGTTCGACGTGTGTTAGAGCCTGAGATGGCGTATATTGCTGCTACCACTGCAACCGATGACGATATTTTACAGATCAAAACAGCGTATGAAGGCATGGAAAAGGCGACTAATGCAGAAGAATTTATGCAACCTGACATAGAATTCCATCTTGCCATTGCCAAGGCCACACATAATGACCTACTGGCTTATATGTCAAAAATGTTGGTATTACCGCTACAACAATCTATTAAGCTGACCAGCTTAAGACCTAACTTACAAACGCATTCACTGCCAAGGCACAAAGCAATCTTAACGGCCATCGAAAATAAAGATCCGCTATCAGCCAGACTGGCGTCTTTAGTGCAGTTGGATGATACCAACGTGGCCTATACCTTAATCAAAAAGTAATAAACGTTTGATCGATCTTTTGAACGATAAAATATCTACTCAATAGAGTTTGGTCATCTGTGCTAATTCTCGAATACTTACGCAGTGTCGTAATATAAAAAAATAGCGCCCATTGTAGGCGCTATTTTTTGTCTTAATGTATACAAGTAGCTAGGTCTCAATTCACAGCTAATATTAATAATTAGCCTTGATTTGTGTTTCCAAGAATTTAGTCGCTACATCGTTATACTGATTACAGTAAACTTCTGAAACACCAGGATCAGTGTTTTCTTTTTCTTGGATTCCTTCCTGACTATATGAAGCGCTGTATATCAAACCGTTGTATCTAATAGCGGCAATAATATCGCCATCTTCGTCAGTATATCTAACAGCTGGTAGCTCATTATTGAGTCCGACATATTCTTTGACAACATTAGTGACTGTATACCATTCTTGCTGGTTAGTAATCCACTCATCTATAGTCATGCTACCTTCATCCTCATCTTCAGAAAAAGTATAGAAAGTTTGATTGGGTGTTTCTAAAAATATATAGCATTGAGAGCCACTAGGAAAAGTGGCATTAAATCCATCAGGGAAATAATCTAAATCAGTATCTATACCAGTAGTAGCATTGCGTGGTTGCTTGCCTACGCCCGTAAGGTCAAGAGTAGCAATGTCATAAGTAGAGTTAAAAGTTGAATTATTTGACTGAACTTTTAGTGTAAAGGTATCGCTATCAACGAAGTTGATTTTATAAAACTTACTGTCAAAATTTTCAGGAACAGCAGCGAACGCGTTTTTGCCAGCGTAATATTCCAGCTCATCATCGTCGCTTCTACTATTTTGATAAGCAGTAGGTGAGCTTCCTACCACAGTAAAGATTGTTTGTATCAAGCCATTATTACTGAGTTTGTACGCGAGCTTGCCCCAGCCATCTTGATATTCATCATTTGACATATCGGTGAAAGGATCAAAAACTGTATAGTCCAATTCGTTATTAACGGTAGGGCCGACCTCGTTATCATCACCGCACCCTGTCAATATCATTGTACTTGCCAAGGCGATCCCTGCGTATAGCTTATTGATTTTCATATTGTTACCTATCGTTAGTTTCCCGTAAGAAAATAATCATAGATAAAGCTATGGTTAATTGCAAAACAAATTTTCGGTTTTAACAGTGTCGCTACAATAGAATTTACGTTTTGCTCACATGTGATATTCAAAAAACCAGTATCTTCATTAACCATAAGATTGCAGCGTTTTGAGCCTTATTCGAAATGGCAATGCACACTATATTTATAAAAAATGAGGCAATCGAAGTATCATTATTCGCTACAACTATTCACCATTTTAAAAAGTATCTAAAGCGCCTCAATGCTCACCCAAATCAATCAAGACAACATTAACGAAGCTGTCTTCAACTATCTGTGATAACTTCCGTGTTGATCAACAACAGTAACTCTATACCAAAATTAATCTTGGCAGCGATCGTCGAGGCAGCGCCGCCGATGAGGAATGCCAAGCCAATTACCGTTAATACAATGCAGAGTAGTTTGACCATGACCTCTCTTTTGATAAACTCTATATTTCGAAAAGTAGTAAACAATTTGGCCACGCTTTGACATAGTTACAAAATATTTTACCTTGTAAACACAACATAAGTTACTTTTTATCAGCATAAATTATTTAGACAGGACGCGGCGGACTGTGTCACTATCTTTCACGACATTATTTCAATAAATAACGATCTCGATAACATATCTGGAAAACCTGAAGGCCTTATTATGAAAAACATATCAACATTAAAAAAATCATTAGCAGTAGCATTGAGTGTCGCTACCCTTAGCGCGGCTGCTATTCCATTGAGCCAAGCTGCTACGTCAATGAATGAAACCGTCGCGGCATCACAGAGTAAAATCAGCTTAGAGCAAGCGATGATTCTCGCGAATAAGACGGTAGCAGGTAATATTATTAGTGCAGGCTTTGATCAAGAAGACCGTATGGAAGATAACCATTATGAGATTAAAATTATTGCCAATAACAACGAGCAAGAGGTCATCGTCAATGCCAATACAGGTAAAGTGATACAAGATGAGAGAGAGCGTTTAGATAAAGAAGATTTGGCTGAATATAACACCATGAAGCAAGCAAAAACTAGCCTGCCACAAGCCATAAAAAGTGCCAATACAACGCTAAATGGCACGGTGCTGGAAGCCGAATTTGATATGGATTATGGTAAACCTATTTATAAGGTTGAAATTGGTAAAGGCAATCAAATCTACGATGTTGTGGTCGATAGCATGACGGGTAAGGTTTTGAGTAGTCATGTGGTTTATGACGATTAATCATTGATAGACGATATCAATTTTTTGCTCCAAGCGACTTTTTAGTAGTTTGGGGCTTTTTTATGCAATATTTCTCATCATGAGCCAATATCATCGACACGGCTGAATCATTCAGAATTGAAATATTATCTATAGGTAAATAACAAGCATAAAAAAAACGCTAGACGCGTTATATATATAGAGTATTCAGGAATATTGGGGGCAAGGTGGGAAAGCTGATATTTGAGACGATTTTATAAGATTGGCGGTGAAGGAGGAATTCGAACTATATACGTAAGTATTTGATTTAATATAATTTTATATGAATATAATTGTTCCTAGACCAGCAATTAGACCAATAGCGACGCAGTATTGGAGGCAAGATAAATAATGGGATTTTTCTCGCAAATATTTGTAACTAAATATTTCTAACATCTCATCTAGTCTCAAATACATATTATCATTAAAAAATCAGTTTTAGCAGTATAGGCCCTTTTTAGAACTCTACTACTTAGGAATTTTATTACTATCTTTCAGCTGTTTACAAACTTCCAGATTCATTTTTACAAATCCGTCCCAGTCATACAAATGAGATAGATATTTCTCGTGATAATCTTCGATACGACAAATGATCGGACGCTGTTCGTAGATAGTACAAAGTAGACTTTTATCATCGAGATGACGACATGTGCCATCACCTCGGTCCAGAGAATTAGTATATTCGCTTAAATGGACATTTTTGCAACATTGGCCACAAGCTGTACATGGGAATGAGGTTTTAGACATATATTCTACTCTCAACTAGAGTGTGTCATCAATTGGTACAGTCATCTTAGTATAAGTTAACCAATCATTCCGTTTGTGTTATCCGCTTGCTTTTTATTCCTGTACGATTGATTTTTATTCCTGTGTGCTTGCTTTTTAGTGCCTCCTCACTTAGTTGATGACATAACTGTGGCTTTAACCCAGCTTTGTAATTTTTCAAAGCCACTAACTGTGTTAAAAGCGCTATTCTATAGTGATCTATATCAAGTTGAGAGTCGGGTCCATTCTCTATTTTAGAAAAACCATTATCGATACTAAAATTTATTTGAGTTAGTTTTGCAGAGGCACTACCGAACAGTCTGCCTTGCTCATCAAGAATTGGTGTATCAATAGCAACCTTAAGAACTTGAAGTATTTTTACATTGCGTAAAACTATCATTTTTGCAGCATCATTGTATTGTGAAAAGTCGGTTCCTTGTGTATCAATTACTTCTTCAAGTTTATTCAAGTTAAGACTTAGGTGTTTACATAAAGTAGAAATGATTGCCGTCGCTTTGTCAGCCACTGCTCTAATGCCGTTTGTTAATGCTACCGCTTTATCTATATCAGCCGCAAACTCTTTAGCTTTAGCAATGTTACTATGAGCATCATTCAACTTAGTTTTCGCTTTACTACCCATATACCAGCCAGCAATGAGCAGACCAGGCCCTGCTGTCAGAGCCTGAAGAGCCAGTACACCACCAGCAATACCCATACCGCCCGTGGCTAAAGACCCACCACCCAACCATGCGAGGGTTGCATTGGTTGCAGCTATACCACCAAATGAACTGATAGCTGTACCGGTACTTGCAGTTGCAAACATCATCGTACCATTATAGGCGCCAAAAGCAGTTAGAGCTCCTCCAAGAGCTCCACCGCCAACACCTAAACCAGAATCGATAACGAATGACAATTCTTGTTTAAGCTCTGCGAGTACGACATTGCTAAAATCTTTGGCGATTAAGTTGCCTAGATCACCACTATGTTGAAAATCGATATTTTTAATTTTCTCAAAAGTAGTTATGAAAGAGGTAATAACACCTGTGAAAGTTTCAGCTTTCTTTGCACCTAATGTCGCTAGAGATTCTTGACATTGTTCACGAGATCTCTCTAGATTACGTTCTGCTCGTTTTGCTATACCTTGAGCAGTAGCATTTGCTTCTGAAGATTTTTTATTATCATACAAAGCTTTGCCTGTTTTCCCTGCTCCTACTAAGCCTGCGGCTATACCGATTACTAATGGAATTGGCATGATATTTCCCTTTTGTTATATTTACTGACTAAATATTAAATATCAACAATTTTTTCAATAGATAAAAAATCTTTGATATGTTTGCTTTGTGTACATTGTTTTAAATGACTAATGGTTCGTCAGAGATCATAGCGGCTTCAAGTTCAGCCATATTCTTAATAGAAATTTTTGTCCCAAGTTCTTCAGCAAAGCGATTCATTCTTAAACAAAACTCTTCAGGATCAATGTCAGGTGAGTCTATAGCATCGAACATATCGTTACTGTATATTTCTAGCTCTTTAATACGGTAGGTAAATAATTCCTTAATTTTTAACTCATATTCTTTTGAAAGTAGTCTTGCGGCTTCACATTGCATTTCTATAAGCTGTCTACGTTCGGTTGATAACTTAGCATCTTTCAAAACACTGAAGAAGCTTTGATAAACTGTATTGGTCAGGGCGTAACCAACCATACCGCCAATTAATGCACCCAAAACTGGAATAGGTATGGCGACTTGACCAATAGCAGCAAACATAGAAGATGACATCATGCCAGTAACTGATAAACCAACTTCTTGAGCAAGCTCCGCTTCATTAAGCTCACCGATAGCATACTTCTTTATACTTTTACCCGTTGATAGGCAAGCGGTTACCACCATCGCTGGCATATTGCTTTTTGAGATATTACGTACTATTTCCTTTGACGACTGTGCCATGTAAGTTTTTATAGCAGTACCTGAAGCAGCTGTAGCATAGCCAGTGGCACCTGAAATCAAAGTGTCTTTACTTGTAGCCAATATAGCTTCTGAGAAATCTTTATTACCTGAGTAAACAGCTATAATATTACTTACAGCAGAAATAGAGCCACCAATAGCCACACCAAACTTTAAACCTTCAACACCAGCTCTATGACTTACCTTAGCGATATCCTTACGAACCATAGCTTTAGGGTCGAGCCTATATTTAATTGCTTCTTCAGTCGTTAATCCGGAATCCGTTATTTTCTTTTCTAAAGCTTCATAGTTCTTTGCTTGTTTTAATGCTTTATCGGCTAGCTCGGTTTTACCTAAACTTTTAAGAATCTCACTTTGCTCAGTAAGTTTCTGAGCTTCGCTTCGACATATGGCTTTCATCTCACTAACTTGTTCGGTTGGTACTTCAAGTTTATCAATGCTAAGATAACGTGAAAAATCTTTCGTTTTACCTTCTCCACAAGCGATACTTTTTAGTAGATTTTCTTTGTTCGTGACAAACTTCATCTGTGAAGTAATTTCGGTTTCATCTAACAACTCTACGATGTCAACTACACTATGATTCTTACCATAGCCTACAGTATCTTCACTTCTAGCAAAGCGAGGCGCTTCCTTATTGATAATAGCGTCAGCATTACGTTTTGAAACGCTGGCAACTTCAGCTGAATACCCTGCCTGCTGTTTTATGTTCTGTTCATAATAATCAGGATTTAATTTCCCTTCAGCTATACTTAGCAGGCTTCTATCAAATTCTTTAGCAGTTTCATGATCAATACCGCGAAGACCAGTTAAAAACTGACTACCTGCTGTACCATAACGTTGAATCAGTTCGTGCTCTGCGCTTGCGATTGCAATATTTCGTAAGTCAGAAGCCATACTTCCTTGCTGCTTATATTCCTTAACTACAGTATTCATTATCAACCTCTTAAATATCAGTTACTTCCCTTGATTTAATGGAAGCTAATAGTAAAACAGTCATCTCAATATTGCTTATGAAACCTTTCTACATAGACACATAGCTTTTTAAAACTTTCTCCATTTGCTCCTGAACAGTAGAGGGACTGATAATTTTGATATGGGGTAGCCAATATTGCACAATCGGTGTGACCTCACGTGGGTGTACCTGACGACAAGCCAGCAATAGATCGCCATTATCCAGCTTACGAATCAATTCTTGATTAGGTAGTAGGTCTCGTCGCTCAAAGTACCCTGCTACCTTAGCACTGACCTGCAATACAATCTCATTGATGTGATTATCAAAAAATAAGCTATCTGTGTTTATTAAACCTGCTTTAATTTGCTCATCACAGTCAAAGGTCTTGTCAGTGACACGCAGATTAGATATTTGGGTAAAACAAAAATTACGCGTTTGTGCATCATGTCTACCTATCACATACCAAATACCATTTTTGTTAAGCAGATGATAGGGTTCAAGATGATAGGATTTTTTCGCATTTTCACTATTTTGCTGTCTGACTTTTTGATAATCAAAAGTAATTATTCGGTAATCCCTAATGGCTTGATTGATGAGATTAAATTCTTGAGTTCGTGCTTGAATATTTTCATAGTCAAAACCTTTTATCACAATACTCTGATTTAGCTTGTCATAAAAAAACTGTCGGTCAATCTTAGGCAGTAGGTCTTGCACACTTGCAAAATTTGCGAAGCGTTTAATCTCAGTCAAGTTCAAATATCCAACTCGATTGGGTGATAGCTGATAAAAAACTGGACCTGAGTCACTAAAGTCCAGCATGGCTAAGCGCTCTTGAAAGTCACGTTTAAGCGTACGGGTACAGACTTGATAATCTCGGGTCAGCGTGTCAATGTTGAGACGCTCGCCGTTATTTAGCCGGATGATGATATCTGATAGCCGATAAGCCAAACGTTCGTGTTTTTTACTGCCCATCAACGTATACATCCTATTTTGTTGCTATATATTATTTTTTATTACACGATTGTAATTATCTGCTTTTATACATTGGTGTCAATAGAAATAAAACGAATATTCAGTAATTTGTATTATTGAGCCTACTTTGTTCTTGGTTTATGTTAGCAAGTATAAATAGCAGTAATGACAGGTTGTGTCTAATAATAGGTTAATCGCATTCAATAATGTAAAAATCACAAAAAAGCCCTCAACTAGTGAGGGCAATTATGGAGATATAAAGTACTTAGAGGAGAGAATTCTTAACTGATATTGCTATACTGATGCCTAAAATGAAAAAAAACTAACGACACCGATTGACGTATAGTGACTCTTATCTATAGATTTGCTACTACAACCATTTTATTATTGATTAAGTGAGCTATTCATCATGAGCTTCAATGAAGATTCCCGCGTAAAAATCCCAACAATCCTTCATTTGATGAAGCTAGGCTATCAATACTTATCGCTTAAAGATGCTAAATGGGACATCGACACCAACATTTTCCCTGAGCTGTTTCATGATTCCATGATACGAATAAATAAGGGTATTAAAGACGATGAGGTCAAACGCCTATTCGAAGATGTGAAGTTACTCTTAGACAATGAAGACTTAGGGAAAGCTTTTTTCGACAAGCTATCTGAGCGTTCAGGTACGAAGCTGATTGATTTTGAAAACTTTAATAATAATAGCTTTCATGTGGTTACGGAGCTGACCTGCAAAAATGGTGACGAAGAATTCCGTCCTGACATCACCTTGCTCATTAACGGCATGCCATTAGTATTTATAGAGGTCAAAAAGCCGCATAATCGAGAAGGTATTATCGCTGAGAGAAATCGTATCAATACACGATTTGAGAACCCTAAGTTCAAACGGTTCGTTAATATCACGCAGTTTATGATTTTTTCAAATAACATGGACTACGTGGATGGCGACCCTGAACCATTACGAGGGGCGTTTTACGCCAGTTCTTCTTACCATAAACCGATATTCAACTATTTCCGTGAAGAAGAGACGTTTAACTACACGTCATTACTAAAACCAATTACTGAAGCTGATGAGCTTAGAGTACTGAAGGATAACAACTTAGAAGTTATTCGAAATAGTTCAGAGTTTCAAACCAATAAGCAGCCAGAACGCCCTACCAATAGCATCTGTACCTCTCTACTCAGTCGTGAGCGGTTAGCATTTGTTTTGCGTTATGCGTTGGTTTACGTGAACGAGACTAAAGGGCTAGAAAAGCACATCATGCGTTATCCGCAGATATTTGCGACTAAGGCGATTGGTAACAAACTCGATGAAGGCGTTAGAAAAGGCATTATTTGGCATACACAAGGCAGCGGTAAAACTGCCTTGGCTTTTTATAATGTGCGCTTCCTAACAGATTATTTTCAAAAGCAACGAATAACACCTAAGTTTTATTTCATCGTTGATCGATTAGACTTACTACAACAAGCACAGCGCGAGTTTACAGCGCGTGGTCTAAGAGTTCGAACCGTTGACTCCAGAGATGATTTTGCCCGTGATATTAAGGCAACCAAAGCCATTCACAATGATGCAGGCGTACCTGAGATTACGGTGGTCAATATACACAAGTTTAAAGACGATCCTAACGTTGCTTCAACGAAGGACTATAACGTTGATATTCAGCGAATATACTTTTTAGATGAAGTACATCGTAGCTACAACCCTAAAGGCAGTTTCTTAGCGAACCTAAAAGAATCAGATCCTAATGCTATTAAGATCGGTTTAACAGGTACGCCGCTACTGGGTGATGACTATAACTCAAGAGCCTTGTTTGGTGATTATATCCATAAGTACTATTACAATGCTTCTATTGCTGATGGCTATACCCTGCGACTGATAAGAGAAGAGATATCTACCGAGTATAAACTTATCCTACAAGAAGCTCTTGCGAAAGCAAAGGTGTTGGTAGGTGATGTTAAGCGTGAGGATATATATTCTCATTCTTGTTTTGTTGAGCCTATGCTTGAATACATTGTCTCAGATTTTGAAAAAAGCCGTGGCGCGCTAAATGATGCAAGTATAGGCGGCATGGTCATTTGTGATAGCGCACAGCAAGCCAAGCATATGTTTGAGCTGTTTAATAAACTCTATGCTCAAGACGAAGCGGCTACTAACAATCAAGAGCCAGACTCCAATATTAAAACCTTGGCAGAGATACGTCATGCAGAGATAAAGGTTAAGTCTGCCCAGCTGATTTTGCATGATGTTGGTACTAAAGAAGAACGTAAGAACTGGGTAGAAGACTTTAAGGCTGGAAAGATAGACATTTTATTTGTGTACAACATGCTATTGACTGGTTTTGATGCTAAGCGTTTGAAGAAGCTATACCTTGGACGTATGGTTCGTGCACACAATCTCTTGCAGGCGCTCACTCGTGTGAACCGTACCTATAAAGATTTTAGATATGGCTATGTGGTTGATTTTGCAGATATTAGTAAAGAGTTTGATGCGACTAATAAAGCCTATTTTGAAGAACTACAATCGGAGTTTGGCGATGAGATGGAGAGTTACTCACATCTGTTTAAATCGCACGAAGAGATACAGCAGGAAATTGAGCATGTTAAGGATGTACTGTTTCTTTACGAGACGGATAACATGGAAGTATTTAGCGATCAAATTAGCCAGATTCAAGATAGAGAAACGATACTGAGCCTTAAAAAGGTACTGGCCGATGCTAGAAGTCTATATAATCTGGTTCGGCTCCAAGGTGACTACAGATTCTTAGAAGAGCTTGATTTCAATAAGTTAAACGTTCTTTACCGAGAGACCAGTCATCATCTTGATTTACTTAACACAAAGCAAAACCTAGAGCAGGGTATAGGCACAAGCAATTTACTCAACCAAGCCTTAGAGGATGTGATATTTAAGTTTACTAAAATAGGCGAAGAAGAACTGGTCTTAGCTGATGAGCTTAAAAGTACGCTACGTAAAACTCGTGAAGCAATGGCTAGTAACTTTGATCAACAAGATCCTAAGTTTATTAGCCTAAGAGAAGAGCTGGAACGAATCTTTCAAAAGAGAAAGCTTAGTGAAGTTTCACAAGAGCAGATGACTAAAAACATTGATGAGCTTACTAAGATTCATAAACGCATAAAAGAGCTCAACCGTATGAATGAGCAGATGCTACATAAATATAAAGGCGATGTTAAATATGCTCGCATACATAAGCGCCTGACTGAGCATCAGCAGACGGATATAAATAGCTCCGAACGTACCATACATGAAGCACTAATGGCCGTAAAAACCGATGCGGATGAAAAAGTACTTAATAGTAGTCAGATTATCGACAATGAAAGCTACTTTGAAGGGCAGATGATGCCCATCGTCATCAAACGTTTTATGAAAGACCACAAGATCAAATTAAAACCTGACAGCTCACGCTACATCAATAAGCTGGTTGTCTCAGAATACATTAATGAATATAACGTTGGAGCAAGACCATGGTAGAGCTTGAGTTTAAAGCGAAAACCCAAGAGTTAATCGATAGTTTAAAAAGTATTTGTGCCAATTACGGTCTAGGTAATGACGGTAATGAGTTCAAAATCATTACCCAAATATTCTTGTATAAGTTCCTAAACGATAAATTTGCTTATGAGGCTAAGAAAATAGATGAGGATGTCGCTAAAGCTAATAACTGGGAAAAGTCGCTTAGTGATATGAGTGAAGAAGACTATGAGATGCTACAGCTACAGATGAGCGCAGACACTGCTCGTTTGGAGCCTCAGCATTTTATTAGCTATCTATTCAGCCAGAGTAATGCGCCTGACTTTGCTAAGCTATTTGATGACACACTGATTGATATCGCCATTAAGAACAACGACATCTTTGCGGTAAAAACAGACGGTGGTGCAAAGGTCGTGCTATTTGATCGTCTCAGCCAATACATCGCTGATGAGTCTAAGCGTGATGACTTTTGCCGTGCTGTGATTAATAAGCTGATTGAGTTTAGCTTTGAGCGTATCTTTGATCAAAAGTTTGATTTTTATGCGGGTATTTTTGAGTACTTAATTAAAGACTATAACAGTAACTCGGGTGGTAAATATGCTGAGTATTTCACGCCACACGCAGTTGCTCGCATCATGGCTGAGATACTCGTGCCACAAGCGGAGCGTGGTACGGTAAGGGATGTCACCTGTTACGACCCTTCAGCAGGTTCAGGTACGTTATTGATGAATGTTGCCCATGCCATCGGTGAAGATCGCTGCACCATCTATACACAAGACATCTCGCAAAAATCATCGAACCTATTACGATTAAACCTGATTTTAAATAATTTAGTACACTCGATACCCAACGTCATTCAGGGCAATACCATTTATCATCCTTATCATAAAGATGATGAGAAGCTTAAGCAGTTTGACTATATCGTCTCTAATCCACCGTTTAAGCTCGACTTTAGCGACTATCGAGATGCGTTAGATAGCAAAGAAAACAAAGAACGCTTTTTTGCAGGTATTCCAAAGATTAAGCCTAAAAGTGCAGACAAGATGGAGATCTATCAGCTGTTCTTACAGCACATCATTGTTTCGCTTAAAAAGGGTGGTAAGGCAGCCGTAGTTGTACCTACTGGCTTTATCACTGCTCAGTCTGGTATCGATAAAAAAATTCGCCAAAAATTAGTAGATGAAAAGATGCTCGCTGGTGTAGTCTCCATGCCTTCTAATATTTTTGCTACCACTGGTACTAACGTATCAATCTTATTTATTGATGATAGTAATGATGGCAATGTCGTATTGATTGATGCATCTAATTTAGGTGAAAAAGTTAAAGAAGGTAAGAACCAAAAAACGGTATTGAGTGCTAAAGAAGAACAACAGATTGTTGATGTGTTTAATAATAAAGACCAAGTCGATGATTTGTCAGTAGCTGTCAGCTACGATGATATAAAGGCAAAAAATTATAGTTTTAGTGCAGGACAGTATTTCGAAGTGAAGATTGAATATACGGATATTACACCTGATCAATTCAAAGAAAAGATGCAGTGTTTCACTAATAATTTGGACAGCTTATTTGAGCAATCTAATGAGCTAGAAACTGATATTAAAAAGCAGTTGGCGGGTCTAAAATATGAATAAACTTTCTTTTTCGCAATTAGCGTATATTACAATGGG
This sequence comes from Psychrobacter piscatorii, assembly GCF_904846415.1. Lineage (GTDB taxonomy): Bacteria > Pseudomonadota > Gammaproteobacteria > Pseudomonadales > Moraxellaceae > Psychrobacter > Psychrobacter piscatorii. The sequence continues at coordinate 6,779 of NZ_CAJHAR010000012.1, read as the reverse complement.
GCAGTCTCCTAACGGCGAATACTGTGGCATAAATATTGAAGGAGTTCCGCTCTTAAATGGTCCCGCAGAGTTTACTGAATTTGCTCCTGTTCCAGTTCAATACACTTCTGACCCGAAAAAAATGAGTAAAGTAGGAGACATTCTCTTTTGTGTTCGTGGGTCAACGACTGGGAGAATGAACTGGTCTAATCAGGAATATGCTATTGGGCGTGGACTAGCAGCTATAACTCATAAGGAAGGAAAGCAGTATAATCATTTTTTAAAATATCTGATTGAAAACTACCTTTCATCTTTATTAAATAATACTAACGGTTCAACGTTCCCAAATTTAACTAGTAGTTTATTGGCTGACTTCATTGTTGATGTTCCTGACTTACCAATTCAAAAAGAAATATCAAATATTCTAGCAAACATTGACAAAAAAATTGAACTCAACAACCAAATTAACGCTGAGTTAGAAGCTATGGCGAAAACGCTATATGACTACTGGTTTGTACAGTTTGACTTTCCTGATGCAAACGGCAAGCCTTACAAATCGTCTGGTGGTAAGATGGCTTATAACGAGACTTTGAAGCGTGAGATACCTGATGGATGGGAAGCAAAGGTCTTAGCTGATATTGCCACTACTGGTTCTGGAGGTACACCATTAAGCTCAAAGAAGGAGTATTACGCTAACGGTGATATTCCTTGGATAAATAGCGGTGAGTTAAATACCCCGTTTATTGTATCGACGAATAATTTCATTACGAAATTGGGTTTAGAAAAGTCTAGTGCAAAATTATTTAAAAAAAATACAATTCTAATGGCTATGTATGGAGCAACTGCTGGCAAAGTAAGTTTTATAGACTTTCCATCTACTACTAATCAAGCAATATGTGGTATTAACCCCATAGATCAACATATGAATGTATATTTGAAGTTTAACCTAGAAAGGCTTTATCAATACTTGGTTAATCTAAGTTCGGGTTCAGCTAGAGATAACTTGTCGCAAGATAAGATTAGAAACCTCGATATAGTTGTACCTAGTCATTATATTTTAAGTAAATTTGACGGTATAGTTCAAGGTAAAATGCAGCTGATTTTAAATAATATAAAACAGAATCAAGAGCTTGAGAAGCTTAGAGATTGGCTGCTTCCTATGCTGATGAATGGTCAGGTGACGGTAAAGCAGTAAGTGTCAACGTATTTTAAATGATAATCAGGGAAAGTATTATGGAGCTTGTAGCAAATATTTGGCCAATCATAGATCAAATGACGGGTGTCGTTCAGCGCTTTCTATTTAGAGCTTATGCTTTAGAAGCCAATGATGAGGAAATAAGTACTGTTCTTAATATACTCGCTCGTTCTGACTATCGAACGGCACAGGTAGTAAAGATTCCTGATAATTACAAGCTTAGCTCTGAGCATGGGACGATGTCTGGGGCTGTGGAAGCACCTTTATTTAATCAATATATGCATAGCATTTTAGAGGACACATTAATAGCTGCTGAAAAGTCCTTTGCTAATATGAATAACTATGGAATAGGCGTAGATGGCCCACTAATCCCTGAAGCCTTAACATTTCCAGCAGAGCCCTATTTTGTGACAACCTACCTTATAGAGCTACCTAGTGGTGAGCTGATACCGCATATAAAAGCAGGTTAGCTGAGCTTCGAAACTGGGTAGTGCCTATGCTGATGAATGGTCAGATGACAGTAAATCAATAAAGTCATACAGGAGTCAATTTGATGATAGAAGAATCATGGTTTAATCGTCACCATCAAGACGCGATCTATAGCAAATACGAGAACTATTATCATTTATTTGAAGCGTTATTACATCCAGATGGCCATGGGTTTTTGAGTTACCAGCTAAAGGGCAAGTCATTTTCGGCATATGAACTTGAGCTAATATTGATGCTACGTCAAACCTTTGATATAGATCGGTCAGATAATGACAACATAATAAATAGCTTTAACCAACTGGCTGAACGGTTTCAGCAATTAGAGCACGATGTAGCTGACTGTGATTATCTTTTTGTTCAAGCATATATAGCGCTTATATGTGACCAGGCTAAAGATTACTCTATTGCTAGACATCTTAGAAAGAGAACTCAAAATAATCTAACTCAGTTAGCGCAATTCTCTGTTGATATGGCTAAGTTCTATAGCAATAGAAGCACCCAGTATAATGATATTTGTTTGCCTCATATAGCATTAGAAGAGTATGTAGAAAAGCGGAATCAGAATTTATATGAGCTACTGTATTCGCTAGGTAGCCTATCTTTAGCATCTAAAGATAATTTAGTTGAAAAAATTGTTAGTACTATAAAGAAGGAATACCTTCAACAGTCGTCATTAGATGACGATGGTTTTGCTAACCTGTATGAGTATTTGGGTTATATAGATTATCATGGTGGCGACCACTTTTTGTACCAGATAGCAATTGATGAACTGGATAATGATATTCATTGTGAAGTGTCTCATCTTTCATTGCCTGATTTGTTTACCCTTCTTGAAGATGAAATTCACGACATTATTGACAATAGTGATTCGCAAGATTTAAGTGATTGGAACATATTAGAGTCATATATAAAAGAGACTCATGAGTTTGACCAATTGTTACAAGAAATAAAAAAAGAGTTTATGCGCGGTGTGCCTGAATATTTTCCTGAATGATAAGTTTAAATGAGACATGACAAATAGTTGTTTGCAGTAAAGAAAGCCCCTCAGCGAACAGCTAAAGGGCTTTCTGATGCGTAGCTATAGACTATACTTGAGGTTATAAAAAATATTATTAGCAGTGCTGTATCAAGCCTACGTTCTCTCAACTATATTTCATATTATCTGAGAAAGTGTAAACTTATAAATAGTTTATTTTTAATTAATAAAGTTATATTGCTTGAATGTTACCAATCAGTTATATTCATATTATCGAAATATTTCTAAATAAACTAAATGTATTAGTGATAAGTGATGAAACTACTTTGCTACTTGAAAGCTGATTCAACTATCAGATAGGAAGTTTTATGATTTTTTTGAACAAAATAGCGATTGGCTTAACCTTGATGTTTGTAACTGCAGCTTCTGCTAACGCTTATTCTGCTAGAGCTTACTCAACTGAAGGACAAGACTTCGCAATAATTACAGTTTATGAGAATTCACATGGTGCTAGTCTTAGTGATTATGGAAAATCAACTGTATGGGAAGCCAGTTTAAGTGAAGTGATTTCATATAACAAAAGAACGAAAAGACCTGAAATAGTAGACATTATTGTACAAACATATGGTTATGACGATAGATGGAATTATGCTGCACGGATTAACTGTGTTGAACCAGCTAAATCCTACATTAAAGAGCATGGTAATCCTAAAAATAAAACTAGTTTCAAGAAAGCTATGCAACTTGATTATGGTAATCCATTTTTTATAGAAAGGAAGGCTGTTGAAGGTATATTCTCTAACTACTGCTAATTATGACTCATCTATTATCAAGTCAGGATACTTCAAATAAAAATACATAAAGTCGTAAGGATATGAACTTGGGATTTTCAAAAAAACTAATAATTGTGCTTTTATCAACAGCCTCTATTTTAAGTGCTAATCAGACCTCAGCACGGCCAACAACAGATAAAATGACAATCTGCTATGGTGTAGATAAACAAGATAATATGTCTTTTAAGACACCTTGTATGGCAAGTGACTGGGGAGGGGCTGGATTAAGTGTTCTTACGTATCGAATAAATGGTAAAGATTATGATATTGAAAGTTCTAACGATGGTGACTTCCTCAATGGGAAAGCATATACGACTTATTTAAGAGATGCTTTTTTTAGTCGTGTTCCTGATAGTAGTAACGTATATACTTACTATTGTTATAAATCAACGGCAGCTCATTTTTGTTCTCAACAGAATAACAATTGATTAATTTGGCTTGATAGTAGAGTGTTTGTGAGATTGTCTGAGAGCTATGTTCAAGGTGACACTTATAATACTCTAAGAAATACTTACCAATTAAGATTATATATTCACGTATTTTCTTGAGTTTATATCATTCACAGCTAGCAGGTTGAGTAAAATATTTTTCTCAGAATTAATTAGCAAAAAAATAAGCCGCTCTACGTGGCTTATTTTTTTATCGTTGCTCAATGAACTCGGGCAGCTATCTTGCTCTCAATCCACTCAGCCACCTCGCTTTCAACCCATGCTACACGTCCCTTTGATAGCTTGACCTGAATAGGGAAAGTGGGGTCATAACGATTCGATCTTTTATCAAGCATGTCATAGATCGTCGTGCTACTAAGCCCTGTATAATGTATGACTTGCTTTAGCGGAAGCATGCGAGGTATTTGTGGCATGCTTGGCGTTGAGGTGTTTTGCTGAGTGTTTACGTTTAAGTTTTCCATGATTATCTCCTTGTAAGTGAATGAGAGCATCACCTCTCATATACTTACCGAGTCCCATATTTTTTTATGGCGTCCTATGCCGTCCAACGACTGTCCTTAGACAAAACAATAAAAAAGGAGCTGAATAATCAGCTCCTTTTTTATGCCTTATATCCTTACCACTGCTTTAACTTATAGCTGTCACACTCTCCCTTAGACTTCTTTCGATATTACCGACATTGTAGGGAGCAATACCATTTTGGGGCCCTCCTTGATGACTACTGTTAGCTTCATCTGTCTCTACTGGATAAAACTCTTCTGCCACATCCAATAGATTATCGCTATCAACCTCAAAGCAAGAATTGACGTAGCCTTGCTTAGCAGCTATCTCTAACGCTGCTTGGTCAAAACCATGTTCACTTAACTCGGCATCAATAGCCCCCGCATCTTGTACTGCTTGCTTCAAAGTCACGTCATCACGTAGCGTTAAATCCACAAAGTAGATAGGCGTACGATAGCTTTGCGTGGTACTTTTGCCTCTTAGTGTTAATTGCAGTGGCAAGCATGAGAGCTTGTTGCCTGACACCGCAGCAAAGTAGCTTAGTCTTGCCGCAAGCGTTCTAATACTATTAAAGCCTGTGGTGCGAAAGATAAACGTGCCTAGCTCATCGTCTTCACTAAGATTCACGTAGAGCCTCCCATAGGGCTTACAAGCACCCCCTTGCGCTAGTGGGCAGCGATCGGGTGATGGGCATGGCAGCTGCTCAACACCGTTGCTGGTTCGGCGCTGGCAATGTTCGCCATCGCCTACGCAAAGTGGGCGTCCAGTCTGCCTATCAAATAGCGTGTATTCAGCTCTTAGGTTCAGCTCAGGATCATTGAACAGCAGTCGTACTGGTATTTGTCTTAGCTTACCGTCATTATTCGCACGAAGTTTTTCATCAAGTGGATGATTAATCCAGCCATCCTTATTTTGGATTTGGCTAGTGATGGTGAATTGGTCATCTTTAGCAGGGAGACGCTTGCCGTCTTTGTGAACGACTTTACCGATGCTAATGCGACCGAGTACTGGCGGGGTTATCGTGAGACCTTTAATCATGGTTATATTCCTTGTGTGTTTAATAAAATGTGTTTAGCCATAAAAAAGCCCACCTGTGATAGGTGGGCGGTTATGTGCTTGCTTTGATTAATTAGCTTTGACTGATTGTTTATTGTGTTGATGATTGAGTGATATTTAGCTTAGTCATTAAGTACAACAAAGCGACGACTGCCTTGCTTTGTTTTACTAAATTGAGTGAGTAAGTCAGGATGTGCCTTGATAACCGCTTTACTATCAAGACCGATACTGTCTTTAGAGCGCTTCCATGAAATAGCGCCTTTATTGAAGATCGCCACCTCATTATCTTTGATAAGCGTTTGTAGCTGATGCTTAATTTGGTCATGACGTTGCTCTAGCTCCTCAATAGACATGCGATGATTAAGCAACTTATCAAACAGCTTGTTAGCACCTTCATCGTCTCGCAAATCAACTTTACTTGACGGCTTAGGCTTTGGATAAAGCTGCTTTAATGCTCGCGCTGCTGACTCGCTATGGTCAGGGGTTGGTGGTGTGTCGGTCTCTACATACTGCCAAAACAGACGCTCGTGCCATAGAATGCTATTAATCAGCTGCTCATCACGCTCAACCTTGTATATTTTGGCTTCATGTCCGCATAGCAGCACGCAGATATGCGCCGCGCTTTTACCTGTGACCGCTAGCTGATGCTGCACTTGGCAAGTCACATAGAGCGGTACGCCATGCTTCCAAAGCTTAGCACCATGCTCCCCTGCTGTTTTGCACTCTAGTATCTGTACCTCATCATTGCCTGTTACTGCATAATCTAAATTGGCTAGCATAAAGTGCTTGTCAGGGTCGGCGTGTTGCAAGACGGCATTTACCCGACGAACTTTATTACCTGTATGCTCTTGGTAGTATTTAGCGACCATTGGTTCAAGCGTATTACCCCAGTACAATGGAGAGTAACCCTCAATGCCGTTATTACTACTGGCATCAATGTTTGAGGTCATGCGTCCCGTCTTAATCATCCATAGCTCAAGCATAGAAAGGTAGGGATGAATACCGCAGGCAGCGGCAGCATCAGAGCTACCAACACCTTGCTTTCGAACGGCTAACCAGTCTTCACGGCTCAAGCCCTTGGTGCTGACAAGACGTTTAGCGTTGGTTGATTGAGTCGATGGCACCAAAGACGTTGGGTGCTCAATGTTGGCTTTCGTGTTTGAAGGTAGGCGCGTTGTTTTTGCTTTAACAGTTGAACGCTTTGCGCGTCTTGGCTGAGTGGTTGTGTTTAATGCGATGGTTTCCATAATAAATTCCTTATAAATGGCTTAATGAATTAAGGTGGCTGGTTAAATAATGGA
>NZ_CAJHAR010000011.1 GCF_904846415.1 Psychrobacter piscatorii | reverse complement strand
TGAACCCTATTGAGAAAAAATGGGCACAAGTAAAGTTTCTACGCCAAGGGTGGATGGAAAATGACTTATCCAAATTATTTTATGATGTTTGTCCTAGCTATAACATTTTTGTTTTGAACTGACTATATGAAGGTATTTATTATAAATGTTGATAAGGGATACCAAAATGACGAATAATAAAAAGCCAAACACCTATATGATAAGTGTTTGGCTTAGGTATTCGGCTGGCATCGACCATCACGTTAAATGTACTTTAAGTGAATCATACATTATTTAATCTATCAGTTAGCTTACCATATACTTGCTAAACTCTTTGCGCAATTTAGCGAGTTTTGGTGGTATCGCAAAGTTGCAATAAGCCTGTCCTGGGTTTCTATTAAAGAAATCTTGATGCGCGTCTTCTGCTTGATAAAACTCAACGGCAGGATGTACTTCTGTGACGACGTTAACGCCCATATCACGCAGTTTATTGATGGTACGGTCGACCGTTGGCTTCTGATCTTCTTCAGTATAAAAGACCACGCTGCGATACTGACTACCAACGTCATTGCCTTGACGATCCATCGTGGTGGGATCATGCGTGGCAAAGAAGACGTCGAGGATGACTTCTAGTGGAACAGTCGTCTCATCAAATTCGACTTTGATGACTTCGACGTGACCAGTTGTGCCGCTGCATACTGCCTGATAGTTAGCCGATACTTCATCGCCACCCATATAGCCTGAGACAACGGATTGTACGCCTTTTACAGATAAAAAGACGGATTCGGTGCACCAAAAGCAGCCGCCACCTAATACGATTGTTTGCATAATTTTTTCCTATTTTTATAAATATAAAATCATCGTGTTTTGTTTAAATATTATCTATTTAGCAATGCCATTTAGCTTAGCAGGGCATCTGGTCGCGATAAGTAACAAACAGTAATGTTATAATGGGCTTTTGCTACGTTGATTTGCTATCGATGTATATATCAAGAAAATTTGCCAAATAATATCTTATTTACGTTCTATCATCACAGAATACGAGTCGCCCCATGAACCAGCCCAATCCTGCAATCATCAAGCATGATACCCTTTTTGACAAACCATTTACCACGCCATTAGATAAAGCGGCGCGTTTTTCTTTTGATGAGCAAGTGGTGGCTTGTTTTCCCGATATGATTCGTCGTAGCGTCCCCGGCTACGGTCAGGTATTGGCTATGCTGCCACTATTTGCCCGTCGTCACTGCAAGTATCGTCAGAAAAAGGGTAGTGGTCAGCGTGTCAGCCGTATTTATGACTTGGGCTGCTCGCTTGGTGCCGCAAGTATGACGCTGGCGGGCGAGTTCGACCCGCAGGATTTGCAGATTAAAGCGATTGATATCTCCCCTGCGATGACGACCGAAGCCACAACGTTATTAAGTGACAATTATCCTGATCACAATATAGAAGTCATTACGGCAGATATTCGCGACGTTGAGCTTGAGCCCTGCGATATGGTAATTTTAAATTTAACGTTACAGTTTTTGCCAGCAGCCGATAGAGTCGCAGTATTAGAGAAGATATATGCGGCGTTGAGTGAAGGTGGCATACTGGTATTAACGGAAAAAACTCATGCATTTGATGAGCAATACGATGCGTGGTTGGTTGAGCGTTATTATGATTTTAAACGTGCCAATGGCTATACCGAGATGGAAATTAGTGGCAAACGTAATGCGCTAGAAAATGTGCTGATTACGGATACTTTAGATGAGCATCATGCACGGCTAGATCAAGTTGGCTTTAAGCGTCATCTAACGTGGTTTCAGTTTTTGAACTTTGTCTCTATTGTGGCGTTTAAATAACGCTTACTTTTGGTCTAACCCTTTTTTGATTTACACGGTAACCTTTTTTTATGCTCAACAACACAATCACGCACGCCGAACGCGAACTATATTTAACCCTATTAGAACTGGCACAGCAGTATCCAAGCGCTTACGAATGGCTGACGCGGCTGCCAACATGGTTAAATGATATCAAAGACAAAGCCAACTACGCGCATGCCCCGGCTTACCAAGCGTCAGTAGCGCGTTTACCACATTTGACGGTCAATCACGTTGATCTCAATAGTGATACATTGACGATTGATGCCAGTCTGAATCAGTCTCAATACAAACAAACGACAGCGTTATTAAAGCAGCTGATGCCGTGGCGCAAAGGGCCATTTCAGATTGGCGGTCAAATCGGCGATGATGAGTCAGGTATTAAAATTGATACTGAGTGGCATAGTGATTGGAAATGGCAACGTGTTGCGCCGCATTTGAGTAGGCTTGACGGTCGCCGCGTATTGGATGTCGGCGGCGGCTCTGGCTATCATGGTTGGCGCATGGCTGGCGCGGGAGCAGGTACCGTCATTATCATTGATCCATCATGCTTGTTTTACCATCAGTTTATGGCGATTCGTCATTTTATCGGTAGCGCGGATGCTCATGAGACGGGCCGCTATCGTACGCATTATATTCCTGTGCCACTTGAGGCATTGCCTGAGCACAGTCAGTTGTTCGACACCGTATTTAGCATGGGCGTGCTGTATCATCGTCAGTCACCATTCGAGCATTTGCAGCAGCTTAAAGGCCAACTTATCAAAGGCGGCGAGCTGGTGCTTGAGACGTTAGTTATCGAAGGTGATGCCAACACAGTCTTGGTACCATATGACCGCTACGCGCAGATGAATAACGTGTATTTCTTACCATCGGTAGCGGCATTAACTGGTTGGTTAGAGAAAGCAGGATTCTCAGACGTACGCTGCGTGGATGTGGCAGTCACCTCGACTGAGGAACAACGAAAAACCGAATGGATGACCTATCATTCGCTAGCAGATTTCTTAGATCCTAATGATGCCACAAAGACTATTGAAGGCTATCCTGCACCCATGCGTGCAACCTTGATTGCAAAAAAATAGCGTTGACTAGAATAACAATACAAGGAAGTAATAATGAAAATGTCAGCTGCTTTAATGATGGCTACGATCGGTTCGCTCTCGCTACCTGCTATGGCAGGATACGGCACACCGTCTGAAGGCTGGGGCTTTGTACAAGACGACTGGCAAGTGGTTTGTGATAATACGCGGACGTGTAGAGTGGCTGGCTACTCAAGTGACGCCTCAATAGATAAGCCTGCTTCAGTGCTATTCACCGTATCGCCAAAAATAGCGCTGCCAGAGGCGCAAATTCAGCTGGCATCAAAAGCGTCCAAAGATAAGGCTGAGCTGTGGCTAAATAATAGAAACTATGGGACATTGCAGCTCGCTGGAAATGACGCGGCATTATATGATCTATCTGCTAAGCAAACACAAGCAATTATCGATAAGGCTCGTATCGCGAACAAGATAGAAGTCAGAGCGGGTAGTAATCGCTGGCGTATCAGCGACAAAGGGATATCATCGGTATTGCTCAAGCTCGATGATGTGCAGGGCCGAGTAGGGACGTCGATAGCATTGATCAGCAAAAACCAGCGCAATCAACAAACGCCAAAAGCGGCATTGCCAATTCCCACCATCAATAAAGCATTTGCGTATTCGGCAAAAGATAAAAAGACGCTCACCCCATCAAAACTTAAATACTTTCAGCAAAATATAAATAAATGGGTCGATATTGACTCCAAGCAGCTCATCGGATCTGGAAATACAATGGGCGACTGTGAGCTGGTCAATCCAAAAACCGAAGAGTATCAACGGATGTCAGAGTATGGTTCTACTATGCTTGGCTGGGACTTTATAGCAGTAGACGAGGCGCATACGTTAGCCACGCATCTCTGCTGGTCAGGCCCTTACAACTCAAGCACGGGTTATTGGCTCATTAATAACGACAAGTCTAGCAATCCTATGCTCATCACGACAGCAGGTAATGAGTATGATGCAGGTGATATCCGCGCCGCTAACAAAGACCGCGGCATCGGTGATTGCTGGAATAGTGCGACATGGACGTGGAATGGTAAAGCATTCGTTAAGAGCGCAGAGGCGAGCACAGGATTGTGTCGCGGTTTTGCTGGTGGGGCATGGGATTTACCCACCTATGTGAGTAAAGTCATAGACAGTAACGGTAAGGCTCAATAAGAAATATTTTGGATTTAATGACGAAAAATGACTGATTATATCAGCCATTTTTTGAAAGCGACTTCCATGACTATTTTAAGGATGAAGCCAACAGAACCTGCACCAAGGGCCAAAAAGATCCAAAAGGTACCCGCGCGCCCAGCATCAGACTTTTTAGAGATATCCCACATGATAAAGAATAAGAAAGCGATGAATATCGGCAGTAAGACGTACAAGCCCCAACTGGTGACTGTACTGGCAGCAATAGCAAACATAGCGTAATCCTATAGGGTAATAACGCGTCTTCTATGGCGTAAAAGCGTCATAAAAGCGCAATATAAACCACCATTATAACGTGTAAGCAGTTGCGTATAAACGACTGCTCAGTATCGGGCAACAGGAACGCTACAATTGACAAAGTCCTTCGCTTATCAATACCAGATTTATTTTACTAAGCATCAGCAAACAAGCGAACAAAATTTATATTAATCCCAATTATCAATATTAGTTGTCATAACGGTAAGATTTTAGTGCTAATTTTGGCGCAAATGGTGCAATAAAGCGCAAAGATTGTTATATTTACAGATTACTTATCTTTTTGCATTATTTTATCCCTGCAATGTCGGTCGACATTATAATAAGCAGTTATCGACTGCTCGCATTCGCACCGTTTTTGTTGTTTATTTAATTGAGTTCAAATTCCTATGTCACAAGCCCAAATTGATACGCTTGCATCCCTATTCAATGATGCGATTCAAACCCTACAAGCAAATGGTACGCTACCAAGCGACTGGCAGAATAACAGTCAAATCACGCGTACTAAAGATTTAAGCCACGGTGATTTTGCCAGCAATATCGCACTGACGGCTGCCAAAGCGGCCAAAGCCAATCCGCGTCAACTCGCTGAAAAAATCGTCAGCGCGCTGCCTGAGAATCAAGATATCCGCCAAGTAGAAATCGCAGGTCCTGGGTTTATTAACGTATTTTTAAACTCGGAAGCTAAGTTTTCGGTATTAGACGATATCTTTACCTTACAAGATCGTTTTGGTCTGAGTAATCAGTTTGATGGGCAAAAGGTACAAGTCGAGTTTGTCTCTGCCAATCCGACCTCAAGTCTGCATGTCGGTCACGGACGCGGTGCGGCGTTTGGTATGAGCGTATCAAACTTGCTAGAAGCCATCGGTTACGACGTCACTCGCGAGTATTATGTCAATGATGCGGGTCGCCAAATGGACATCTTAGCAACCAGTACCTATTTGCGTTATTTAGAGCTAAATGGTGAGCAAATCACGTTCCCAGTCAATGGCTACCAAGGCGATTATGTCAGTGATATCGCGCAGACATTAAAAACGCAACATGGCGATAGCTACGTACACGAGTTTGCACAAGTTGCCAAAGATGTGCCAGAAGATGCTCAGTTTGAGATCAATACTGACGGTGAAAAAACCTTAGTTTCAGGTGATAAAGAAGCGCATATTGATGGCTTGATTGCGAATAGCAAAGCGTTGCTTGGTGACAGCTATGCGCTATTTTTGAATGCGGCATTGAGCAGTATTTTGGCCGATATCAAAGACGACCTAAATGACTTTGGTGTGAGCTACGAGTGCTGGTTCAGCGAAAGATCGATTGATAGCGAGATTGAGCCTGTCCTACAAATACTCGATGCCAAAGGTTACTTGTACGAAAAAGACGGTAATATCTGGTTCAAATCGACCGATTTTGGGGATGAAAAAGACCGCGTGGTACGCCGTGCCAATGGTCAGTCGACGTATTTTGCCTCGGATATTGCTTATCATAAAAACAAGTTTGATCGCGGTTTTGATAAAGTGATTAACGTTTGGGGCGCCGACCATCATGGTTATGTCCCACGCGTAAAAGCGGCGCTGCTCGCGTTGGGAATCGATGCAGAACGTCTTGATGTCGTATTAGTGCAGTTTGTGGCGTTGTGGCGCGGCAGTGAAAAAGTACAGATGTCTTCACGCTCAGGTCAGTTCGTTACCTTGCGTGATTTGCGTGCAGAAGTCGGTAATGATGCGGCGCGTTTTTACTATGTCGCGCGTAAGCCGGAAGTGCACATTGACTTTGATTTAGAGCTTGCCAAATCACAAAGCAAAGACAATCAAGTGTATTATATTCAGTATGCTCATGCGCGCGTTTGCCGCGTGTTAGAAAAACTGGCAACTTACGATTTAGCAGTAGATCATGCTGTTGGTTTGACACATCAAGACTTACTAGATGCGCCCAATGAAGACGAGTTGATTAAACTATTAGCAGGTTATCCAGCGACACTATTACGTGCAGCGACGGGCTACGAGCCACATGTTTTGACTAACTACTTAAAAGAGCTTGCGGCTTTATTCCACGGCTGGTATGACACCAATCGCATTTTGCCGGTGAGTCTCACGTCAGGTGAAACACCAAGCTCAGATGAAATGGCATTGATGCAAGCACGTTTGCGTTTGTCCAAAGCAGTTAGACAGGTATTGGCGAACGGCCTTGGTCTGCTTGGCTTGTCTGCACCTTCTGCTATGTAGTCATTTTCTCATCTGTAGAATGAGTATAGACAGCCAATAGCATTAATTCGATGATGACTGTTAAATTCAGTAGGGAGAACGAGATCCATGCTAGCCAAAAAACCGAAAGGCGCAACAGAAAAGCGCAAATCAAGTAGCGTATCGGGCTTATTGTGGATGTTTGTTGGGGCCGTATTGACCCTTATGATCGGGGTGTTTATCTACCTTTCACCATTATTTAACTTTAGTCCCGCTGATGGTAGCGCCGAGAACGATCCTGATCGGCAGGTGCAGCCGCGCGTAGATACTGATACTGATAATGGCGATTATGAATTCTACGATATTTTGCCCAATCAAGAGATGGCAACCATCCCTGATGAAGATATCGCTGAGATTGATAACGATCAGATAGGAGATATTGGCGCGTTTGAGCCGGATGTCGTCGTGACCCAGCCGGATGGTACGGCAGCTAATGGTATAGATAATGCTGGTAGCTTTGGTGATGCGGAAAATCCTACAGGCGAGACCAGTGGCGGTAGTAATACTGCTGCGGGCGACGATATCGTTGTTGTTGAAGAGGATGCTACCTATGATGGCACGCCACCTGCTAATACCAGTAATTCTACGACCCGTAGCAACAATGCGGGAGCAGGTACGGCAAGTATTCAAGCTGCCAAACCTGCTGCGACCTATATTTTGCAGATCAATAGCTTTAGTGATGCAGATGAAGCAGATCGTCGCCGAGCCCAAGTATTGATGGCGGGTGTTGATGCCAGAGTAGTCAAAAACACGACAGGCAATGGCCTACCTATCTATCAGGTAATCTCGCGTCCGTTAAATAACCGTCAGGCAGTGACAACAGCACAGCAGCGCCTACAAAATAACGGTATTGACTCTATTATCGTTGAACAGCGTCGCTAAGTTAAGTTATTTACAGTAATTGTATTTATTGAAAAAGCGTCGTCATGACGCTTTTTTTATCTCTTGATTTTATCAAATGCTTTCTAATTGTTTTATCCTATCAAAACATCCATTAAGAGTATGGCTATGACCGTATCTAACTCAGTAACACCGCAAGCAGGCGTTATCAAAGCATTCTTTCAAAAATACTTTATCGATGCTTTTACTGGTATGGCTTTAGGGCTATTTGTCACACTCATTGCTGGCTTGATTATCTCGCAAATCGGTGGCTGGTTAGATTTGCCAGCATTGGTCGCGGTCGGTAAGCTTGCTTCAATATTAATGGGAGCAGGCATCGGGGTGGGTATCGCTTATTATTTAAAAGCGCCAACACTCGTGATGCTTAGCTGCCTTGTAGCAGGTATGTTGGGTGCGCATTCTGAAGCATTGATGGCAGGGACGTTATTTACGCCGCAAGTGGGTGGCCCTGCGACTTTTGTGGCATTACCTGGCAATCCAATTGGTGCTTATCTGACGTCTGTATTCGCTTATCGCGCTGGTACGTGGATCGCAGGCAAGACTAAGCTCGATATTTTATTAGTGCCCTTAGCAGTGTGTGGTATCGCGCTATTGGTCTGTGCGCTACTCAATCCACCTGTTGTTGCGGCAGTTAATGCGATTGGGCAAGGGATTCACGCGGCAACTGAGCTACAGCCATTGCTGATGGGTATCGTGATTGCAGTCGTCGTTGGTATCTTATTGACGCTACCAACATCGAGCGCTGCTATTTGTATTGCGATTGGCCTTGGTGGTTTGGCAGGCGGTGCCGCAGTCGTTGGCTGTGCGGCGCATATGATTGGTTTTGCCGTGGCCAGTTTTAAGGATAATGGATTCAGTGGCGTGATATCTCAGGGACTGGGAACCAGCATGCTGCAAATCCCTAACGTACTCAAAAAACCTATCGTTCTACTACCTGCTGTTATTGCGAGCGCGATCGTTGGCCCTATCGCAACCGTTGGATTTGGGCTGGCTTGTACAGCGACAGGGGCTGGTATGGGTACCGCTGGTTTGGTGGGTGTGTTTGGCGTTATTGAAGCATCACAAGAAATCATGAGTACGACTCAATTATGGACAGCGATTATCCTTCTCATGTTTGTATTACCTGCAGTGATTGCAGGTTTAGTTGCTTACATCATGCGCCGCATGGGCTGGCTAGTTGCTGGTGATATGAAGCTACCTTGATAATTCGATGTCAATTTTAAAAGCACTATCAATGGCCTTATAAATATTGTTTGTTAAAAAAGCCCAGCTACGCTCATAGCTGGGCTTTTTTACATGAATTATCTGTTCTGGCTGATACTACAAAATATTTATGATAATGATCCATTATGTAGCTGGCTTTGATTTTTTATGACGGCGTGGTTTTAGTTTGCGCGATAACTGAGTGATGTCGTTTATCACCTCACTATAATGTGATGGGAATACCCGCTGAATGGCATCAACCATTTTGGCATCATTCCCAATTAAGCAACGCTGCTGATTGGTCGCAGCGGCATGTAGAATAATCCAAGCCGCTTCGCTGGCATCAAATTTCAACAGTTTATTGAAGCTTCTAATGGCTTTATCACCAGTAGGCATACCGACTGTACTGGTACTATTATTGCCACGTGCGCTATTGGCAATATTGGTTTTGATGCCGCCTGGATGGATACAGGTCGCTGATACACCGCATTTCTGAATGTTAAGCTCTTGACGCAAGCTCTCTGTGAAGCCGCGTACCGCAAACTTACTGGCATTATAAGCAGAGTAAGAAGGCTGAGCGGTCAAACCAAACAGGCTGGATATATTGATAATATGGCCCTGTTCTTTAAACTGGCGGGGTTGATCGTGTTGATTATCACTCGTCACTTCGCTTTGTTTGACGCTATTTTTGATCAACGGCAAAAACGCTTTGGTGCCATAAACCACGCCCCAAAAATTGATATCCATTACCCATTCAAGCTCTTCAATACTAGCGCCCTCTATCGTCGATGAGAACGCCACGCCTGCATTGTTAAAGATGAAATTGACTTTGCCATGATCGCTCATCACGCTATCCGCCCACGCTTGCATGGCTTGATTGTCTGACACATCAAGTACAGTCAAGGTGACCTTAACCTCATAACCGACCAGTAAATCTTTGGTTTGGGCTAGTTGTTCAGGGTTGATGTCAGACAGTGCAACATGACAGCCCATTTTTGCCAAATGAAGCGCAAGCTCGCGTCCCATTCCAGAACCTGCACCAGTGATAGCGGCGACATGGTTCTGATAATAAGGTATAATATCATTGTCTTGATCGCTGGGTGTATAAAAGGGTAGGTGCTGACGTAATGAGGACACCATCGTGGTTATATTGGTAAGCATAATAAACAATCCTTTGTATTATTAAGAGTGGGTATTCATAGGTGCCATAGACGTTGGAATACAGCAGTAGAATAAAGGTTGAAACAGACTATCTACATTAGCATGATTAGTGATGAGGTCTGCTTGCGATTGATAAACGCTGCTGTCATTTTGTGATAAGGAGCATCAATTGTCTCTAAAGCACTATGCTGTTAAGTGTTATTGAAATATAAAAATTAATCGGATTTTTGATAAATAATTTAGGTAATTAACAGACATAAAAAAAGCGCCATGGCGTATAAGGCCAGACGCTTTTTTGAATAACTCATTACTAATAACGAGTCATCTAAGTCTCACTATAAATCAAGCGATTTTAGGAATTTTGCCTTCGTTGATAACTTCTGCATCAACCATCACGGTCTTGGCATTTTCCATAGAAGGCAGCTCGTACATGGTCTCAAGCAAAGCGTTTTCTACGATAGAACGTAGACCGCGCGCGCCAGTTTTACGCTCCATGGCTTTTTTGGCAATGGCATCAAGTGCTTCTTGCGTAAAGCTAATCTCAGCACCTTCCATATCGAACAAATACTTGTACTGTTTGACCAGTGCGTTCTTCGGTTCGGTGAGGATTTGTACCAATGCCTCTTCATCAAGCTCTTTTAGCGCCGCAAGCACAGGTAGACGACCGATCAGCTCAGGAATCAAACCAAATTTGATCAAATCTTCTGGCTCAACTTCTTGTAGCAAGTCTGAGCTACGACGGCTATCGTCTTTTGAGCTGACATCCGCGTTAAAACCGATACCGCCTTTTTCGGTACGTTGCTGAATGACTTTATCCAGTCCAGCAAACGCACCACCAACGATGATTAGGATGTTGCTGGTATCAACTTGGATCAGCTCTTGCTGCGGGTGCTTACGACCGCCGTGCGGTGGAATGGCAGCAACGGTGCCTTCGATCAGCTTTAGCAACGCTTGCTGCACGCCTTCACCTGATACATCACGGGTAATCGATGGGTTGTCGCCCTTTTTACTGATTTTGTCGATCTCATCAATATAGATGATCCCTTGTTCAGCTTTGGCCACATCATAATCAGACGCTTGTAGTAGCTTTTGTACGATGTTTTCAACGTCTTCACCGACATAACCTGCTTCGGTTAAGGTGGTGGCATCAGCCATCGCAAACGGCACGTCAAGTAGGCGAGCCAACGTTTGCGCTAGCAATGTCTTACCAGAACCAGTCGGGCCAATGAGCAAGATATTACTTTTGGCCAATTCTACCATCGCATCATCAGCGCCGATTTTAGATTTTTTGCTGTCATTAGCGAGTGTTTGGCTAACTTTTAGACGTTTATAATGATTATAGACAGCAACAGACAAGGCTTTTTTGGCAGCGTCCTGACCAATCACATATTCGTCAAGCTTGGCACGTAGCTCTTTTGGGGTTGGGAGTTTTTTATTGACCCAAGAAGTATCTATTTCGCTGTCGTCATCACTGTACTCTGCGCTATCTGCGATCAGATCAGTACATAGCTCGATACATTCATTACAGATGTTGGCATCGTCAGCGGCGATCAGCTGCTGGACATCGCTTTTGGCTTTACCGCAAAACGAGCAATGCGGGGTATTATCTTCTGCCATAAAAGGCGCTCCTAAAGTTTAAAACTGGTTAGTCTATTTGCGGCATGTCGATCATTTTATCGATTGACTGCTTATCTCTTTTATTATTCGATAAGTCAGCTACGATAAATAGAGTGCTTTGCTATACTGCAAATAGACTATAACTATTCTTATGATGACACTCTCAATTGAGAGGTATAGCGCTTGTGCTTAGATTATAAAGAATCAGGGCGGCGTTCTAATACTTCGTCAACCAAACCGTATTCTTTGGCTTCTTTGGCATCTAACCAAAAATCACGCTCAACGTCTTTTTCGATTTTTTCTACTGGCTGACCAGTACGCTCAGCTAAAATTTGGTTTAGACGAGCACGTGTTTTTAGAATTTCACGGGCATTGATCTCGATGTCCGTCGCTTGACCTTGCGCACCGCCTGATGGCTGGTGAATCATCACGCGAGCATTGGCGAGTGAGTAGCGCTTGCCTTTTTGACCAGCGGCCAATAAGAATGAGCCCATGCTATAAGCACCGCCCATACAGATTGTTGATACTTCTGGTTTGATGAAGTTCATCGTGTCAAAAATCGCCAAACCTGCGCTTACTGAACCACCTGGTGAGTTGATATACAAATGAATGTCTTTGTCTGGGTTTTCAGCTTCTAAAAATAGCAACTGCGCGACGATCAAGTTGGCCATATGGTCTTCGACTTGACCTGTCAAAAAGATAACGCGCTCACGCAATAGGCGTGAAAAAATATCAAACGAGCGTTCACCGCGTGAAGACTGCTCAACAACCATTGGTACTAGTGCCGCTTGTGTGGTTTGTACTTCTTTGTGCGCACTCATCAGCATATCAAAATGTGGGTTAGCAGTGATGCGATCATAATCTGTCATAGAAAAGTCCTATCGATAAAGGTATAAAATAAATTCGAATGATTTTATTGTCTAGTAGGTTTTGAGCTAATGGGTAGTTTATAGGGGGGCTATGCTCACTATTCAAGCCTATAAGACCCGTTTGTGCATAAAATAGGTGAAAAAGTGAGCATCCTATTTGTTTGAGCTTTTTACAAATCTAAAAGCAATACAAAAGATAAATTCTGACCCAAATATCCGCAAATCAGCTGCATACTACAGAAGTTTACCTTGTTATAGATATCATGGGGCGCTGTCTCACCGCGCTTTTTACCATAGAATACCTGATTACCCGCCTGATAATCTACCTATCTTACCGTTCATCTACCTATCTTGCTGTTCAATTGTGCAAATGGTTCACTATCAAATCAATCATTGAACGCATTTACTTATAAATAGAAAGAGTAGCATAAATTGTTGCGTTGACTGCCCAAGTTTAAATGCTAAAAAATGGTGCACATTATTAAAAAATGCCATATTTTGGTGCAAATAACCACTTACTTCTCAAGTACCAGTGGTAAAAGGCTGATTAAAAAATATCTAAACCAGCTTTATCGTTTTAGTAAGCAAAAATGAGTAGTCAAAACCAAATTAAAATCAGTATGTTGGGTGTAATGGTGGACTGTATGTAAAAGTGTACGCATATGAGTTGGCATAATGATTGTATGGACAGTGAGATTAACTGACTTTTTGGTCAGGAACTAGATTGTCAGATCGTATCTAATGAGCGAAATGAGCAAATGAGTATATAAAATGAGTTGGGCTTCTTCTTTAACATTGAGTTTTGACACTGTTAAGCGCACAGATACTGCCAAAAGTACGGCGGCTACCGCTAAGACGCGGCTATATCATCGTAAGCACACAGGCGCGCTTATGGTACAGCGCGCGCTTTATCCTGAGCCGAGTGTACAACAAGGTATTTGTCATGTATTGATGTTATATCCGCCAGCAGGTATCGCAGGCGGTGATACGCTGACGATAGAGTTGCGTTTAGACAGTGGCAGCCATGCTGTGATCACCACACCTGGGGCGGGCAAGTGGTATGGTAAAGACAGTGTCAGCCAAAAACATAAAGCTTCGTTGGGCGACAACGATACTCACCAAAGTATGAGCCAAGACGAGATAGCTGCCTATGCAAGCCAACATCTGCAAGCCACACTTGCGCCCCATACTCGCTTAGAGTGGCTACCACAAGAGAGTATTATCTATAACGAAGCCAATATGCATGCAGTGAGCCGTTTTGATTTAGCGGATTCATCTAGCTTGCTGACATGGGAGATTAGCGTATTTGGGCGGCGAGCATATGACGAGCAGTTTTTGCAAGGGCGTTATCATACTGGCTTACGCATTTGCCGAGAAGATAAAGTCATCGTTGCTGAACGTGTAGATCAGTCTGCCGGCAGTCGCTGGTTCTCATCAAATTTGGGACTAGCAGATCAGCATATTTATGGCTCGTTTTGGGCCGTGCCAAGTTTGAGCGACGTACATGACAATCGCGCATTGTCTGCCTCTCAAACCACACAATCGACTGAGACGGCACTAGCCACGACCAAACAGGCATTAACTCGCTATTTAGACAGTACCATCTTGGCCTTACGTCAAGCCATTGCTCAGGCCAAATTGCCTATCTATTGTACTCATAACGGTCAGGCCGTTAATATTCGGTATATCGGCGCAGATGTGCGCGGCTGTTTTGAGGCGTTTTATCAGATAAGAGAAGTCTTGCGGCATCATTGGTGGCAGCTTGAGCCTTGTCGTCCGCGTATTTGGGACACCTAAGTTTACGGTTTTTCATAGCTAAGCCACATAACCTGCTGGTCTGCTATCACTTTTATAATAAATAAAATAAGGATTTTCCATGCACCTGACCCCAACAGAAAAAGACAAACTCATGATATTTACCGCTGGTATGGTGGCTGAGCGTCGCAAAAATCGCGGTGTTAAGCTCAATTATCCTGAAGCCATTGCTTATATCAGTATGCTATTGATGGAAGGGGCTAGAGACGGCAAAAGAGTGGCTGAATTAATGAGTGAAGGGGCTACTTATCTGTCTGCGGATGATGTCATGGAGGGGGTCGCAGAAATGGTCGATGAAGTGCAAATCGAGGCGACCTTCCCTGATGGCACCAAACTGGTCACGGTACACAATCCCATCGTATAGTTCTGTCTATCACCGAAATGATTACTCCAAAATAAGGCGGCTCCCATGCAAGCAGGCGAATACCATATCCAAGATGGCGATATTATCTTAAACCAAGGACGACAGGTACAGACCATCAGTGTCAGCAATACTGGTGATAGACCGATCCAAATTGGCTCGCATTATCATTTCTATGAGGTCAATGATGCGCTGAGTTTTGATAGAGAGCAGACTCGGGGTTTTCGTCTCAATATTATCTCTGGGACCGCTGTACGTTTTGAGCCTGGCCAATCGCGAGAAGTAGAATTGGTGGCTTATGCTGGCAAGCAGGAAGTATACGGCTTCGCGGGTCGCGTCATGGGCGAAGTTCATTCAGGCAAAATATCGGAGAGCACTACTGATAAAAAGTTAACCGCTACTTCGCAGAAGCGAGTAAGCCGGCAGATTTATGCTGAGCATTTTGGCCCGACCACAGGTGACAAAGTCCGTCTTGCCGATACTGAGCTTTGGCTACAAGTCGAGGCGGATTTAACCAGTCATAAAGATACTGCTGTTGACCAAGCGAATACGTCGCAAAGTGATGAGAGTAGCAGTAAACCTATTGAAATCAAAGGTGAAGAAGTCAAATTTGGCGGTGGTAAAGTTATTCGTGATGGCATGGGTCAAGGACAATTGCTGGGCGCAGAAGTTGCCGATACAGTGATTACCAATGCATTAGTCGTTGACTATACAGGTATCTATAAAGCGGATATCGGTATCAAAAATGGTCGTATCAGTGCCATTGGCAAAGCGGGCAATCCCGATATCCAGCCTGCTATTGATATTCCTATTGGCGGCGCGACCGAAATTATTGCCGGTGAAGGTAAAATCCTCACAGCAGGTGGCGTCGATAGTCACATTCACTTTATCGCGCCTCAGCAGTGTGAGACAGCGCTGATGTCGGGAGTGACCACGATGCTAGGCGGCGGTACAGGGCCAGCTCAAGGAACGCTCGCTACTACTTGTACACCAGGGGCGTATCATATTGCCTCAATGCTAAAGTCGACTGATAGCATTCCTATGAATATTGGGCTTTTAGGTAAAGGTAATGTAAGTGTACCCACGCCCATTGCTGAGCAAATAGAAGCAGGCGCTATCGGACTCAAGCTACATGAAGATTGGGGTACCACGCCGCAAGCCATCGATAATTGTCTGAACGTCGCTGACGACTATGATGTGCAAGTGGCCATTCATACCGATACGCTAAATGAAAGTGGCTATCTTGAGAGTACGCTAGGGGCATTTAAAAACCGCTGTATTCATACCTTTCATACGGAAGGCGCGGGCGGTGGTCATGCGCCTGATATTCTAAAGGCGATTGGCGAGTCGCATGTGCTGCCATCCTCAACCAACCCCACGCGCCCATACACCGTCAATACCATTGATGAGCATCTCGATATGCTCATGGTTTGTCATCACCTGAGTCCTGCCATCGCAGAAGACGTAGCATTTGCTGAAAGCCGTATTCGTCAAGAAACCATCGCGGCTGAAGACATTCTACACGATTTGGGTGCGATTTCGATGATGAGTAGTGACTCACAAGCGATGGGGCGCGTGGGTGAAGTGGTCATTCGTACATGGCAGACCGCGCACAAAATGAAAGTGCAACGTGGTCATCTCGCGCCAGATGCGACAGCGGACATAGAACACCAAGAGCAGCGCATTACACTGACAGACTATGACCAAAGCGCGGACAATGATAACTTCCGTATCAAACGCTATATCGCAAAATACACGATCAATCCTGCGATCACGCATGGTATCAGCGATATGGTCGGCTCCATCGAAGTAGGGAAATGGGCAGATATGGTGCTGTGGTCGCCTAAATTTTTTGGGGTAAAGCCTGAGTGCATCATCAAAGGCGGACTTATCGCTGCGGTGCCGATGGGCGATATCAACGCCTCTATTCCTACCCCTCAGCCTGTACATTATCGCCCTATGTTTGCGTCGTACCCAAAGTCAGTCGCCCAAACCAGTATCACCTTTATGTCGCAAGCCGCTATCGACAAACAAGTAGATAAGCAGCTCGGATTGACCAAAGTGATTCAGCCAGTACATAGCATCCGCAAGATTCGTAAAAGTGATATGCGCTTTAATAGCTACTGTCCAGATATGGATATCAATCCTGAGACCTATGAAGTACGTGCCGATGGTAAGACACTTACCTGCGAGCCAGCTGATGTACTGCCGATGGCACAGCGTTATTTTTTATTCTAAGGATTGAAACGCATCCTTAATCTGAACCACAATGAAATGACGCAAAAATGGCTGAATTTTGCCAAATCTCGTTAAACAGCTAGTTACTTATATAAGATCTGAATTTTATTCTTAACACTTTTACCATCAACACGATTGACCAATCGTTTGAGCCACTATAAGTAGAGCATCATATTTATGAAAATATTTAATACCCGTTTAAGTACGCTTAGCGATACCCAAAAAGCACAATTAGCAGAACAGTATCAAGCCGACGATTATCTGCTATTAGACTTTGATACTCGTCAGCATTCGCGCTTTAGAGCTATTACTGTCTCAGGGGAGGCGGTCGGTATCGATTTGCCACGAACTGGCGTCTTAAAAGGAGATGATGTGCTGATCAATGCAGTAGGGGAGCTGATGCAAGTCATTGCCAAGCCACAAGCGGTGACCAAAGTGACTGCTGACAATGACTTTTTATTGATGAAAGGCGCGTATCATTTGGGCAATCGACATGTGCCATTGATGTTTGAGCACAGCGCCGCAGGGTATGCACTGTATTTCGAAAATGATCATGTGCTCGCCCAGATGCTAGAAAACTTAGGATTACATATCGGGTCTACCTCAGTGCCATTTGAGCCTGAAACAGGTGCTTATCAGTCAGGACAAGGGCATGCGCATAACCACGCTCACTCTCACTCCCATGCACATTCGCATAGTGATTCTTATGGTCATAAGAAAAGTCATAGCCATGATGACAGCCACAGCCATGATGATGCGTCCATAGGTCATTCAAATGATGGTTGATAGCATGACTCAGTCTCAACAGTCTACTCAACTTGGGCAGCTGTTGATGCTGGCATCGAGCAATTTACCGATTGGTAGCTATACCTATTCGCAAGGGGTAGAGTCAGCGATTGAGTCAGGCGTTATTTTTGACGAAGCCAGTACGCTCACATTTATGCAGGATTATCTAGCGCTTGCAGTCATTGGCTACGAGTTACCTATATTGGGACTCATCATGTGTGCACTTAGCCAAGGTCATGAGGCGCTGGCGGCAAATCTAGCACACGACTATCATGCTAGCCTCGAGAGTAAAGAGTTTGTACTCGAGTCGCAGCAGCTGGCACAGGCGATGGTATCTTGGCTCAACGAAGTATTGAGTCTTGGCATACCTTCTGAGATACCTGAAGATGGTTACTTACCGCTATTCGCTCACATTGCCCAGCATTGGCAGCTGCCATTAGCGCAGTCGATGACTACCTATGGATTTGCTCAATTAGAGAATATGGTGCTCGCCGCTGTGAAGACTGTACCGCTAGGACAAATGGCAGGTCAGCGTATCTTATGGCAATTGCAAAGCGATCTGGGTGCTCAGGTTGATGGGCTGAGCGATGACGTACAGCAAGCCTTTGATGATTTAATCATGTCATCAAACGCTATTGACGCTTTAAATGTGAGTGAAGAGCAGGGCTGTCAGCAATTATGCCAAGACCTCTATGAATCGCTTAATATCTCTAACAGTTTACCCAATTTGGCTATTCTTTCGAGTATGCACGAGGAGCAATACAGTCGGTTGTTCCGCTCATAGTTTTACCTTTATCTCTATTTATCATTATCCCTATATGAATCCTCTAAGGAGCTTACGATGTCTCTAACCCCAATAAAACCAAAAAATAATCAAGCCGTCCCTGACTTACATATCGATAGTGACAACTCACATCAGACTGCCTTATCGTGCTTACGCCTTGGTATTGGTGGGCCAGTCGGCAGCGGCAAGACAGCTTTGACCTTGCGTCTTTGCCAAAACTTGCGCGATACGGTCAATATGGCCGTTGTGACCAATGATATCTATACCAAAGAAGACTCAGAGTTTTTGACCCGCAATGATGCCATGCCTGCTGAGCGTATCCGCGGCGTGGAGACGGGCGGCTGTCCGCATACAGCTATCCGCGAAGATGCTTCTATTAATCTGACTGCGATTGCTGAGCTACAATCGACTTTTGAAGGTTTAGAGTTGATTATCATTGAGTCAGGTGGCGACAATCTAGCTGCGACGTTTAGCCCAGAGCTGTCTGATTTGACCTTGTACGTCATTGATGTCTCTGCAGGCGATAAGATACCTCGTAAGGGTGGTCCTGGTATTACCAAATCTGATTTGTTGATTATCAATAAGACCGACCTTGCACCAATGGTTGGTGCGTCACTTGAGGTGATGGAGCGCGATGCCAAAAAAATGCGTGGCGACAAGCCTTTTGTATTTAGCAACATGAAAACAGGTGACGGTCTGGATGAGATTATCGCCTTTATTAAAGAACATGGCATGCTGGCTTAGCTAGTCGCCCACATCGACAATTAGAATAGTAATAGTAAGGAAAAATCGCATGATAAAGACTTTAAAAAACTCTCACTTTTCACCAGCGCTCTCAGCTCGTCATATCGTGTCTGGTTCGGCTGTGCTGATGACATCGCTAATGCTACCATCATTGGCACAAGCACACTCAGGACATATTCACTCGGCTACTATGCAAGCGCCGTCATTTTTGGGCACATTGCAAGCAGGACTGATGCATCCAGTGACCGGCCTTGACCATTTATTTTTGGCAGTCGGTATGGGCATGTTGTTTTATGGTCTACAAAAGCAGCGCTTAGGTATGATGTCATTGACGGCAGGGTTATCGTTAGGTGCAGTATTGGGCACTATTGGGGTGCTGATTGGCGGTGTTGGGTTTGCTGCATCATCTGGATTAATTGAAGTTGCCATATCATTATCGGTGGTTGTATTGGCTCTGATTTTGATGAGTCATAAAAGTCGACAAGAGGTATTCTCTGCGCAGACTCAGGTAGCGCACACGCCAAGCATTCAGCAGCTATCATTGTTTGGTTTTGGTGGTTTGGCGGTCTTTCACGGGTTGGCACATGCGCTGGAAGTACCAGCAAACGCTGGCGTGAGTGGTCAGCTAGGATTTTATGCAGGAATGCTAGTGACGATGCTGGCGCTATATGCAGTTGGTACGCTGGTCAGCCAGCAGCTGCAGCAACGCCTCGGTGATAACTTATGGTTACAGCGCGGGCTAGTCGTGCTCGGACTGGGTGCAGTGTTTGTTCCTGCTTTTGTATAAAGTAAACTTTATGATGATTTACTAAATAAAGCGGTTCTCAAGCTTCCATAAAAAATACGGCCCCGATCATCGATCGGGGCCGTATTTTTTGGCGTTTAGAACAAGAGCGCTATCTAAGTGTTATGATTTAACACCACACAGCGCTCAGTCTAAATTACATGCCTTGCTGCTGTTGTTGCTGAGCCGCTAGCAAGTCTTGGTAGCTCACTTCTTTATCAGTGACTTTACCTTGGCTGATCAAGTAATCTACTACTTGGTCTTCTAGTACGACAGACTCAATGTTAGCGCGCTGCTGCTTATCATTGGTGTAGTACTCGATCACTTCTGCTGGATCTTCGTAGTTTTCAGCGGCTTCTTTGATGAAGGTTTCAACACGCTCTTGATCTACTTCTAAGCCTTTAGTATCGATAACACGGGCAACGATGATGCCAAGACGGGCAGCACGTAGCGCTTGCTCTTCAAATAGCTCATTTGGCAGCATGTCTTTATCGAAGCTATCAGCATTCGCGCCGAACTGCTGAGAAAAACGTTGCATCATCATGTTGCGTTGACGCTCGATTTCTTGCTCTAGCATCGCATTTGGTACGTCAAACTCGTTCTTTTCTAGCAATGCGTCAAAAGTCGCTTGCTTCACTTGGCTACGTGCAGCGTTTTTGATTTCGCGTTCCATGTTTTTGCGTACGTCTTCTTTCAACTTCTCAACGCCACCTTCTTTTACGCCGAATAGCTCAAGGAACTCTTCGTTGATTTCAGGTAGCTTAGATTTTTCAACCAATTTTACGTTGATTTTGAACTGAGCTTCTTTACCAGCTAGGTTCTCAGCTTGGTAATCTTCTGGGAAAGTGACGTCGATGACTTTTTCTTCGCCAGCTTTCATGCCTTTGATACCCGCTTCAAAACCTGGGATCATCTGGTTGCTACCGATAACTAGTTTAAAGTCTTCAGCAGAGCCGCCTTCGAATTTTTCGCCGTCGATAGAGCCTTCAAAGTCAAAAGTCACTTGGTTGTCTTTCGCCGCCATGCCTTTTTTCTCAACGAATTCTTCACGTTGCTTTTGAAGGTTTTCGATCATGGTGTCAACGTCTTCTTCGCTCACTTGGGCAGTGTGACGCTCAACTTCGATTTCATCAATACCTTGTACATCTACTTCTGGGAAGATTTCAACAGTCGCTTGATAAACCAAGAAATCATCTTCAAGTTTTACGTCATCGATGTTAGGCATGCCAACGGCGCGGATGTCTTCAGATTTGATCGCTTCGAACACAGTGTCACGGATCACATCGTTGATTACTTCTTGTTGAATGCCAGCACCGTACTGAGAACGGATGTGTGACATTGGGACGTTGCCTTTACGGAAACCGTCAATCTTGGCAGTTTTCGCAACTTGGCGAATACGGCCTTCGACTTTGTTTTGAATTTTTTCAACAGGAACTTTAACCGTTAACTGCGTCTCTTTATTAGATAGCTTGTTGGTTGTGACTTGTAAATCTGTAGCCATGTTCATTACACCTTTAGGATTAAGTAGTACGTTTGATTAATAAAATAGTACTTAGGGTTAAATGGTAATAGACAAACCGTGCCTCAAATTACGGGCGTGTACGACGGTTGCCGTTGGAATAAATAGGGGATAGTGATAACGCTGCAACTTCAAAATCAGCACCAGTAGCCATCGCCGCTGATACTCATAAGATAACGCTGTCCAAGTTGCAGACACTACCAAATATCAATCATAAACCGTTAATGCACCGCATAATAACGCTTTTTGGTGAATTATACAGCCAAATAACGGCTTTCAACAAAATTTTAAAAGTAGAACAGTATAATCTATCTGTTTATTAAAGTAAAAATTATCTGTTTGCTATGGTCAGTTCAAAATCATTGGTTCAAAACAGAAACAGATTCTAAAGTAGTTTTATTTTTATATGGATCGCTTGTAGAGTTCACAGGCAAGGTACAGTCAGTTTACTCTAAGACTAACGAAGTACTACTGAGATGAATTTTTCGTAGCCTCTGTTTAGCAGCAAGTAAGGAAAATTTATATCAGTAGCACGTGATCAGAAACGTATTGATTTTACTTTGAACTGATTAGAGCCAATAGAAAAAAACTATAATGACAGCTGCGCCAATAACTGCTGGATTGCCTGACCACGATGACTGATGCGATTTTTATCAGCAGCGCTGAGGCTGGCTGCACTGGCTTGCAATTCAGGTAACCAGAACAATGGATCATACCCAAACCCGCCGTCACCATGCAGTGCTTCTAAAATCTCACCCTGCCATAGACCTTGAGCGATAATGGGTAATGGGTCATCGGCATGACGCACCATGGCGAGGACGCAGACAAACATGCCTGCGATAGGCGTTTTAGTTTGCTGGTCGCGAATGGGCTGCAAATCCGCGATGAGCTTGGCGTTATTTTTGCCATCATTGCCGTGTTCGCCTGCATAGCGGGCAGAGTATATACCGGGCGCATTGCCCAGTACAGGAACGCACAAACCAGAATCATCAGCAATCGCAGGCAAGCCGCTCAGACGGCTGGCATGACGTGCTTTGATAATGGCATTTTCGACAAAGCTTAAACCATCTTCAACAGCGTCCTCGATATCGAGCTGACCTTGCGGAATGATCGTCACATTCAAATTCGCGTCGCGAAACAGTTTTTTGAACTCAGCTAGCTTGCCCTTATTATTGCTGGCGAGTACCCATTGGTTATCGGCAGTTGATTGGGTAGAGAGTTGTGAGGCGTCAGTGTTGCTCATACGGGCATTCCGTTATATAGATGTGAGGATTTCTTATTATGTGGTTTGTACGGGTTATAACATTTGGTAACTGATATCACTGGTCAATTTTGCTATAATGCGCAACAAGCTACAGTGAATTATATCTTATGGCTTATGAACAATTAGTTAATAAAAGCGCAGTAAGCCAAACGCTTGGCTTTTTGCCAAAAATAACAATTAAGTCAGTTTGGATTCATAATAATACGTGATATTGTATCAAGCAGTAATAGGTATTAAGCACTAAATGTCAGTCCAAACAATAAACTCAGCCAATTTAGGTCATGATTTTGTAGCGTCAGAACAATGCAAAATTCAGCTACTATTATTTAATGGCCAAAAACAGCAAGGATAAAATAACTATGTCAAACATTACATTGCCAGATCTACCATACGCAAAAGACGCGCTAGAGCCACATATCAGTGCCGAGACGCTAGAGTATCATCATGACAAGCATCATGCTGCTTATGTAAACAAGCTAAATGAATTGCTACCAGGCTCTGGTCTTGAAGACAAAACATTGCCAGAAATCATCGAAGCAACGGCTAAAGATGAAAGCAAACAAGGTATGTTTAACCAAGCAGCTCAAGTATGGAACCACACGTTCTATTGGAACTGCATGACACCAACGAATGGTGGCGGCGAACCTACTGGCGATCTAAAAGCTAAAATCGAAGAAGATTTTGGTAGCTATGATAAGTTCCGTGAAGAGTTCAAAAACGCAGCATTGACTCAGTTTGGTTCAGGTTGGGCATGGCTAGTTACTGACAAAGTCGGTGGCAAACTATCTATCGCCAAAACTGCTAACGCTGATACCCCACTTGCACATGACCAAATCGCTGTATTGACTTGTGATGTATGGGAACATGCGTACTATGTTGATTACCGTAACCGTCGTCCTGACTATGTTGACACGTTCCTAGACAAGCTAGTGAACTGGGACTACGCAAACGCAAAATATAAAGGTCAAGATGCTGGCGTTGAAGCGTAATATTCAACCAAGTATTTGATTTGAAAAAAGGACGCCGTGAGGTGTCCTTTTTTTTGGTTTGTGTTTTGATAAAAACTAATAGGACAATAAAAATATCACGGTAAGATAGCGATGCCTGATATTTACTCTTCTGACTTTGATAAAGCATGACCTAGACAAATAACAAGACCATAATAACGAGATCATAATAATGACAACTGTACACACACCGCGCCTAAATCTGCGCCCCTTTACCGCCGACGATGCTGCCGACCTGCTCGAGTATCTGTCCAGCCCCATACCCAGCTGTTTTGCAGGCGATAAAGTCACCTCGATAGATGCAGCCGTAGCAAAAATCGCCAAACGACAAAAAGACGAGGGCGACTATCTCGCCGTGTGTCTGAATGAGACGGGCAAAGTGATTGGCGAGATATTCTATGTCAAAGAAGAGCCAGACACTTATTCTGTCGGTTGGAACTTTAATCAGCAATTTCATGGCAAAGGCTACGCCAGCGAGAGCGCACAGGCGTTTATTGATTATTTGTTTGACAAAGCCGATGCCAGACGGGTCTATGCTTATGTCGAAGTAGACAATGTTGCCTCACAAAAGCTGTGCGAGCGGTTGGGTATGCGTAAAGAAGGGCATTTTGTGGAGTTTATCTCGTTTATCAAAAATGCAGACGGCACGCCAAAGTATGAAGACACCTTGCAATATGCCATCTTAAAAAAGGAATGGCGGGCAAAGCGTGACGATGCAAGCTAATTGGTATCGGCAAAAATGACCCCACCAGCGCTATAATACGCATTATCAATCATGAGAATAAGACGAGGGCACGGTGAATAAAGCACGCATCGCAGTACTTGCCATATTGACACTCTTGGTCATCAATTTGTGCTTTGTGATATTTAGCAACTTGGTCGGGATGCGGGCGCTGACTGACTACTCACCGATGGTGATGACGCTATTTAATGTATTTTTGATTACCCTTGGGCTGCTGAGCATTTGGCAGCTGTTCGCGGGGATTGACGGTCATGCGATGCGCGGCAAGATACTGCTATTGCTCGCGGTGGAGTTTTTTGTGGTGTATGTGGCAGGCATTACTAATATCTTCCCGCGCTCGGTCGCGCCAATGGGGCAGACGCTGTTTGTGGTAGAAATTTTTGGCGCTGTGCTGGCGGTGCTGCTGTTTGTTAGTGCGAGCTGGTATATGATGAAGTCTGCGCCCACGCATAGCTCTATGTAAGCAGTTATTCAGTGATTGTGGCGATGGGGTGCTGTTGATTTAAATCTCGACTGTGTAGATACGTTCTTAGATAAGCTTATGAACTGGAACTATGCAAACGCAAAATATAAAGGTCAAGATGCTGGTGTTGAAGCGTAATATTCAACCGAGTATTTGATTTGAAAAAAGGACGTTGAGAGGTATCGTTTTTCTGTTTATGGCGGCTCTCAGCTTTCCATAGGCTTATGCTTTTAACTTATCACTAGCAGATAGAGATATATTAAGTTTTTATCAATCTCAATTGCTAGTTTAGAAAGATAAGAAGGTAAAGACATTATACAGTAGGCATTAATAAGTAAAAACCTGAGTAATAATTAGACACTGAATGAACCTTACCTTTTTGAGTATATGAGAAAGGTAATACTTCTCCATATTCAGTAGTTAAAATGCCTGTAACCTCTAGAATGAAAGAGTCCTTAGGAATTTTTTTTAGATTTATAGTTTGAGTAGAGCCCATCTCAGATTCTGTGTAACTGCCATTTAGATTAAATGCCTGCTTATACGATCATCAAACATAATCATAAAGCGATTCAAAGCAGACGTCCAGTTACGAATGGGCATCGACCACTTTTTGGATGCCTGCTGGGTGGCTAAGTACACCACTTTAAATGCTGCCTGATCAGATGGGAACACCTTACGCTTATTCACTGCCGTCCGAATCACACTGTTTAGCGACTCTATCGCATTGGTGGTATAAATCACTTTTCTGATGTCTTTCGGATACTCAAAGAACACCGTTAAGCCCTCCCAGTTATTGCGCCAAGACTTGACCACGTGCGGGTAATCTTTGCCCCAAGTCTCATCAAAGTGCTCAAGATTGGCCTCTGCCATCTCAAGGGTATCAGCGCCGTAAATGGCCTTTAAATCAGCCGCTACGGCCTTTTTATCCGTCCACGGCACAAACTTCATTGAATAGCGCACCATGTGTACGATACACAGCTGAACCTGTGCCTTTGGATAGACGGTGTTAATGGCATCAGGGAAGCCCTTTAGACCGTCAACACAAGCGATTAAGATGTCTTGTACGCCACGGTTTTGAAGCTCGGTAAGAACACCTAGCCAGAACTTAGCGCCTTCATTCTCTGATAGCCACATACCAAGCAGCTCTTTTTTACCGTTAAGGTTAACGCCTAGGGCTAAGTAAATGGCTTTGTTGATGATCTGCTTGTCTTGACGTACTTTGACGACAATGCAGTCTAGATAGACGATAGGATAAACACTGCTCAATGGCCGGTTCTGCCATGCAGTGATGTCCTCTAAGATGTTGTCAGTGACTCTTGAAACCAAGCTACTTGAGATATCGACATCGTAGAGCTCTTTAATGCTCTCTACAATCTCGGTGGTGGTTTGGCCCTTGGCGTAAAGAAATATGATTTTATCATCAAGCCCTGAGATACGGGTTTGATGCTTACTAACGAGTACAGGCTCAAAGCTGCTATCACGGTCTCTTGGGGTAGATATCTCAAGATCGCCTGTGTCACTGCGGACGGTCTTTTTAGTGTGCCCGTTGCGCTTGTTAGGCTTATCCGCCTTTTCATGCTTGGGGTAGCCGAGATGGTCTTCCATCTCAGCCTCTAAGGCAGTATCGATAAAGGATTGCATGAGCTGCTTTTGAAAGTCTTTGATATCATCAAAGCTGTTCATGCTACCAGCCATTTGCTCGGCCAGTTTCTTAATGTCAGATTGGGTAGTCATTGCTTATTCTCCTGTTAGTGGATTATAAGCAGTTACACAGAGTTTGGGAAAGGCTCTTTGAGTAGCAATGATATCCTTATACATGCCATTCAATTCAAATTTTAAAGGATCTTTTTTATACCTAACTTTTAAAACCTCGCCATCAACTACCAAAATAAGGCTATCAAGTTGTATTTCATCTATATTTTCGCTTTCATCTTTAAATACAAGTGACCAATTATTTCCTAGCTTGTGATTTTCTAAGTTATAAGACTTTTCGAAATCACCGTTATACCAAAAATCAAACTTTACTTTATTGTCTGAGTTTTTAGCAATAGCAAGGTATTGATTGTCAGTATCGTATGTAACATGAATCCATCTTACCTCATAGTAAGGGGTTACTAAAAAATAAATTGAAGTAGCTACAAGGGTTAGCATTATAATAGTGACGATTTTTTTTATCATAGTGTGCAATACCTTACTAGAAACGCTACGTTGATACATCAAGTGTTAGATTGCACACGCGTTACTTCCCAATTTATACCCTTAATCAACCAAAATCCAACCATCGCCACTTACAACCGACTCATCAAACACCCGTTTAAAGCCTTGTTTTATCAGCTCAAAACGCGATGATTCAGTTTGGTTGTCAGGAGTCACCACAGGTGCTTCTATCGGCGTGATGGCTTGCCATTGGGTACTTTGATTGGCTTTGGCAGCTAATACAAAACTAAAGAAAGCCGTATCACCTGCCATCATACGCAAATCATCGACGACCAGTTGTTCGGTTGCATCGCTAGTAGTAGAAGTGGCGGGTAGCATTTGGGCGCGATACCCTGTCCAGTTACCAGAGAACCAGTCAAGACGCTGGGCGTAGGGTCGGCTTTGCGCTGGCAGGTTTGCCCGTAGTGTCTGCGCGTTGTCGTACTGCGTTAGATAGCGATATTCAGGTAAGCGGCTATCCAAAACGCTACCGCGTAACTCGAGCAATCTATTTTGATCGTCTTCGGCAACGGTACGCCACATGAGTATTGTTGGCAACACAGGCATGGTTTTAATGCGCGTAGTATTAATATTAGCCGTTGCCAAAGTTTGCTCAGCTTGGGACTGTGCATGGTATTTTAAGCCTAAGCCGAGCAGCAAATAACTGCTACTAAGCAGCAGCATCCACAGGGTAAAGCGCTGACAGTTGGCCCACAGTCCTGACTTAAATACCGCAAGTTTGCACCCTTTAATAAGTCCCACAGTCACAGCTACAAGTAATGGCAGGGTATAGAGTGGATCAATAATAAAGACGGAGGCAATACTGATGGGGGTTATCTGCAAAGGATCTTGCAATGGCCAAAACAACTGTGTGCCATAGACGGTAAAGCTGTCCAAGATAGGATGGGTAGTCAAAACCAACGTCATGGCGAGTGCTAAGCGCCGCGTTGAATAAGGCAACGGCATATCGCGCCAGTGATGATAGCGACTAATGAGCCAAGCGCCGATGATACCTACTGCGGTCAGAACAAATAATGAATGACTAAAGCTGCGATGGTAAGTCATGTCGCTGATGGGATCGGGGTAGCTGATAAGCACATCCAAATCAGGTAGAGTGCCCAGTATCGCCCCGTATAGGTAGGCTTTACGACCCTGATATTTACCAAGTACTGCCCCTTGGACGCTAGCACCTAAGACGATTTGACTGAGTGAATCCATAGCGCTCTTATTAATTTAAGGGTTGGGTTTAGATTAATTACAATACGTCAAAGTTGTGCGCCGTCAACGCTTCTCTAAGCATTGCAATATTATAATAAGCATGCGCCTTTACCGTATTTTGAAAAAAGACATAGAGCGTATCAAAATGCTGACGCTGATTGGCAATCGCTTGCGCCCAGTCCTGCATTTCCGCCTCGCTATAGCGATAATCATGACGGTCACTTGCGCTCATCGCATCCCACCAATTTAAATTGTTGCCATGCATACGCAGATAGCCTGTACGCTCGGTAAATATCAGGCGTGAGGGCGGCAGTCCGCCAACTTTAGGGTAATCGACGCTACACCAAATCAGTCCTTGCTGTGCAAAGCTATCGACCACTTGCGGGGTGTGCCAGCCGTTATGACGAAACTCGATGGCAAGCGGATAGTCCTTAAACCAGCTGACAAGATTGGCGAGATAGAGACGATGCTCGCGAGTACGGTCAAAGCCATGTGGGAACTGAAGCAATAACGGCGCTAAGGCATCGGCGTCCACCAGCGGGGATAGCGCAGTAAGAAACGCCTGTGCATGCTCTGCAGTGCCTTTGCGCGCATGAGTAAAATCTTGGTGTAGTTTAACGGCGAACTTCAATTCACTATCAGTTTGCACATAGGCTTTATCAACCATTCCCGCAAAGGCTTTTTGACCAATGGGCGCGTAGAATGTGCTATTAATTTCGACTGCGCCGTATTGTTTGGCGTATTCAAGTAGAAAGTCGGTCTTTTTGGTACCTTGCGGATATAGCGTACCGAGTAAGTCAGTATCGCTATAGCCACCAGTGCCAAGATAAATACGCGGGGTAGGGGAACTGTCCATGTTGACCACTCACTACCTTGTTGAATAATAGATTTTGCTAAGCTGTTTTTATTTTTCTGTGATTTGACGAGTTACTTTTTACGCGACCACAGCCACTCAATCAACGCCAACAATGCGTCATTATTTTTGCCAAGGTTGTCTTGATTGTCGTTAAGCTCACGACTGTTTAGTTCATGAGAAATAGCAGCGCGTCCGTCATTGAAGAGCGTTTGCGCATAGCTGGTCGCATCATCGACGCCCATCAATTTTACATAAGTAGATTTATCTAATTTCTCATCGCTACCTGCAGGCTTGCCAAGCGTATCAG
Organism: Psychrobacter piscatorii; assembly: GCF_904846415.1. GTDB lineage: Bacteria > Pseudomonadota > Gammaproteobacteria > Pseudomonadales > Moraxellaceae > Psychrobacter > Psychrobacter piscatorii. The sequence continues at coordinate 72,139 of NZ_CAJHAR010000011.1, read as the reverse complement.
TCGTCATCGTCACGTCCAGTACATCATCTTGAACTTGAAAGGCGAGTCCAATATGTTGCGCACACTCTTCCAATGCCATACGTTGTGGCGCCGTTGCGCCAGCACAGACGCCGCCCATGAGCATAGCTGCTTCAATCAACGCCCCTGTTTTATCACGGTGAATGGCTTCTAAATCATCCTGTGCAATACTGGTACTGGCTTCGGCATTGAGGTCTAGCATTTGACCAGACACCATGCGTCGTGCGCGCGGGGCAAATATGGCCATGAGCTGACTTGCAATATCTGCATCGAATGGCGCAAAGGTTGGCATCTCCGCAGTCAATACTTCAAACGCGAGCGTCTGCAACACATCCCCTGCCAGCAGCGCAGTCGCTTCATCAAAGGCAATATGCGCAGTTGGTTGCCCGCGGCGCAGCTCGTCATCATCCATACAGGGCAGGTCATCATGCACTAACGAATAAGTGTGTAGCAGCTCTACGGCCAATGCAGCGCGGCGTGACATATCATAGTCTGAGTCATTTTCTAGCAGCGAATCCAGATCAGCATTGAGCATGTCGATGTCGTCCTTATGCTCGTCTGTACGTTCACTATTACCGCTATTAATACTGGCAAAAGCACTGGCAACCATCAGTGGGCGTACCAACTTACCTTGCCCAGTCATGACATAACGACAGGCATCTACCAGTGGACTAGGCAGCTTGGCATAAGCAAACAAGACCTCAATATCTTGCGCCAGTTGGGCGCGCACAGCACAATGAAATTGCTCAGTGCTTTGAAAAGAGACAGCGTTAAAAGGGGTAAAGCCAGAAGAGGTAGCGCTAGAAGTAAGGGAAACCGTCATAATCCAACCATTTATCAGGGATATAATGAAAACTTATTAGGGATAAGGTAAAAGCGGTATTAGTGTAGCATGATAGGTCATATTGCTCGTGTGAGACACGGTATCAATCGTTTGTTTTTTGCATTTTACGGCTGTCATCTGTTTAAAAATAAAGCAGGATAATCGCAATATCACAACAATATTCGGTCACGTATCGCTGATGTCATTCACTGGTTGAATATGGTCTGATAAAGGCGCAAGCTAAGTAAGTCATATTAATTGGGCTACACCAACGGTTTATCACCCTTGAGGTGGTAGACCGTAAAGAAGAGCAAGACGGAATACATTCAAAATAGCAACTCAGTATACAAGCATTCACTAAAACACTTTGCGCATAAGGTAAATGCCTACAGGTGATTTAAGAGTGACTTGCGAGTATGGCATTAGCTTGTGACAGCTAGGGGCATAATCCCCTACACTAATTGACGTGAAAATGGTCTGATGTTGACTGTAGTGGGTTTTCCCTCAGCGTATTAATTCAGCAATTGTCAGTGTTGGACCATGTCTCAGTCAGTATTTTAATAGCAGTATTTGCAACATATAAATGAAGCGCCGTGTGATGGGGTACAAGAGACGTCAAAATACGTATCACATCATGAGCGCTGGATAATAAAGACATCTTCACTTGTGCGCCCTCTATGTGTTTGTCTTTACAACATGACAGGCGCACAGTGCTATTACCCATTTTACTAACAGTAACTGGCTATTTATTTTAATTCAAAACGTAGCTTTCGTTATATAGAAAGGAGTTTCAAATGGTATACCAAGGAAATCGCATCACGGTGACAATGCTAGAGGATGGCATCGCCAACATGCACTACAACGCCGAAAATGAGAGCGTGAACAAATTTGATGCCGAAACCAACAAACAGTTTGGTGAAGCCGTGACTGCTTTAGAAAAAGCGGACGACGTCAAAGGCCTGATCGTCACTTCAGGCAAAGGCGTGTTTATCGCTGGTGCTGATATCACAGAGTTTGTGGCTTCTTTCAAAAAATCAGAAAGCGAGATCAAAGATTGGGTCGTTCATGTCAATGACGCGTTCAATCGTTTTGAAGATTTGCCATTCCCAAAAGTGGCTGCCATCAATGGCGCGGCAATGGGCGGCGGCTGTGAGATGACCTTGGTATGTGAATACCGCGTCATGAGTGACAAGGCAATCATCGGTCTACCAGAAACTCAGCTAGGTATCTTCCCAGGCTTTGGTGGTACGGTTCGTAGTACGCGTGTCATTGGTATCGATAACGCGCTTGAGCTTATCGCCACTGGCACACCGAAAAAACCACTTGATGCGCTAAAACTCGGCTTGGTTGATGCCACCGTACCGGCTGACGACTTACAAGATGCAGCCATTGATTTGGTCAAAAAATGTATCTCAGGTGAGCTTGATTGGCAAGCGAAACGTGAAGAAAAACTGGCTCCTGTTAAGCTAAACCAGCTTGAGCAAGCCATGGCGTTTAACAGTGCCAAAGGTGCTATTTTCGCTAAAGCCAATCCTAAGCAGTACCCAGCACCAGCCCTCGCTATCGAAGCGATCGAAAAACACGTCAATCTATCGCGTGACGAAGCGATTGAAGTTGAAGCCGCCGGTTTTGCAAAAGCTGCAAAAACCCCACAAGCAGAGAGCTTGGTTGGTCTTTTCTTAAACGATCAGCTGGTCAAAAAACTGGCCAAAAAACACAGCAAACAAGCACATGACATCAATGAAGCGGCTGTACTAGGCGCTGGTATCATGGGCGGCGGTATCGCGTATCAGGCAGCCAGCAAAGGCTTGCCAATCATTATGAAAGATATCAAATCTGAGCAATTAGACCTTGGTATGGGCGAAGCCAGCAAATTGCTTGGCAAAATGGTTGAACGCGGCAAGATGACCCCAGCAAAAATGGGTGAAACCTTAAGCCGTATCCGTCCTACTTTGAACTATGGTGACTTCAGCGAAACTGATATCGTTATCGAAGCGGTCGTAGAAAATCCAAACGTGAAGCGTTCGGTATTAAAAGAAGTAGAAGGGCTAGTAAAAGACGATTGTATCCTAGCATCAAACACGTCGACTATCTCTATTACGTTCCTAGCAGAAGCGCTTGAGCGTCCAGAAAACTTCGTCGGTATGCATTTCTTCAACCCAGTACATCGTATGCCACTGGTCGAAGTGATCCGCGGTGAAAAATCTTCTGAAGAAGCCATCGCAACTACCGTAGCACTTGCCTCAAAAATGGGCAAAGTGCCAGTTGTCGTCAATGACTGCCCAGGTTTCTTGGTCAACCGCGTATTGTTCCCATACTTTGGCGCGTTTGATTTATTGCTCAAGCAAGGTGCTGACTTTGCTCATGTCGATAAAGTCATGGAAAAATTTGGCTGGCCAATGGGCCCTGCTTATCTCATCGACGTGGTCGGTCTAGATACGGGTGTACATGGCGCAGAAGTCATGGCGGATGGTTTCCCAGATCGCATGAAGCCAGATTACAAAGGCGCGATTCAGCATCTGTATGAGAACGAACGTCTCGGTCAGAAAAACGGCGTAGGTTTCTACAAGTATGAAACTGACAAGCGCGGCAAGCCAAAGAAAGTTGCCGATGAAGCCACTTACGAGTTGCTAAAAACCACGACTGACAGTGACAAGCAAGAATTCGACGATCAAGCGATCATCGACCGCACTATGCTGGCGTTCTGCAACGAAACCGTTCGCTGCCTAGAAGACAACATCGTGAGCACGCCTGCCGAGGCCGACATGGCGATGATTATGGGTGTCGGTTTCCCGCCATTCCGCGGTGGCCCTTGCCGTTATGTCGACCAAATGGGTCTAGATAACTACTTGGCACTATGTGAAAAGTACGCTCATCTTGGCAAAGCCTATGAAGCCCCGCAAAAGATTCGCGACATGGCAGCCGCAGGCGAGACTTTTTACTCAGTTGAGTAATGAACATACCGTATTAGGATAAGTGTGGTACGTCTGTCAAAACAAAGATAGCAATGGATTTATCACTATTTTTCATGACAGACGTGCTGTTTTGGCTGATTTACTACAGCGTGCTAAATGATACTCAACGTCAACGCGTATTGCACATGATGCACAGCGTAAGATAAATAAATCATAACGCTGATGTGAACGGTCTACACTGACAATAAAAATTGAAAAGGAAGATAGTATGACAACTTTAAGTCCAAATGATGTGGTCATCGTAGATGGCGTGCGCTCGGCAATGGGCAAAACCAAAAACGGTATGTTCCGTCATGTACGTGCGGACACCATATCCGCTGAATTGGTACGTGCGCTGGTTGAACGTAATGACTTTGACACCAATGACATCGAAGATATTATCTGGGGCTGTGTCAACCAGACACTAGAGCAGGGCATGAACATCGGTCGCAACATTGGCCTCTTGGCGGGTATTCCAAAAACCGCTGGTGGTCAAACGGTTAACCGTCTATGTGGCTCTTCTATGCAAGCACTACACACAGCGGCTGCACAAATCATGACCAACCAAGGTAATGTCTTTATCATTGGCGGTGTTGAGCACATGGGTCACGTCGGCATGATGCATGGTATTGATCTAAACCCTGCCGCCTCTAAGCACTATGCAAAAGCCTCAAACATGATGGGCTTGACCGCTGAGATGCTAGGCCGTATGAATGGCATTACGCGTGAAGAGCAAGATGCTTTTGGTCTTGAGTCACATCGCCGTGCATGGGCAGCGACCACTGAGGGTCGTTTTGACAATGAAATCATCGGTATCGAAGGTCATGATGCTGATGGTCGCTTGCAACTATGTACTGTGGATGAAGTCATCCGTCCAGACGCGACCATGGAGCAAATGCAAAAACTACGTCCAGCGTTTGATCCAAAAGGCGGTACTGTCACAGCAGCAACGTCATCTGCACTATCTGACGGTGCATCAGCGATGCTAGTGATGAGCGCACAAAAAGCAAAAGATCTCGGTCTCAAGCCGCGCGCCCGTATCCGTAGCATGGCTGTTGCTGGTTGTGACGCAGCGATTATGGGCTATGGTCCTGTCCCTGCCACACAAAAAGCATTGAAACGTGCTGGCATGAGTATCGGTGACATGCAAACCATCGAACTAAACGAAGCATTTGCAGCGCAAGGTTTGTCAGTCCTAAAAGCATTGAACTTGACCGACAAGCAAGACATCGTCAACATCAACGGCGGCGCGATTGCTCTGGGTCATCCACTCGGCTGTTCAGGTGCTCGTATCACAGTAACCTTGCTCAACGCAATGGAGCAGTCAGATACCGAAATCGGTCTAGCAACAATGTGTATCGGTCTAGGTCAAGGTATCGCGACTATTATTGAGCGTGTTTAATTTTAAAGTCGGTAGCCAGTTTGTAACATTTGTTGATTAAAAATATCCTAATAATGACCCCTAGCCGTGATGGCTGGGGGTTTTTTGTGAGTATAATGAGCGAGTTAATACTTGGCGTAGTCAAGAGCACATAGGTACTGATGAAAATTATCTCCATTGACGCATTCAAGAAACTGTGACTAAATAAGGGTGAGCTGAGCTAAGACTATTATTGATGAAAATTCTAATGATGGTCATTTTAAAATAGCTTTTAATAATAAATATCAGCCGTACAAGGAGTGTATTATGTCTACGATGATTACTGATCGTACTTACCGAATTGCTCGTGAAAATACCCAAGCGATGATTATCGATGTACAAGAGCGCCTCACGCCACATATCTATGATCACGAGAATATCATCAAAAAAACAGTGACCATAATCAAAGGACTGCAAGCGCTCGGTATCCCCATCATGCTCAACGAGCAGTATAAAAAAGGATTGGGCGATAGCTTGCCAGAGCTTCGTGATGTGCTGGAGGGCGACAATGCAAAGAGCTTTGAAAAAGTCACGTTTAGTGCCTGCGATAACAATGACACATGGCATCATTTAGCGCAGCAAAACCGTAGTACCGTATTGCTTATTGGGGTTGAGGCGCACGTCTGTGTGTTACAGACCGCGCTTGATTTGCTAGACAATGGTATGCAACCGGTCATTATTGGCGATGCTGTTGGCTCGCGTTTTCCATACGACAAAAAACAAGCCATTCGCCGTATTCGCCGTGCAGGTGGGATAATCTCAACAGTAGAAACCATTTTGTTTGAGTTGTGCCGTAGCAGTGAGGACCCTGCCTTCAAAACCATTCTGAATTTGATTAAGTAGATGGTTATATAACAGGGTACTCAGTCATTTAACTCAATGACTTATAAGAGATAGCGCTTGATAACATCAGCGCTATTTTGTTGTTAGCCACACCGTAGTATATAAAACGACTCAAAAATCAGAGAGAAATATGTCCTCAAACACACCGATGTCATTGACCGATCAAAAATCTGCTGCAACTATCGACATAGAGGATGTCACTCATTTCTTACTAGAGCTAGATGCGCTAAAACGCGTAAATCGCCGTAGTTACGTGACTGATACCGATCGCAGAGAAAACTCTGCCGAACATTCTTGGCACTTAGCCATGGCGTGCTGGTCAATCGCTGAGTTGTTTGAGCTGGATGTCAATCATGAACAATTGCTAAAGATGGCTTTGGTACATGATTTGGGTGAGATTGACGCGGGTGATACGTTTTTGTTCGCAAACAGTCGTAGCGACGCACATATTGAAGAACGCGCTGGCATCGCCCGACTGCAAGCAGAGCGTGGTAACGGCATCGCAGCTTTGAGTGAGGTTTGGGAAGAGCAAGAAACGGGTAGTAGCAAAGAGGCTCAGCTGCTCAGAGTGGTTGATCGCTTATTGCCATTTTTACTTAATCTCAATACCGAGGGAAAAACGTGGATTGAATCTCAGGTGACGCGCTCGCAAGTGGCGGCGGCGCTTGCTTTTATCAAAGACAGCTTTCCTTCCATTCATGATTGGCTCTCATACAATATTGACTATGCGACCCAACAAGGATGGTTGATCGACGCGTAAATCTATAAAAACGCTAGGTATAAAAAAGCCCAGTTGAGCATTGTGATCTATGCTTCACTGGGCTGATGTTCTTAAGCGCTTTTACACAGTCATGTTACTGAGCGTTTGCCATTCCCAATAGCTGACCCATTTGTACCACGCTATTGGCATTCATACTATCTAGCCAGTCGGCCCTTGCTGCTTTTGGCAACACTACGATAGCCGTTGATCCTAAATAAAAACGACCAAGCTCTTCGCCTGCCGCAAACTGCATATCGTGATCCGCTTCCTGTATATCATCCGTGCGAGCAATCTTACCTGTCGCGACAGTTTCGATACCAGCGACAATCATCGCGCCTACCATGACAACAGCTGCTTTGCCATATTTGGTATCAAACATGCAGACCAGACGCTCATTACGTGCAAACAAGTCCGGCATATTAGCTGCCGTGGTATTGTTGACCGAAAACAGCGTACCAGGGACGTAGCGAGTTTTGGTCAGAGTACCAGTAAATGGCATATGAACACGGTGATAATTGCTAGGTGCTAGATAGATTGTTGCAAAACTACCATCGGCAAAATAACTGCCATCTTCGCTATCAGCAAGCAATTGGCCAACGTCATAATGACGACCTTTGGCCTGTAGCATTTTATGATCTTTAATTTGTCCAAGCTGAGAGATAATACCGTCAGCAGGACTTACGATGCCGTTTGCAGTGGTATCGATGGTGCGAGCGTCTTCTTTTAGCTCACGGGTAAAAAAGTCATTAAAACTCTCATAAGCATTAAGGCTCTGGCGCTCATACTCATCTAAGCTGATGTTATAAGCTTTGGCAAAACCACGAATAAAGGTACGTTTGACATAAGGATGACGACTGGCGGCCAAACGTCCAGCGACTTTACTGAGCTTTTGCTGCGGTACCAGCTGTTGTAAGGTGGTAAATACATTCATAATAAGGCTACCAAAATAGGATGTGATGTCATTATTGCATAGGCAAGTTAATGGCCGTATTTTATCATGGACAGCGTATTATTGTCTGACCATAAACTGTAAGCCATTTATAAATAAAGAAGGTCGTAAATGAAAGCACTGATACAACGAGTAAGCCGTGCGAGCGTCAGCGTTGATGAACAATGCGTTGGCAAAATTGATCATGGGGTCTTGGCCTATATTGGATTGGGTCATGATGATGATTTTGCCGCCGCCAAGCGGATGATTGACAAAATATTGACCTATCGTATTTTTGAAAATGACGATGATCCTGCCAAATTTGGTAAACTGGATAAAAACGTCCAGCAAGTCGGCGGCGGATTGTTATTAGTGTCACAATTTACTTTGATGGCAAAAACGGATAAAGGTCGCCGCCCTGATTTTGGTGGCGCGATGGCACCTGATGTCGCCCAAGCGCTGTTCGAGCAGCTCATCGACTATGCCAAGACCCAGTATCCAAATATAGCCACTGGTCAGTTTGGCGCTCATATGCAAGTTGAAAGCGTCAATGATGGACCACTCAATTTTCTATTGGAGATCTGACACCAGAGTGTCATCAGGCTGTCATAATTAATCCGTTTAATAGATAGAGACTGGTGAGTATTTATCGCCTTTTTATATGCCAGATTTTGTCCGCTAACACCGAGAATGTCCTATGTATAATGAGAAAATTTTGATTGTTGAAGATGAGCCTGCGATTCGTGAAATGGTTGTGATGACGCTAGAAATGGCTGGGTTTGATAGCCTACAAGCGGCTGACGTATCAGAAGCGCATCAGCAAGTGGTCGATCATAGACCGTCATTAATATTGTTAGATTGGATGTTGCCCGGAGACAAGAGCGGTGTTGATTTTTGTCGTATGCTCAAAAGCGATGAGATGCTCTCTGAGATACCCGTCATTATGCTAACGGCCAAAAGCGAAGAAGACAGCAAGGTTCACGGCCTCGATGCAGGTGCAGATGATTACATGACCAAGCCTTTTTCGACGCGCGAGCTGATTTCCAGAATCAAAGCGGTCTTGCGCCGTAGTAGCGCGATGAGTAGCGACAAGCCTATCGAAATTGGTCAGTTAAGTCTTGATACCAAAAGCCAGCGCGTGACAGCCGCAGGAAAAGTCATCGAGGTCGGCCCAACAGAATATCGCTTATTAGCATTTTTTATGAGTCACCCAGAGCGCGCCTACACAAGAACGCAGCTGCTCGATCAGGTTTGGGGCGGTAACGTTTATATTGAAGATCGAACCATTGATGTACACATCAAGCGTCTACGTAAACTATTGCGCCCTTATGATTGTGATACATTGATACAAACGGTGCGTGGTACAGGCTATCGGTTCTCTAGTCTCATTGAGCCAAGCTAATCTTGTATAAGTTAATTTTTGATAACTTGATCTTGTACGAACAATGCCACCATAACAATAAATAAAATAGCGGATAGTGGTAAGGATAAGAAATGAACAAGATAGCGCCAGCAAAAAAGAAAAAAGACCATAACTATAATAATGACCAGCAAGATGCGTCAGCACAAATCGCTAGCCAAAATGCGACGGAGCAACTGGAGAAAATCAGAAGTGCACTGCGAGCATTGCGAGATGCGGTCATCTTACTGAACGAAGATGATGGGCTGGAGTGGTGGAATCAGGCAGCGCAGGATCTACTATCATTGCAGCCAGCTGACAAAGGACAAAGTGTGTTTGACTTTATCACCGTGCCTGAGTTTCGCCAGTACTATCAAAATACCACCCTGCCGAACGACGGCGTTCATATAGAATCGTGGCGCGAGCCCAGTCGTTATCTAAAGTGTGAGCTCACGCCTTTTGGTGATGAGAAGCTGTTGTTTATTTATGATGTGACCCGCGTACAGCATTTAGAGCAAATGCGCCAAGACTTTGTGGCGAATGTCTCGCACGAGCTACGCACGCCGCTGACAGTGATGATGGGCTATCTAGAGAACTTCTCTGACCAGCCAGATATGCCGCCGCAGTGGCGTCGCGGTTTTGAGCTCATGACTCAGCAAACAGCACGTATGAATCGAATCGTAAATGACTTATTACTGCTCTCCAAGATTGAAATCGAAGAGACACATGAGTTTAACGATGTCGATATGACCAAACTTCTCACCAATATCTATGATGATGCGCAGGCATATAACCAAGCGTACAAGCACACCATTCATTTGCACATAGATACTTATGATGGGTTATATGGGTCGGAGGTGTACTTGATCAGCGCCTTGTCCAACCTAGTCATCAATGCGATTAAATATACGCCAAAAGGCGGTAATATTACCATCAGCTGGACGCAGACATCGGATGGTTGCCGATTTGCAGTCGAGGACGATGGGCTTGGTATCGCACCAGAGCATATTGCGCGTTTGACAGAGCGCTTTTATCGTATTGATAAAGGGCGTAGTCGTGCCACAGGTGGTACAGGATTAGGTCTGGCTATTGTGAAGCACGTTTTGCATCAGCATGAGGCGCAGTTACAGATTGACTCAGTAGAGGGAGAGGGGTCGACATTTAGCGTGGTATTCCCAGCCACTTATGTGAGGTCGGCTGCGACAAATTAGTACAGGTCTTGCCCCATATTGTTTAGACTCACCATGTACATTTTGTTTAGAATCGTCGTGCGCATTTATTTAGCATGGCTAGTTTAGTATACCTAGTCTTTTTGCAAAAGCGGGTAAGGGTTTACGGCACTGCCATTGATATAAATACCGTAATGCACATGGGGCGGTGTCCCTTTTGCATTACCGCTATCACCCACATAACCGATAATATCGCCTTGATTGACCCAATCATTGGGCGCAATATCGGCATAGTCTTCTAGATGCGCGTAATAATGACCAGCACCGCCAGGCCCTACCACGACGACCACGCGCCCACCCAAGTTATTCTCACCAACCTTACTCACAATTCCCTGCGTGGTCGATTGTATCGGCGTGCCACGTTCTGCAAAGATATCGATGCCTTCATGTGAGCGCCCTTGACTGCGTGCCGCACCCCAAGTGTCCGTCAGGTTTTTCTCTGGCAATGGACTGGGGAGACTGTTTTCTGTGGGCAGCTCTTGCTGTAATAGACTCAGCTGTTGCCACTTGGCGACCACAAATGATTGGGTTTGCTCGCTAATACTGGGTAGTAGCTTATCAAAGACAAATAAGAATCCTATCAATACAACCGCTTTAATCAGTACGCCGAGTACACGACTGACAAAAGAAGGCTTCGGTGGTTGGCTTTTTCCATCTGCTAGCATTGATGTCTCTTATCTGTTTGATGTTATATGAGCTAATATTATAAAAGCCCTATCTGCTAAGGTATGTATAGCATTGTTATCTATGGCTTTTATCCCCATAAATACAGATGTAGTTAAATACAAGCACAGCAAATATAATTTTGTCTACTTAACGCTTCGGTTGAGCGATGATGGTGCTACAAATGGTTAACTTTTTATGAATGATGCTTTGAACACCGCTGACATTACAGATACGGCTACTATGGCTGAAACGGCGCTTGTCATCGATACTGAAACCGATCAAGGCCGTGATCCGAGGCCGATTCAAGTGGCGACTATCAACGTGGCAACTGGATTTGAGTGGATGAAGTACTTCAATAGCGGCCGCTCTATATCACCTGTCGTCATCAAGGTGCATGGTATTACTGATGCTGACGTGGCTGGTCTTGAGCGTTTTGAGTTGGATCAGTTTGAGCTGCCAGAGTATTTGATTGGCCATAATGTACGCTTTGATTGGCGAGTGATTGGCAGTCCTTCTGCTAAGCTGATTTGTACCGTGAGACTCGCGCGTGCTGCCTTTCCAGAATGGCGCGCTTATGGTCAATCTCGATGCATTGAGCAGCTGATTGGAAAGGAAGAGGCGAGTGCAATGACGATTGCCGCTCATGATGCGCTAGGGGATGCACGGATGTGCTATCTGCTTTATCAAGCCTGCTGCGAGCGTTTAGAGATTGCGCCGACCGATTTTGCAGCGGCACATGCTATCTCAAATAAAGCGACGCCTGTGAGCAAGATGCCATTTGGTAAGCATAAAGGTAAGCCAATAAAAGAGGTGCCTATCAGCTATGTTAAATGGATGATAGGCAATATTCATAATATGCAGCCATCACTGTATTCTGCCCTAAAGAAGCGGATAGAAGCAGAAAAAACAAACAATGCTGAGTAATAAAAGCGCATTTACCGACTTTGTGTATTGATACAAATAAATGATATCAGTCGCTATGGCTTCTTATACTGATGGATGAACACCGCTATTCACCTTTACTAAACCAATCTACTGCCATTTGCCAAAGCTCGGGTGCTTTAGCATTGGTTTTACTGCTAAAGTAGCGCATGTGACCGATATGATTTAACCCCAAATCTTCAGGATTTAAAAACCGCTTTTCGACGGGCATGTTCGTAAATACGCGTATCATATCATCCATGTTTTCGCTATTGGCAATATCATCATCGCTAAAGCCAAGCCACAATGCTGGCATGTTGAGTGCATCGTAAAAATGGGTGTGTATACTTTTACCGAAAGCAGTTTTGATATAGCCTGCGCCATTACACCATTCACGCCATTGACGAGCCACACCGCGCGGTAGCGGCTCGCCCATGCCAATCTTGTCTGAAGGCGTATAGCCTAGTGTTAAATTGGTGAATGGGATAAACGCATCCATAAATCCCATGGCTTTTAGCTTATAAGGCATGCCCATGTTTTTGATACGGCCTGAAGAGCACGCGACATTGAATACGGAAGTAATCGCCTGATAGTTTGGCATCAAACCGATAAGCTGCCCGCCTGCGCTATGACCGACAAGGTGATAAGACGCTTCAGGAAACTCATCTTGCAGCGCATCAAGTACGGCAGGCATATCGTGGCGACCCCAACTTATCAGCGAAGCATCACATTTTGCCAGATGGGTCGAAAGCGACTCACCAATCCCTTCATTATCAAAAGTCAGTACGCCAAAGCCGCTCTCTGCTAAATACAAAGCAAAACTATGATAAAAATGGCGTTTGATACCGGTGGCGGGCGCGATCATAATCGCTGTTGTCGTTCCCTCTTTAGGGCGATAGACAGTGGCTGCCAATGCCTGATTGCGATCGGTCATGATGCTCAACGAGTACGTGTCGATATTGGCTGCGCCATCAGCAATATTAGGACTAATCAAAGGATTGTTAATAATACTTTCTGCATGCTCTGCGGCAGAAGCAGCGTTGTGATTATCCATCGTGATACCTTCATATTTTTTATGAGTAGATAGTGACTATTAAACTGCGATGAGTCACCAATTCCCATCTTTAAAATGTAGTTGTTGCGTAGTGATAAATCGTTTTGACTATGTGGTAGCATTGCTTATGTTAAGATAAATACTAGCGAGACAGGTACTCAAATATGACTTTCAAGTTTTGTATAACTTGGTTGAACTCATTCTATAAATGATGTGCATGACACTATAAATGAAACGTGTGGTATTTGACCTTTACTAATAACAAACACTCAATAAAAAATGATCGATCAATTAAGGAAACTATATGCAAATGAACATTAACGATGATACTTATGATGTAATCACGAGCAAAGACATCACCAATATAGAAAAAGCCGTGGATAAATCAACACTGACCATGCCGCTAGTGGCCGTATATTGCGGTTCACGCTTGGGCAATGATGAGGTTTATGAGCAGGCAGCACGAGAGCTTGGTAATGCGTTGGCAGATAATGGCATGGGACTGGTATATGGCGGTGCTAGCATTGGTCTCATGGGCGCGGTCGCAGATGAGGTCATCAAAGGCGGCGCGCAAGCCGTGGGCGTCATTCCAACCTTTATGCTCAAGCACGAAATCGCTCATGAGCAGCTGACTCGCTTGCATTTGACCGATACCATGCACACGCGTAAGACTGTTATGGCAGAGTATGCCGATGCTTTTATCACGCTACCAGGCGGACTAGGCACATTAGAAGAAATTATGGAAATCGCCACATGGCGTCAGCTGTATCAACACGAAAAGCCAATGATTATTTTAAATATCAATGGTTTTTATGACCGTATGATTGAGCATCTAACATACACTGCGGAGCAAGGGTTTATGAAGCAGCAAGATTTAGATCGTTTGGTGGTATGCAATACCATCAATGAGGCAATCGAGATGCTACAGACCGTCGTGACCATCAATGATCATGTAGATACAGAAAAAATGGCTGGTAGCAACAGCTAAGCTTTGTAAAATCGAGCAATTAAAAGCAATCACGTAAAAAAGGAGCAGATAACCAAATATCGGTTGTCCGCTCCTTTTTTATAGTCAGTTTTATATTCATAAAGCTAACCGTAAACGCTAGAAATGACTAATATCTGCTATACACCAGCAGGTGAGAGATCATCCAGCGCTGCCTCACGAATGCTATGATTGACATCTGCCATAGCTATTGGGAATCCACGCTGCTCAGCGAGTACTCGTGCAACCTTATCAACAGCCAGACCGTCGTTGTGTGTCAAGTACGCCCATTCGTGTGCATAGCGGCTACGATTCATTGGCGTATCGTTTTGTATCAATCCCAGCGTCGTCAGCTCAGTCACTATCTGATCAGCGGCGATCAAGGTTGAAGATGCTTTGACGTTTTCTGCACGAGCGTAGCGTATATTAGAATACAAGCTTACGTCAGCTACTCGCAACGTATCGTCTTCTCCAGGAATTTGCTGCCCACCATATAGCGCATTGCCGACAGTGCGCGCACTATTGAATGTCGGTACAAACTCAGCCACATATTCAATCGCTTGCTGGCTACGCGCTTGTAGCGGCGCTTTGTCCCAGCCATCCTCGATATAGTGTACGTATTGCTGTGGCAGTTTGGGCTGAGCGCTGTCTGTGCTAGACGCGACCAGACCATCATCAAATAAAGTAATGGCTTTACTCATGCCATGTATCTGAAAATACCCACCCGGATAGGGGGTTAACTGCGCCATACCTTCGGGCGTACCTCGTTGACCGTAGACGATAATCTCTGGAATCTGCCCGCCTGCATCGCCCCAATGGGTGACATAAGAGGATTTAAACTCGACCATGCGTGTGACTTCCACACCAACCATGTCATCGATGACACCAGTGCGAAAACCGCAAGCATTAACCAAATAATCGACTTCGATAGATTCAGCTTGAGAGTCGTTTGCTTGCTGATAGTCGATGCGCCATTTGGTGACATGGTGATCGGCATTGGTACAATTTTCACAATCCACAGGGACTACTTTTTGCACTGTGGTGTCGGTAAAGACATGGGCGTGGTCATATTCCTCAAGCGCCAACTGCGCAGAAGCCGCCAAGCGAAAGATATTCCAGCCGTACTCTTGTACGACAATCAGTGGGAATTTTACTTTATTTAAGTCTAAGTATTTGGCTACTGGTATCATCCACTCATCAACCGTGCTTGGCACCGCAACTTGCTCACGCTCAGACAACTCAAGCAACTGCTCATGACTATAGAGCTGATAGTAATTTTCAGGTTCGCCAAGTACTTTATTGTTGGCATCCTGCTCGATAAGCTCTTGATAAGCTTCTGTCAAAATATCCAAACGCGGTAGCAAGTCTTCAGGCAGTCCTTCATCGCGTGTCGGCACCGCAAATACAGTAGGACGAACATCGATGGTATAAGGATAGAGACGTAATATATCAATACATTGCTTGAGGAGCGCCACACAATCTTCATCAGGTATCTCGCGGTACAAGTTGCCGCCAGCATGCAAATGACACATTGGTGGGCCATCGATGAGTGATTTTTTCTTCTCAAACAAGTAAGTCTCAAGCCCTAGAGCGGCAAGGCGAATAGCAATCGTTGAGCCTGCAGTACCGCCGCCCAAAATACCAACGCGTTTAGTAGGACGTTTGGTGGGCGAGTTTTGATGATCTCCATAAGACAGCACCTTAGAAGAATCATCTTGTTTGACAGAATGAGCGTGATTTTTATTAGAAGACTGAGTCATTGTCGTCATTATATCCTTAGTAGCATTTGCATCAGGCCATGCTCGGTGTAATCGTTAAATGTCTTGTAACTATTGATATGCGTGCGAAGGCCGCTAAGTTCAATATTTATTTATAAGCCACAATAGATGTGTTTTCTATTGTGTAGTAACACTTCATTTCTATAAGTTCATTTTACGAAGAACTACAGACAATATGATGGCAAATACGTAAGTAGATGCATGAGTTTTGTCAACGAGGTAAGGTGGTCTTGGGCAGTTTCTAATAGGCGAGGTTGAGTGCAATATCTGCAGAATGGGGATAAGGTCAGTTTTCTGTAGCCAAAAAGGCTTGTGTTTAAGCATTTTGTAAAATTCAGCCACTTTTGTAAGTTTGTATATTGATGGCCATCATCGCTAAAAACTGTGTGCTATATTTATTTCGCTCAAGTGAGGTTAAAGCTTTGTTTTTATCACTTTCACATCAAAAAATAAAAACGGCTCATAAAATTTACTATTACAATTATCAAAATGACAAGGAAGTTGCTATGAAAAATATCATGATGTTATCTGCACTAACTGGCGTATTAGCATTGACGGGTTGTACAACGTTGAAAAGCGTCGTTGGAAATGACATGTCAGGCACGCACGAAGTCCAAGCGACCAATAAAAACACTGCCCCTGTCGCTAGCAAAAATGGCGTGTTGGTTGATGCAACCAATTACATGACGCTTTATACTTATGACAAAGATTCAATGAATAAGTCAGATTGCGGCGCAGCGTGTCAAGTTGTGTGGCCAATCTTCCAAGCACCAAGCAATGCTAAAGCTTCTGGTCAGTTTGCGGCGTTCAAGCGTGAAGATGGTAAGTATCAATGGGCTATGAATGGTAAGCCATTATACTTCTATGCTAATGATACAAAAATGGGCGATAAAGATGGCGATGACAAATTTGACGTTTGGCATGTTATCCCAACCAAATAGTATCTTATAACAATATTGTTGGACAAAAAAAGCAGCCCTATTATGGAGGCTGCTTTTTTATTTATTCAGACTTGTAGTATTGTTTGTATTTCAACGCATACTTATATGAAAGCTCAAAGGATGCTCAGAATTAATCATAAATCCTATAAACCTAACGCCATATTGTAAATACAGCGTCTGCTACAACATATTCACTAAGGGTTCTGCTTGACCCACTTCTAGCACTTCTTCAGTAGATTCTTTTCTATATAACGGAAAGAAATCAGAGCGCAAGTCACTGTCACTGAACCAGATACCCGCTACTAAATTTGCATATTTTTCCGCATTGACGATAAGCCTGTAAGTTTTAAATAGCAGTTCTTGTGAGCTAAATCCTTTTTTGTACTCATACAAAGAATCTAGGTTTGATCCGACCCCGCCGCCAAGGTGTAGCACTTTATAGTTGTTGTTTCGACCCCAGTCTCGAGCGACATGAGTAATAAGTTTGGATGGTTGCATATGAGTATATTCATTGAGCGTACCTCCAAGATGAAACTGCATAATGCCGGATTCTTTACATATCGTGTATATAGAGGAGCCGATCGCTTTATTATCTTGATAAGCGGTTATCAGTAATATTCTGTCTTGAAGATGCTTAAGCAAATTGAAAAAATAATCGTCATCAAAAAAGTAATAGTCGCTCGCTTTGACGTGTCGCATCGTTTCTTTATATATGCTCGAAAACATCATAGTATTTTGTTTGGTTAAATATTCCGTTTTTGTCATGACATCCATTTTTAGGGCTTTCTTTATCCCTCTGCGATGTCGATTCTGAGTTTCATTCCAGTGATCTTCTTCAGATTTTCTCAAATCAGACATCAAAGTTAACCCATGAGTCAGCGCCCTGCCAACGGTAGGAATCCACCCTTTATTAATGATTGGGTGTAGCCGCATGAATAGAGAAACGCAGCCTTTTTTGAAAAGAAACACTTTGATCTCATCGAGTATGAGGTCTACTTCGGCATCAGTTAACGTTTTATCCATCAAAGGGCCACCATAACCATAAGTCGAAGTGGCGTCCCAATATATTGAGTCGATGTCTCTAATTATGAGAGGTAATAATACCTCTTTATTTTTATAGTGAGCAATGACACCTTGGGATTTGCCTTTATCGACAATTGCTGAGGCGTGAATCCAACCAGATAAGTGATATATGTCAAAATGATGTTCCGATACTTTCTTATCCCATTCAGTATCTATCGCTATGAAATCTACTTTTACTGTATCCACGTTGCTACTCCCTCAGTATCTCGTTATATATTCGTAAATCCGTATATACGAATATATCAATAAAGTTTAAGGGTAACAAGCATGGAGCAGTATTTTGTGTAATTTAATGAATATATTAAAAAGTAGTAAGAGAAGATTTTAATACTAAAAAAAGCAGCCTCTATAAAAGGGCTGCTTTTTTGTTGTTGCTAGTAAAAGTAATTAATAGCGAATGACGTCTATTTTGACTTTTTCTCTACCAATTCGCCGTCTATCTGAATAGGCACATTGGTGGTAACACCTTGCGAGTACGCATCCATGCCATAAGCAGTACGATCGATATTACCTGTAGCGCGGAAACCAATCACAGGCTCTTTCGTAAGAGGGCTGTTATCGATTTTCTTTAGCGTTAGGTTGAGTGTTAATGGTTTGGTTTGACCGAGTAACGTGAAGTCGCCAGTGACTTTTGCTTGTTGTGGATTGATAAAGTTAACCTGAGTGGATTTAAAGCTCATGGTAGGGTACTTCTCTACATTGAAAAACTCGTCGGTTTTTAGATGCTTGTCACGGGCTGCCCAAGCAGTATCGATACTGTCTGTATCAATGACAAAGTTAAGCTGGGTTTGGTTTGGATTTTTTAGGTCAAACTGAACCGTACCGTCGACATCACTAAAGTGCCCCATAACTGTAGAAAATCCCATATGCTCCACAGAGAAACCGACACGAGTATGTGAATTGTCTAGTTGCCACTGAGTTGGTAGGGCAGCGCTTGCCATGGTCGTGATAGCAAGTGCTGAGCTGATCAATAGTGCCTTAGTAGTGGTTTTGATGGCAGTGTTTATCATTGAATAATCCTTATTTAGTATTAGAGAAGTCGTGCTTAACGATAAGTAAAAAGTGCGATATTTTTTGTAGAAAACTGACTGGCCATATCATCTAAAAGGCGGTAGATAAATGACAGAGAAAAGCTAAATCTCGTTAGCTCAACTACAGATATCTGTATAATTGATTAATTTAACTAACCAAAATATTGTACTGGGTTAATTCATACATCTCAACACTATTTCTCTTTTAGTGACAACTTATCACATATATCTATCATAACTGCGGCTTGCGTTGGGTGACAAAAACCGTTAAAATCGCGGTTTAATTTTCCCGCTGGGGAAAGGCTAAGTGAGCAGAAGAGTGGTGCTTTGTGCTGGAATAAGCCAGTGACGCAGTTGCCATACTTATAATGTCCTTAGTGCCTCAGTTACGTATGTTTGAGACATCGCTCATGATGTTGACGCAAATTGCCATACATACATCGGACCTAGAGAGTTTATTATGCGTAAAGATATCCATCCTGATTACCAAGAAGTTTTATTCCATGACACGAATGCTGACGTGTTCTTTTTGACTCGTTCAACGGTCAAGACTAAAGCAACTCGCGAATATGAAGGTAAAGAGTACCCATACTACCCACTTGATATCTCAAGTGCGTCGCATCCATTCTATACTGGTGAGCAACGTAAAACGTCTACTGAAGGTCGTGTTGCAAGCTTCAACAAACGCTTTGGTGCATTTGGTGGCCGTAGCAAGAAAGCTGCTGACGCTGCTGAATAATTTATACCTATGGTGTAAATGTATTTTGCTAAGCAATAAAAAACCGCTGATGATTCAGCGGTTTTTTTGTGTCGATAAATCAATACTTGCGTGTTTTTAGCAATCCGTCTGAGCGGTGGGTGAGTCTAACAGTTGGGTCATGTTCTCTACGATCTGCTGTGCCCAATAGCCGTACATGAGGCTACTCGGATGAAAGCCATCACTGGCGAACATCACCGCAATATCAATGGGCTGACCATTGCCATGCTCTGATATCATGCGCGCAAAGTCAGTCGCCATATAATTGACACCGTCATGAGCAGCGCAGACTTTTTGCAATATCTCATCAAGTATTGAGGCTTTTGCCCCAACAAAGTTGTTGAGTGGGGAGGGAATCGCAGGCATCTGCGCCATCGGTGGTAAGCTTAAAAAGATCAACTCGCGTACGCCAAATTTACGCTGCGCAATATTAATGATATCTTCGATCTGCTGCTGCCATTGATGCAAAGAGACGTTGGACGTCGTATCGTTGACCCCAACACTCAGCAACATCACATCGATAGGTTGATCAGGAGTAGGGAGGACATATAATCTGCGCAAAATATCAAAGCTAGTATGACCAGTCGTCGCTTGTAATGACCAGTTGAGCTGTGCAAAATTCGATCGAATAACGGCATTCTGTTCTAATATCGGAATCAGCTTACCAACCAGTGCCTCTTGCTGAGTTTGGCTACCGACACCTGCTGCTGCTGAGTCGCCGACGACCATCAAATTGAGCGTCTCTTGGCTTTTAGATGATACTCCATCATCTGCTTTTGATAGCTCAACCATACCATGTCTTTCGCCGTTTGGTTCCGGCAAACGAACAGTTTCACGCTTGATTTTACGACCCTGATAAAGGTAAACAGGCGCAAATAATACATCTTTTGCGATAGATGTTAGTTTATTAGTGTCTACCATCCTGCACGTTCCCTAATAATCGTGAGGCTGTCCTCAATTAATAATTGACCATCAATATAGACATCGCGTAATAGGTTGTCTGATGGTGTACCCAATGCTTGCTCTTTTATGGTTTTGATCTGACCACTGCCATCTTGTACCAGTGCTAGTCGTCCTTTTTTCGAGCGCTTTGAGCGGCTGGTGATAGGGTCTTTATAAATATCTTTCCATGTGCCATCGATACAGATAGCGCTCGATTTCATCGCCCAGCTCATGGTGTCACGGTTGACTTGTTGCAATAAACCACCGCCCATACCAAATGTCACGTTTTCTATGCTAAAGCCTGCTTTGATTATCACGTCAATAATTTTGCTTAAGCTTTGTGAGCTTATGCCATCGCCTTGGATGATTCGCACATAGTCAGGCAAGACTTTATAGCCTTTGCTGTTTACCGTAGTGCCAAACTTCACTGCCAAGCGCTCTAGCGCTTCACGAACGACTTTGGTGGGCTCGCCGCTGTCTGGTCGAATGACTAAGGTACCACCCATGTTTTTGACGTCATCTTTTAGGGCATCGCCCCAGATATTGTCGATCGCATTCCATAGGTCATAGCTGTCAGATACAACTGAAAAAGCCTTATCTTCGCCGCCGAACTGCTCAATCATATTGCGAAAAGCAGCGGTTTCGCCATCACGTCCCCATGCCGTCATCGTACTGTGTTCAGCCGCTGGAATGGAAAACGCAGGCATGTCATCACCCATCTGATACCAGCGGCTGGCCGCAATAAGTGCTGTCATTGAATCAGTACCAGCAAAGTTCACCAAATGCGCTAAGCTGCCAAGGGCAACCGTCTCCTGACTCGACGCACCGCGCGCGCCAAAGTCATGTAAGCGAAAAGGCAGCGACTCTGTATTGTCTGCTGACTTTTCTAGCGCTTGACGGATAATTTCTTTGCAATAGCGAGAGACACTAGCGACCGTCGATGGATACCAAATCGCGCGTAATAGCGCTGTTTCGATATAACTTGGTAGCCAATAAAACTCAGGATCAGTGTTGATAACTTGGCAGACTACATTGGATACCGGAACGATGCTGCCTTCAGGTACAGCTTGGATACGCAGTGGCAAGTAGCCATTGTGTTTTTCAATCAAGTGCTCCCAGCCCGCACGATTAAAAGTCAAGCCGTGCGCTTTAACCACTTTTTCGGCTTCGTCGATATCTTGGTGCGTGATAGGGGTGCTTAAGTATTCTTTAATAAAGGCCTGCAGACCAAAGAACACCACATCGTAGTCGCCTTTGCGCGCTTCAATGTAGCTGGACAGATATTCGCTACCACTTGGATATTGCACCCAATGTGAGGTTTTATAGCTGTCACTATTTAAGATTAAATTGTTTAGATTACTGGTGTACATCACAGAACTCCTCTGCTTTGAGATGCCGCAGCTGCGTTGAAAGAACAGTGGCGGCGGTTGAGTGCCGTCTATCGGCACTGGTATAAAAAGTTAAAAAATACATTGTGTAGATATCAATGAGGGCTGATTTGAACATGACCTGCTCATCCGTCCAATAACGAAAAACTACAACCCAACCATTTTGGTAATAATCGCATAATGATCTTCAAACATCATTTTGGCATCAAGCTCTGCCAATGGTAACCAAAATGCTTTGGTCGCATCATCGCCACCTTTTACTTTTGGCAGCCCTTTTGGGTCGTTTTTTAGCTGAAAATAAAACGCTTGGGTAATCGTGCGTCCGCGCGCTGAACGATACGGATCGTCAAAGGTATGCTGACTATGGCAAGAACCACGCAATACAGGCTCAGGGACTTTGAGGCGCGTCTCTTCACGCAGCTCGCGAATACAAGCGTCAAATAGCGTCTCTTTTGGGTTTAAAAATCCACCCGGTAGCGCCCACAATCCGCGTCCTGGCATACTGCGTCGCTCGACTAGCAAGATGTGCCCAGATTGTACAATCAACGCATCGGCTGTCATAAAAGTCGGTGGATAGGGGGCAGATTGCCACTGTCTTTTGTATTTATCAATAAAGTCTGCTTCTTCATGCAATTGATGATAATCGTCCGTTTTTTTGAATGCATCGAGGACGCTGCGTGTTGACTCAGGCGTACGCTCAGGTGTTGGCGTAGCGCCCATCAGATAGCTGTCGCGAATAGGCGTGGCTGATAGATTATGATAATTGGGTACTGACACCGATGCCCAGTTAGGGAATAGCGATAAGTAATATGAGGAGCTGTCTTTTGAGTGACCAATCAAGCCAATATCTGTTTGCAAGTCACCCGTCACCGATTTCACGCCTGCTTGGACGTATTGTAGCCAGCGCGTGTCATTGTAGAGCGCATCGTCTAGGCCGACGCAATGGATACGAGCGGCGTCTTCTGCTGAGTAAGCGCCCTTAATCATCGCAGCGCGTTCAGCGACGCTAAACGGATTACGTAAGCTGCGTGGTAGATTGGCCGAACCAATCAGCATAATCACTTCATCAGAGCGTTTGAGCGCTTCGTCAATGACTGCCTTGTGTCCACAATGAAATGGCTGGAAACGCCCGATAAAAACCAAATAACGGTAGTGTGTACTGTTTTTCTGATCGGGGTTTTGCTTATCTGAAACTTGCTCTGATAATTCATTCATAGACGCCAATTTCCTACAACTTATTTTTATTGATAAAAAATTAATGACGCTAATACTGACACAGCCTGTGACTTTCTGACAAGTGGAAAGATGTTTAGGGGTGTATCCTTAGTAGGCATTATTTGCATTTAGTCTGCTTGATAAATAATGCAGATGTCTTTATATAGAGGGTAGCTTGTCGATAATTATGCCAACCTTATCTAATCTACCGCTGAGTGAAGTCATTAAAAAAACCAATGACAACCATTTGCAGCGGTCACGGTTCAATTCACAGTAGCGCGGTCGGAATTGATGCTTGATTCAGGTATAATGGTCATTATAGACGGATTAAATTTTATGACCATTGCTGTCGGTGCATTACAATAATAAACCTCAAGCACTGAGGGCTTGCAAACTGATATAAGCCGTAAAAATTTTGAAAAATTCAAATTCACGACACAGTAGCTATAATAGATATTGCGCTTGTGTCACAACGCATAGGAAATATTATGACTGAGCAAAATCAAGCCGCTGACTATGAGTCAGCATTAGATACTGAGCAAGTTGAAGCAAAAAGCAATATCACCATCACTGAATCTGCTCAAGGCTATTTGGCAGATTTGTTAGCTAAGCAAGACACTGATGGTATTGGTGTGCGTATTTTCGTTGAGCATCCAGGAACGCCGCGCGCAGAGTGCTGCATGGCCTACAACCAGCCGGGCGAAGAAGACAGCGCTGATTTACGTTTTACTTATGATGACTTTTCGGCCTTTATCGAGGCGGCATCGGTTCCTTATCTAGAAGATGCGGTCATCGATTACAATAAAGATCGTTTTGGTGGTCAGCTGACGTTCCGCGCGCCAAACTCTAAAGTGCCGAAAGTAGGCGCTGACGCCAGTGTCGAAGAACGTATTAACTATGTCTTGCAGTCAGAGATTAATCCTGGATTGGCCGCGCATGGTGGCGATGTACAGTTGCTTGAGCTGATTGATGAAGAAGGTATCGGCCTGACCGCTGTCTTAAAATTCGGTGGTGGTTGCCAAGGCTGTTCAGCCGTTGATATGACGCTGCGCCAAGGTGTTGAAGTGCAGCTTAAGCAGCAAATACCAGAGCTGACGCAAGTGGTTGATGATACCGATCATACGCGTACAGAGAATGCGTACTACAAATAAGCCATTATTGACCGCTTATTACAATCAAGCATTAAGCTGTCAACAATAGATGGTTTTATTCATAAAGAAGCTGAGTTATGATGAACTCAGCTTTTTTTATTGCTATGATTTAGCAGACAGGTTTTTGAGATGGCCTTTAAACGCGAACTCTTGAATCAGTAATTTTTGATCAATACATTTAATCCATACAAAGGAATGTACGATGAGTGATGAACAAGCAGCCCAAGAATTAAAGAGCCACCAGCGTCTTGAGACCTTGGCGATTCATGCTGGTTATAGTGTTGAACCAACGACCAAATCCGTCGCTGTGCCTATCTACCATACCAGCTCCTATGCGTTTGATAGCACTCAGCATGGTGCTGACCTGTTTGATTTAAAGGTCGCGGGCAATATCTATACGCGTATCATGAATCCGACCAATGCGGTACTAGAAGAGCGCGTTGCCGCGCTTGAAGGCGGTATCGGAGCACTTGCGGTTGCCTCTGGTATGGCTGCCATCACTTATGCGATTCAGACCATTTGTGAAGCAGGTGACAATATTGTCGCCGTATCGACCCTATATGGCGGTACTTATAATTTGTTTGCGCATGCGTTGCCGCGTCAAGGCATTGAGGTGCGCTTTTTTGATCACAAAAACCCAGAAGCCATTCGTGATTTAATCGATGACAAGACCAAAATGGTCTTTGCCGAGAGTATCGGTAACCCACTAGGTAATATCGTAGATATTCAGGCGCTCAGTGATATTGCTCATGAGTATGGTGTGCCTGTCGTGATTGACAATACCGTTGCCACACCTGCGCTATGCCGTCCATTTGAGTTTGGTGCGGACATTGTGGTGCATTCGTTGACTAAGTATATGAGCGGCACGGGGACGTCGATTGGTGGTGCGATTGTCGATAGCGGTACGTTTGCTTGGGGCGATTATCCTGAGCGTTTCCCATTACTGAACACGCCAGATGCCAGTTATCATGGGGTGAACTTTGTCAAAGACGTGGGCGCGCCTGCCTTTATCGCGCGTGCTCGTGTCGCACCGTTACGCAATACGGGTGCGGCGCTTAGTCCGCTCAATGCGTTTAGTATTCTGCAAGGGATGCAAACGCTGAGCCTACGGATGGAGCGTCATGTACAAAACGCACAAGCCGTTGCGGAGTACTTGCGTGACCATGACAAGGTCGCTTGGGTAAAATATGCAGGCCTATCTGACCATCCTGAGCATGAGCTTGCCCAAAAGTATATGAAAGGTACACCCTCTGCTATTTTGACCTTTGGGGTAAAAGGCGGTTTGGAGGCAGGGTCACGCTTTATCGATGCGCTACAGCTGATTACGCGCTTGGTGAATATCGGTGATGCCAAGTCACTGGCCTGTCATCCTGCCTCGACGACGCATCGTCAGTTAAATGGGCAAGAGCTTGAGCAAGCTGGCGTTAGTGAAGATATGGTACGTTTGTCTATTGGTATCGAGCATATTGAAGACATCAAAGCCGATCTTGCGCAAGCATTAGCTACTGCTTAATATAAAAGCATGCTCATTTGGGAAAGTTATTTGAGTGATTATAATCCATAAACAAAAAAGCCCATATCAACTTGATATGGGCTTTTTATTTGCGTCAAATATACATATTCAGCATTTAAGCAGATAGGACACGCTGAGCGATATCTCGGTAATCCTGCGAGGCAAGACGTGGTCCAAACTGCTGGATGACTTGTGACGATATTTCGCTGGCAAGACGTCCACACTCTGACAAGCTATAATGCTGCGATAGCGCATATAAGAAGGCACCCGCGTAGTTATCACCTGCGCCGTTGGTATCAATGACACTGGTTACTGCTGGCGTTGCCACGTCGTAAACTTCAATCTCCGACTCGTCATCAGGCTTGTGGGCAATGACCGCGCCGTTAGCACCATCAGTGACGACCGCTGTTTGGCAATAATCAAGCAGGGCACGGGCAGCGGCTTTGACTTGTTTTTTATCGGTGAATAGCTTGGCTTCTTCGCTATTACAGAATATCACCGCGACTTTATTGCCGAGCATATTAAGTAGGCCATCTTTGGCAAACTTCACTACGGCAGGATCCGCAAAACTCACTGCAATTTTTGCATTATGAATACCGGCTTGTTGACGCAGTTGCGTCATTGCTGGTTGGATGCTTTCAGACATGGCCAAATAGCCTTCTAAATATAGCCAGTCTGCTTGCGTCAACGCGTCAAAATCAACATTGTCAGCTGCGATTTCGCTTGAGGTGCCAAGATAGGTCTGCATGGTACGCTCGCCATCTTCGGTGACAGCGACCACGCAGGAGCCGGTCACGCCGCCTTCATGGATAGATTTGTCTGAGGTTGCGACACCTGCTTCGTGCAAGTCTCTGAGGTAAAACGCCCCTTGATCGTCATCACCAACGCGGCAAGCATAAAACGGCTTACCGCCGAGGCTGGCAAAGGTAAACATCGTATTGGCTGCTGAGCCACCGCCGGCTTGTTTTGATGGCTCAATCTCAGCCAACTTAAAGTAAGCAAGTAGTTGCTGCTGCTCCTCAAACTCTGCTAGTGTCATATTACCTTTGGTCAGCTCGGTCTCTTCTAGCGCAGCATCTGACAGCACATATTCGTGATCAACCAACGCATTACCTATCGCCATTACATCGTACATTGCTTACCTCTCTTCAATTAATTTATAAACAGTTATCTTTCTTATTGTTAAAAACTAGTCAGCTTGTAACTCTAGTAGACGCTGATAAAGTGCATTCTTTTTTACACCAGTGATATCAGAGGCCAGTGCGGCTGCTTTTTTGACCGATAAATCTTCTAACAAACGCTTTAACAATTTATCATGGGTGCTGATGTCGTCAGTATCCTTTGCGACACCGACGCCAGCGACGACTACGACGATCTCACCGCGTTGCTGATTGTCGTCTGCTTTGACAAACTCGACCAACTCGCCAAGGGTACTTTTATGTACGGTTTCAAACGTCTTGGTCAATTCACGACAAAAAGTCACTGCACGGTCTGCACCAAATACCGTCGCCATATCTTCTAGGCTAGCTACGATGCGATGCGGTGCTTCGTAAAATATCAGAGTTTCGGTACGTGCGATCAAGTCGTTCAGTTGTTTTTGACGACCATGAGTTTTGGCTGGTAAAAACCCAATAAAGCTAAATCGATCTGATGGCAACCCTGCGACTGACAATGCGCCAATAGCAGCAGAAGCCCCAACGATAGGTGATACGGTCACGCCTGCCTCATGTGCAGCCTGTACCAATTGATAACCTGGGTCACTGACCAGTGGCGTACCAGCGTCACTAATCAAGGCAACCGAATGACCTTGCTCAATCATTTCAATGATTTTAGGCGTTTGAATAGCGCTATTGTGTTCGTGATAAGCCCATAGCTTATTATGGCCTTTTTGCTTCGTTGTGGTCTCATCATCTTCTACACTACTTGTGGCATGATGGGTCTCTGAGCTTTTTGCCTCATCCGTTTTGCTTCCTTTAGTATCAATACCAAAATGCGACAACAGCTTACCTGAAGTGCGAGTGTCTTCACAGGCAATGATTGCGACCTGCTTTAAGACATCAATCGCGTGTGGCGTCATGTCGGTCAAGTTACCAATCGGCGTGGCAACGATATAGAGACAAGCTGGCATCGCAGTAGGGGTAGACATGAAAACCTCGGGTTATTAACAATAATAGTGCGCTATTATATCCAGTCGTTATCTATGGTTTTTCAGTCAAATAGTGAGTGAAGAAATCGATAGATTTGGAGAGCATAAAGCGCAGAAATAGCTAGTTTAGCATGTTGTGCTATGATAATTCTCAAATGTTAAGCAGACGAATTAACCTTATGGCGAATCACAAACCCTTGAGCTTAACCTCACCAAAACAACGCCAAGGTAGTCAGTTTGAACAGCAGGCATGTGAGTATTTACAAGCACAAGGGTTGCGGTTGGTGGCGCAAAACTGGCAACAGCCAAAAATAGGCGAGCTAGATCTGGTCATGATGGAAGCAGGACCCGCATGGTCAACGCTAGTATTTATCGAAGTTCGTCAACGCAAGCGGTCAGTCTATGGCGATGCAGCACTCAGCGTGACGACAAGCAAGCAACGCAAAGTGATTAAAGCGGCGCAGTGTTTTTTACAGCAGCATCCTGAGTACGCTCGCTATGAATGCCGCTTTGATGTCATTGCTTATAATACGGCGGGTAAGCTCAGCTCAAAAGAGAATCCGTTGAGCGATGAGCCGGAATGGCTTAAAGGTGCCTTTGTAGCCAGTGCATGGTAGTAAATATATAACGTCAATACTGGATGACTCGCGCGCCTGACTGAATCTGGCGCGCAATACTCGTTACCAAAAACCTAACCGCTGCTGGCCAAAATTAAGTAAAGTAGCTGTTAGTCAACCGCCATTAGATTCAGATTTGCTCAATATGTTGAGTTGATAAAATCGTCACAATCATGCTTTAAGAGGTAAACAATGACACGGATGCATTTGCGCACTGCTATTTTTGGTTCATCACGCGGTATTACGACGGGCATTATGCTTGCTGCTTGTGCTGTCAGTACAGGCTGTGCCACCAATTATCTGACCAACAGTACAGAAGGAACTTACGGTGTGCCAATGACTGAGCGTACCATTCCGCAGCGTCTACTGGACCGCAGTATCGAGCATACTGCCAAAATCAACGTGTATGGCCTAAAAGAAGACCTACAGCAGACCAGTCGTATGGGTATCGATAGCTTCAATAGCGAAGTGCTGCTCACAGGGGAAGTACCGTCTGAAGCGCTCAAAGCAGAAGTAGAAAAGGTCGTCAGCTCTATGCCAGATGTACGCCGTGTCTACAACGAGATGGAAGTAAGTGCCTCAAAAGGCTATAGCTCAACGGTTCATGATGGTTATATCACCTCAAAACTACTGGCAAAAATAGCCGCCAGTGATGGCGTCAAAACCTCACAAATCAAAGCAGTCACCAACAATGGCGTGGTCTATATCATGGGTCGCATGACACCCACCCAGCAAAGCAACTTAATTGATGTTGCGAACAGCACTGTTGGAGTGACCGAGCTGGTACTGCTGACGACCGTTGTCGATGATAGAGGTGTAAAGATAAACGATGATGATATTATGTACGAGAATAACCTAGCCAATCCGGCAGTCGCACCAGCTGTCCAAGATGCCGCTGTTAGTACCGCAACGCCGATAGTAATAACGGAAGAAGAGGCTACTACGGCGCAACCATCATCAAGCCCATATATCGACCTTTATCAAAATCAGTAAAACTACTGAGTCTGCTAAGCTGAGTCTACCAAGCGATGATTGACGATAAATAAGAGCCTATATAATGGCTACTTAGCTATATGTGATACCAGTCACATCATATGATGCTAGTAGCTTTTTTTGATATTAATCACAATAAGCCTAAATAGATATAACAGTAAAAGCACGAGAAATCCTCAGCCAGTGAGTACTATATCAATAGTGAAAAGTAGCAGAAGCAGCATATTGGTCACTTATGTTTTCAAGTGAAAGTATATCGTTGACCAATTAACGAAACAGCATAGCTGCTATAACGCTACTCATTATTGATTAATAAATATAATAGGATACTGGCAATGAAGGATTCAAAAAACCGTATACAACAGAGTGAAGACATCAACAGAGATGCTATGAATAGCATCGGCTCTTACACTGGTAAAAAAGTACGCACGCTGAGATTCACAGGGGCGGCAGTTCTGGCACTAGGGAGTATTGCACTTGCGACGCAAAGTGCACAGGCATTATCACCACTCGCTATCGTCAATGGTATTACTTCTAGTGGCGGTGTAGGGGTGAGTAAAGACATCTTATACGGTGATGAGCCTTTGCAAGATTTGGATATTTATTATCCAAAGCCCTTGGCGCAAGCAATGAAAGCCCAAAGCGCTATCAATAGCAACTACCCTATGGTGGTATTTGTTCATGGCGGCTCATGGGAGAGTGGTAATAAAGAGCAGTATGCTTTTGTCGGTCAAAGCTTAGCGCAGGCAGGCTATGTCACCGCAGTGATTAATTATCGCAAAGCACCTGAGCACGTCTATCCCGATTATGTTGAAGATGCCGCACAAGCGATTGCTTGGAGTATCGAGAATGCGACCAGCTTACATGCTGATCCATCGCGTGTCGCTGTCATGGGACACTCTGCTGGCGCTTTTAATGCCGTTGCCGCAGTATCAAATGAAGACTTTTTGGCGCCTTATGGCATCAAGCCAACAGACGTTGCAACTGTGATTGGTATTGCAGGGCCTTATAGCTACGACTTTCGTAAATTCGATAGTGCGACAGCCTTTGCTCCAGATGCGACGCCTGATCAAGTGATGCCCGATCGTCAGATTAAGGGTGCACAGCCACCGTACCTGTTATTAACAGCAGAAAAAGACAAAGTCGTACATCCGACAAACGCAATCAAAATGACAGAAGCATTCAAAAAAGCAGGCGTCACCGTTGAGACTGGCGAGATTGAAGGCGCGAGCCACGCAACTAGCATTGGAGCAATGGCACCGCCGCTACGCTGGGTCAATGACGTACGCGCGCAAGTATTAACGTACTTGGATAAAACGCTTAAATAGTTTATCCCTGTCTGTATGAGTGGCTGAGAGTGCTTGATGTTTCATATTGTCTCAGTCCTCAAATACACTGGGGTAAGACAGTACTGTAAGATATGCAAACTCTTGTTATAATGTCATCACTTTACATCTATACCCTATTCTAAACTTTAAGGCAGACTATTCTATGAGCATGAACGCTGACGATTTGATCGCATTTTTACAGACTCACTTCCCAGACGCTTTTATCCAAGCTGCCAATCAAGGTAACAAGTTTGATGTGCGCGTGGTTGATGCAAGCTTTGAAGGTAAACGAGCCGTTCAACGTCAGCAAGCCATTTATGCGCTAGTCAATGATAAGATTGCGAGTGGCGATATTCATGCCCTCAATATTCAAGCGCTAACGCCTGCTGAATGGGACGCTCAATCAAAAGGCTAATTAAATAGCTCTCTACACGACCAGACAATATAGAATTCGTCATATCAATAGATGAATTCTATCCATCTGGTTTTCATCATTTTTTATACTCATCGCTAGGTTGTCACCCTTATGGATCAATTTTTAATCACTGGTAGTAGTCGTATCGCAGGGGAAGTTACTATTTCAGGCGCCAAAAATGCTGCTTTGCCATTACTTGCCGCTATGATACTGGCCGAGACCCCAACGACATTGCACAATGTACCGTCGCTAAAAGACGTGCGTACATTGATTGAATTGATCGGTGGCATGGGAGTTGATATCCAAAAGCAGGGCGACACGGTCACTTGCGATACAAAAAGCATCGATAACTTTTATGCGCCGTATGATTTGG
The DNA here is from genome assembly GCF_904846415.1 of Psychrobacter piscatorii. Classification (GTDB taxonomy): domain Bacteria; phylum Pseudomonadota; class Gammaproteobacteria; order Pseudomonadales; family Moraxellaceae; genus Psychrobacter; species Psychrobacter piscatorii. Next base: position 40,468 of record NZ_CAJHAR010000011.1, on the reverse strand, counting down.
TAAAAACCATGCGTGCGTCAATTTTGGTATTAGGTCCACTATTGGCACGTTTTGGCGAAGCTGAAGTGTCACTACCTGGTGGCTGTGCGATTGGCTCACGTCCTGTTGATCAGCATCTAAAAGCGTTTGAAGCGATGGGTGCGGTGATCAGCGTAGAGAATGGTTACGTGAAAGCGCAAGCGCCTAAAGGTGGTAAGCTGATTGGTTGCCACTTCTCATTTGATATGGTGACAGTTGGCGGTACGGAAAACGTCATCATGGCAGCAGCATTGGCTAAAGGCACAACAGTTTTGGCTAACTGTGCATTAGAGCCAGAAGTAGTCGATTTAGCCAATATGTTAGTTGCGATGGGCGCCAAAATCAGCGGCATCGGTACTTCGACGATGACTATCGAAGGGGTAGAACGTCTACAAGGTTGTGAGTATTCAGTGGTACCGGATCGTATTGAGACAGGCTCGTATCTCGCTGGTGCCTTGATGACTCAAGGTGATGTGCTGACCAAAAACACTACGGCATCTTTATTGTACCCAGTACTTGAGAAGTTTGAAGCGATGGGTGCGGTGATTACGACAGGTGATGACTGGATTCGCGCGCAAATGAAAGGGCGTCCAAAGCCAGTAGATATCCGGACTCAGCCACATCCAGGTTTTCCAACAGATATGCAAGCTCAGTTGATGGCGATTTGCTGTCTGGCTGATGGAACGAGCACCATTATCGAAAACATTTTTGAAAACCGCTATATGCATGTACCTGAACTAAACCGCTTGGGTGCATCTATCCAAGTGGATGGTCATACTGCGGTAATCAGAGGCGTCGAGAACTTTACTGCAGCACCTGTTATGGCAACAGATTTACGTGCTTCTATGTCACTGGTAATGGCGGCTGCAACGGCAGAAGGCGAGAGCTTGATTGACCGTATTTATCATATTGACCGTGGTTATGAGCATGTTGAAGAAAAGCTGCGTAGCCTTGGTGTCAATATCCAGCGTGTCAATACCAACGGCTAATATTGATAGGTCAACCGTAGTTTATACATGAATTACGTTATACATTAAAACTTCCCTTAAATGGGGAAATTAACTGCACATGGACACGATGTCATTATGACTGAGACAAGCAAACCTTCACCAGCCGACGGTCTATTAAACGAAGTAAACGATGCGTTTTCAGGTCTGACCTTGGCGTTATCAAAAGGCCGTATCTTAGAAGAAACGATGCCACTGCTACGTGCAGCGGGTGTCAATCTTTTAGAAGACCCTGAAGCCTCGCGCAAACTTATTTTTCCAACCTCAAACCCAAATGTGCGTGTATTAATCTTGCGTGCAAGTGACGTACCGACCTACGTCGAACACGGCGCGGCTGACTTTGGTGTGGCGGGTAAAGATGTTCTGCTTGAGCATGGCGCGAACCACGTGTATGAATTGCTTGATTTAAAAATCGCTCAATGCAAATTGATGACCGCTGGCGTAAAAGACGCACCACTGCCCAATCGTCGTCTGCGTATCGCGACCAAATATGTCAATGTAGCGCGCGCTTATTTTGCGAGTCAAGGTCAGCAAGTTGATGTCATCAAGCTTTATGGTTCAATGGAGCTTGCGCCATTGGTCGGCTTGGGCGATTTGATTGTCGATGTGGTTGATACGGGTAATACTCTACGCGCGAATGGGCTTGAAGCGCGCGATCATATTTGTGATGTGTCATCACGTCTTATTGTCAATCAAGTCAGCTACAAGCGCAAATTTGCATTACTAGAACCCATTTTAGATAGCTTTAAAAACAGTATTGCCAATGCCTAGTAAACCGGTGTTAATCATTGGTAATATAAAGCATGATGATGCGAATTTTTAAACCAGTTTAGCAGGCTATGAGTGATATAGCGTGCTAAACTGGTTTTATTGTCTTAGCTTGCGAAAAAATAAAATCACCGTAAAATTTAGACAAGAAGACAGCCAGTAAGTCGCCATATTTGTGAATAATAAGCATACTTTAGCTATATTCACGCCGTTTATTTTCAGCAGTATTTTATGCTCAGATATAGGATTAGGTCATGCGCCAGTTAAGTACCCAAGATGCCGATTTTGACAATCAATTGACACAACTGCTTGCCTTTGAAACCGTCAATGATGCTGAATTATTGCATACCGTTGACGATATCATCGCACAAGTACGTGCGGATGGTGATAGCGTCGTATTGGCATTGACTCAGCAGTTCGATCAGCATCCAGCGACAACGATGCAAGAGTTAGAGCTGTCTAAAGAAGCACTTGCCGATGCATTTGCCAATCTGGATGAGAATGTAAAGACGGCATTGACCACAGCAGCTACTCGGGTACAGACTTTTCATGAACGTCAAGTACAAGAAACGTGGCAATATGAAGATGAGTTAGGCAATCGCTTAGGTCAAAAAGTTACGCCACTTGATCGCGTTGGCATTTATGTGCCGGGTGGCTTGGCATCTTATCCATCATCAGTGTTGATGAATGCCATTCCTGCCAAAGTGGCTGGCGTCGCTGAAGTCATCATGGTCGTACCAGCGCCGAAAGGGGTGCTCAATCCTTTGGTATTGGCAGCAGCACATTTGGCCCAAGTTGACCGTGTCTTTACCATTGGCGGCGCACAGGCGGTAGCAGCCTTAGCCTATGGCACTGAGACCATTCCAGCCGTGGACAAAATCACAGGGCCGGGTAATAAGTATGTCGCGGCAGCCAAACGCGCAGTATTTGGACAAGTCGGCATTGATATGATTGCAGGCCCTTCAGAAGTGTTGGTATATGCAGAGGGTGAAGCGCAAGATCGAGCTGATTGGCTCGCAATGGATTTGTTGTCGCAAGCAGAGCATGACCGTATCGCTCAAGCCATCTTTGTGACGACCAGTGAAGAGCAGTTAAAAGAAGTCGCGTTAGAGATAGAAAGAGCACTCGCTGAGCTACCAAAAGCAGATATCGCACGCGATTCGCTACAAAACCGTGGCGCGCTTATTTTAGTGAAAGATCGTAGCGAGGGTATGGCGCTGATCAATCGTATTGCCCCTGAGCATTTGGAGTTGTCCGTTGATAACCCTGATGCATTGCTAGATGATATTCGTCATGCGGGTGCTATCTTTATGGGTCGTCACACGCCTGAGGCCATTGGGGATTACTGTGCAGGACCGAACCATGTGCTACCAACATCCGGTACTGCGCGCTTTTCTTCACCGTTGGGTGTCTATGACTTTCAGAAGAAATCATCAATTATTTATTGCAGTGAATCAGGTAGCAAGCCATTGGCTGAGACGGCTGATATTCTAGCGCAACGTGAGGACCTAGAAGCCCATGCGCGCTCAGCCCGTTATCGTTATCAGTAAGATATTTTGAGCGTCTTCGTTGTTACTTTTGATAGATATTTTTAATAGTCTGTATGGCTAATTAGTAGGATAATTTATGAGTGAGTCAAAGATAGATACCAGACTTTGGTCATCTAAAGCACGCAACTTGTCACCTTATGTGCCGGGTGAGCAGCCACAGCACGACAATTTATGCAAACTGAATACCAATGAAAACCCGTTTCCGCCCTCACCAAAAGTAGGGGAGGCAATCGCTAAGGTACTTACCCAGCAAGCGCAAGAGCTGCGTTTATATCCGGCACCTGAGTCCAATGACCTACGTGCTGCACTGGCACAAGCGTATGACCTTGATGTCAGCCAAGTGTTTGTAGGTAATGGCTCAGATGAAGTATTGGCGCTTATATTTGCCAGTTTTTTCCTAAAAGAGCGTCCGCTTTTATCACCTGATATTGGCTATAGCTTTTATCCTGTCTATGCGCAGACTTTTGGTGTGCATCTCGTCAAAATCCCATTAGAAGACGATTTTAGTATTGATCCTGATGCTTATCGCCAGCCTTGTAGCGGTATCATCATTGCCAACCCGAATGCACCAACAGGCTTGCTCTTATCACTTGCTGATATTCGTAAACTAGCAAGCGAGCATTCTAACGCCGTGATTGTAATTGATGAAGCATATATTGATTTTGCTCAGGCTGATGCAGACAGTACAGACGCGCAAGTCTCAGCGGTCAGCTTGATCAATGAGTGTGACAACGTTATCGTGACGCAGACCTTTTCAAAATCACGGTCACTTGCTGGTTTACGTGTTGGTATGGCCTTTGGCAGTGCCTCGTTGATTGAAGCATTGACGCGTATGAAAAATAGCTTTAATAGCTACCCACTGGATAAGTTAGCGCAAGCTGGTGCGACGGCGAGTGTGCTAGATGTGGATTATTTTGAGCAAACTCGTCAACAGGTTATCGATTTGCGCACGTCATTGACCTCAGAGTTGACAGCGCTAGGCTATAAAGTATTGCCCTCGCATGCCAACTTTATCTTTGCCCGTCCAAAAGATGGTAATGCAAGTGCTGTGGCGAGTATATTGCGCGATCAAGGAATTATCGTTCGCCATTTTGATAAGCCACGTATCAATGAGTATTTGCGTATTACTGTTGGCACCTCAGATCAGCATGAGCGTTTGATTAATGCACTAAAAGAGCTGCATACAGAGACTAGTATTACTGCTGATTAATGGTTTACTTGCTTGTGTAGTAGATGCTATCGATAAGTACTAAAAAAGCCTGCTAACGCAATGTTAAGCAGGCTTTTCTTACTAGAGACCAGCTCGAAATAATACTTCAGTAATTTATACTTTTTTCGCCAACACCGCCAGTAGATTACCTACCTTATCTAAGCACTCTTGATATTCAGCATCACAATCAGACGCGACCGTAATACCGCCACCCGCCCATAGATTGATTTGCCTTTCCTTGACGGATTCATTATGTGATAACGCATTGGCTTGTAGCGTGCGAATCAACACATTCCACTGACCACTGCCATCAAAATTCATATAACCCATGGTGCCGCAATAAGCACCACGCGGTGTGGATTCGAGTTCGGCAATAATTTCGACAGCGCGTTTTTTTGGTGTACCAGTGATAGAGCCAGCAGGCAGACTACCAAACAGTACAGCCAATGGGTGAGTATCAATTTTTAGCTCAGCAGTAATAGTGCTGACCATATGGTGTACGTTACTAAAGCTTTCAATCGCAAACAGTTGCGGTACTTTTACGCTACCAATCTTGGCATATTTACCCAAGTCATTGCGTAGCAAATCCACAATCATCACATTTTCGGCACGGTCTTTTTCGCTATCGACCAGTTGTTGCTTATACGATTCATCTTGCTTGTCAGTAGTGCCACGAGGCATAGTGCCTTTGATTGGCTTGGTCAGGATGTGATGTTTGTTATTAGCCTTGTCTCTGGTAAAAGTAAAAAACAGCTCAGGGGAGCAGCTTAATAGCTCAAAACTGTTGTTAAGGGCATCAACGTGCTCAACGCTCGCACCATCAACACTCAAATAGCCTGCAAAAGGCGCTTGCGTATTGTGATGCAGTGAAGGTAGATAATCGATAAGTGCTGAAGTTGGTTGAGTCGCATCGTTTTTATATGGCAGATAGCCAGACCACTTTTGCGTCAGGTTAATTTGATAGCAATCGCCTTGCTGTAGATAGTCTTGGGTACGATCAAATGCTTGCTGATAATCACGCTTGCTCCATCGTGCCTTTAGGACGACAGGTATAGTATGTGATGTGCGCTTAGATTGTGCTTGATTAAGATATTTGTCGGATAGCTTTTTATCCAGTTCATCTAGGTAGGATGTCAGAGTAACTATGAACTCATCTTTTACCTTATTGCCGATAGCTTCATTAGAGCTGCTATTGGTTTGAATGCTTTTTAGCTCCCAATCGGTATCAGTATCTGCAGCAGGTGTTAGATAGATATCGTAATGCCCTAATGAGGCGCAAGGCTGATTTGCCAATTCGATTCTGTCTGCAGGACTTAATTCATAAGCAGCGATATCGTAACTGATAAAACCAATCAGACCATGATGATAATTAGGTTTTGTGTTTTTCGAATTTATATTGTTTGAGCTATTACTATCGGTATCATAAGCTTTGCTGTAAGCAATAAGCTCATTTTGCCATTCTAGATAACTCATATAAGCTGTCGTGGTATTTTCGCTATGAGTAGAGCAGTTATCACGGCAGTTTTTAACCACTCTATAGACAGGGTTTGAATCTTTAAAAGGTTTTTGATCAGCAGCATAAACCGACCAGCTGACTTTAGGCAGTAAGCCAATCACTGGTCGTCCATCATTATTTAACCAAGCCAATTGCCAATTTGCTGCATCATCTTGATTGAGTAAATGGCGTCTTAGCTGTGGCATTAATTCAGCAGCTGACACATCACCAAAACGCCAGCTAGATTTACTAGCTGGCGATGGCGCAGAATCTGTCTGCTCAGTTATCGTTTGATTTGGTGCGACCATGGTTTAAGCGTCGAATTTTTTGATGATGAGCGTGGCATTAGTACCACCAAAGCCAAAGCTGTTGCTCATCAAGGTTTCAAGATTGGATTCGCGCATTTGAGTGACGATATCGAAACCTTCAGCTGCAGGATCTAGGTTGTCAACGTTGATACTTGGGGCAATAAAGCTATCTTGTAGCATAAGTAGGCAGTAAATCAGCTCTTGCGCGCCAACAGCGCCTAAGCTATGACCAGTCATCGATTTGGTTGAGCTGATAGCCGGTACTTTACTGACATCGTTATCAAAAACTTTGGCAATCGCCTTGAGTTCTGTGATGTCGCCTAGTGGTGTGCTGGTGCCATGGCTATTGATATAATCAACGCTTTCTAGGCCAGCTTCAGCTAAGGCCTGTTGCATACAGCGTACAGCGCCTTCACCACTTGGCGCAACCATCTCAGCACCATCAGAGGTAGCACCATAACCCACGATTTCAGCCAAGATATTGGCGCCACGTGCTTGTGCGTGCTCTAAGCTTTCTACCACAACCATTGCGCCACCAGCAGCAATCACAAAACCGTCGCGATCTTTGTCATAAGCTCTTGAAGCGAGTGTTGGCGTGTCGTTATATTGAGTGCTCACTGCACCCATCGCATCAAACATACAAGACTGTGTCCAATGCTCAGCTTCACTACCACCAGCCAATATTACATCAGCTTTACCCAATTGGATAAGCTCAGCGGCATGACCGATACAATGAGTCGAGGTCGCGCAAGCAGAGGCAAGCGAGTAGGAGACACCTTGGATTTTTAGACCAGTGGCTAGGGCTGCTGATACTGAGCTGCCCATGGTTTTAGGTACCGCCATCGCACCGACACCGCGTAGGCCTTTTTCACGCATGGCATCCACAGCGTTCACGATGTTTTCTGTTGACGCACCGCCTGAGCTGGCGACGACACCCACGCGTGGATTGTTATTGATGGTGTCAAGTGACAGTCCTGAATGTTCGATGGCGTTTAGTGCACTGACATAAGCATACAGACTGGCATCACTAAAAAAGCGTTTGAGCTTACGATCGATACCACTAGTATCCAGTTCTGATTGATTAATACTGCCGCTCACGTGTGATTTGAACTCGTGCTCAGCATAAGAATCATTAAACGTAATACCAGACTTTCCTTCTTTAAGAGCAGTAGTGACCGTGGCTAGATCATGTCCGATACAAGAGACAATCCCTGCTCCAGTGATAACGACGCGACGCATATTCTATTCCTTGTAAGTAACGATTTGCCGCTATTGACAGGCAATAATCGTTGTAAATCTATATATGAGGTTTAACGATGAATGAATTTGAGCATTATAGTGAAAAAATAGTCTATGTAGATAACGATAGCATGAATTAAGATAACTACAGCCTATTAAAGACGATATCAATTCAGTGTACAATTATGCTCTAACTTACGGCACATGATAACGTATCAAGCGTTGAAAATCTTTGGACAAGTGTAAAATAATGGCGAAATAGCCTCTATCGCTACAAGATAGTAAGAAGGTGAGTGGCTATAAAGCCCTTTTTTTAAGCAGTTGCTTTACTGTTTATGAAAAACAATATGGGTGAGCTAAAGGCTATGGTTAAGTCAGACAAAAATTAAGTTATACTTTTAGATACAAAATTTGTGATAGCGATAACATTGTTCGCACTGACAAAGACTATAGCGATTGACTAAAATAATTGCTTAAGATTACTAATATTAGAATAAAACCAATCATCATATTAAGGACATCACGATGGCAAAGCGTAGTACTCTTTCAAAAAGTATCAATACTATTGGCTCTTTTACACGCAACAACCTAGAGCGCGTAGGCTCCATGATTGATAGCGTGAATGCCAAAACAGGCAAACCGCGCCAATATAAAGCGGTAGATCTAGGCGATGAGGATTATCAACAAGATTTATTTCGTGAGCAAACCTTAAAGGCTACGCAGCAACTGTTGGGCCCACGTTTTGCTACTTATGGTAAATATGCCAAAAAAGTCGTGCCAAATAGCTTTTTCCAATCGACAGTAGATAGCGCGTTTGCTCAAGTTGCGAAGCTTGCATCAAACTGGAGTCAATTAGACTTACCGAACGAGCATCGCTTTGCCAATATTGCTACTTTAGATGATGAAGAGCGTTATGCACTTGCAACTGACATCGCTAACCAGAACCGAGCACTTGCGGCAATGGGCGGCCTGACGGGTCTAGCAGGGTTGCCAGGTCTACTTGCTGATACCTTATGGCTATTATTGGTATCTCTACGTACTGTCTACCAAATTGCAGCTATATACAATAAGCCGCTCACAGGTAAACAAGGTGTGAAAATGGCATACGAATTGCTCTCGAATGCAGACCTAAGCAAAATGCAAGAAAAACAAGCATTGCTAGCAGGTATGGGTATCGGTAAAGGTTTACTTGATAATGCTCAGAGCCGCGGGTTGCATAGCGAACTCAAGAACTTGGGTCTAAAAAATCAAAACGTAAACTACTATGCTGAGCAAATAGACAGTATTGCTAGCCAAGTAGGGATCGATTTGGATAAAATAAACCTATTATGGGTTCGCCGTTTCATTCCCGTTACAGCAGTAGCTATCGGCGTACATTACAACAGTCAGTTGATTGATGAAGTGATTGGCGTTGCTCAAGCGACTTTCGCGCCAGAGGCAAAACTTGCCAATCGTGCCATTACTGATGACAGTAGTAGCGAGGCTGAAGTAAAAAAATCTAGCAATAACGATGCGCAGAAAGACACAGAAAAGACAGAAGAAAATAGCGATACAGAAGAAACCAGCAGCAAAAAAGACTCAGACAAGCAAACGTCTGATAAAAAAGCCAAGTAATAGACATATTATTTGCTAGTTGGGTTGTATATTAATAAGCACAATGGTATTTATCTTGGTCTGATTGAGTAGAGTGACTTGAAAATTAGGATAAATACCACCACTTAGTTACTATCAAGTAGCATTTATATTCGAATATCTCTTCTTAATGATGCTTGAGCTTGTCTTGTTTACTTTATTTATCACGCTATTTTTCGGCGAAAAAGTTATAAAGTGATACAATGCGAGGTTGAATGCATATCTATCAAATGTTGTAAAGCAAAACCATTCATAAGTGGTTGAAATAGCAGCAACAACTCTTTATAATACACTGTCCTAAAAATGGGTGCCCCGAAATCTGCAATTACTGTCAGATAGATGGTGCATTGGCCCATTTTTTTGTTTTATACCAAACGGGAGAAGGATGCCTTATGGCAACAACTAACCAATTGATTCGTAAAGGTCGCAAAACCATCAAGGAAAAGTCAAAAGTTCCTGCGTTGGAAGCGTGCCCACAGCGTCGCGGTGTATGTACTCGTGTATATACTACCACGCCAAAAAAACCTAACTCTGCCATGCGTAAAGTATGTCGTGTACGTTTGACTTCAGGCTATGAAGTATCAAGCTACATCGGTGGCGAAGGTCATAACCTACAAGAGCACAGTGTTGTTCTAATCCGTGGTGGTCGTGTAAAAGATCTACCAGGTGTACGTTATCACACTGTTCGCGGTGCATTAGATTGCGCAGGCGTTAAAGACCGTAAGCAAGGTCGCTCTAAGTACGGTGCTAAGAAGCCTAAGGTTTAATAACTAAACGTTATTAAATAAGCTTTCTGCACTACCCAATAACTGTGCATGGGTTCGGTGTCAGCAGTAATATTATTATCATATCAGTAATTTGCTTCTAAAACATACCACCATGCAGTAAGGCTAACTGATAACTCACTGCTATATCTTAATGATAGTAGTCGATGTTGTGAATGTTAGACACTCCTGAAGATAAGGAAATTTATTATGCCAAGACGTCGCGTCGTTGCTGCCCGTGAGATCCTACCGGATCCTAAATTTGGTAGCCAAACTGTTGCAAAATTCATCAACCATGTAATGAGTGATGGTAAAAAATCTACTGCTGAGCGTATCGTTTACGGTGCACTTGAGACAGTAAGTGAGAAGCGTAAAGTTGAAGATCCAGTATCTTTCTTCGAAGAAGTGCTTGAAAACGTACGCCCAATGGTAGAAGTAAAAGCTCGCCGCGTTGGCGGTGCAACCTATCAAGTACCAATGGAAGTACGCCCCTCCCGTCGTACTGCCTTGGCTATGCGTTGGTTAGCTGAAGCTGCTGCTAAGCGTTCTGAAAAATCAATGGCTTTGCGTTTAGCTGGCGAATTGAATGATGCTGCTGATGGCAAAGGCGCTGCTATGAAAAAGCGTGATGAAGTTCACCGCATGGCAGATGCTAACAAAGCATTCTCTCATTACCGTTTCTAAGCTACTTTTTAACAGTAGCTTGAGATTAGTGGCTCATACTCATTAATCTTACATTGTTGTTTATTCTATTGATTGCCGCCATCATCATTCGGTCATATATAAATGTTATTTATTAATGACTGGGGTGGCGGACATCTATCCAGATGTCTCTCTTAACAAGTATGACTTTCATCCTTTCATTAGAGAACATCCCAAATTTGATGCCACACTATTCTTAGTATTTGCTCTTTTTTTGTCCGTATTAGGCTCAATAATCAGTAAGTAATATTACGAAGCTGAACGCTTTGTCATAGAGTATGAGGTAGAGACACAATACATTATTATATACACGACTTTTCCTAGGAAAACACTATGGCTCGTAAAACTCCCCTAAAACGCTATCGCAATATTGGTATTTCAGCGCACATCGATGCTGGTAAAACGACCACTACTGAGCGTGTTTTATTCTATACCGGTGTTAGCCACAAAATTGGCGAAGTACATGATGGCGCAGCCACTATGGACTGGATGGAGCAAGAACAAGAGCGTGGTATTACTATTACCTCAGCAGCAACAACTTGTTTTTGGTCAGGTATGGCTAAACAGTTTGACGAACACCGCATTAACATCATCGATACCCCAGGTCACGTTGACTTCACGATCGAAGTTGAACGTTCTATGCGTGTACTTGATGGCGCTTGCATGGTTTACTGTGCAGTAGGCGGCGTTCAGCCACAGTCTGAGACCGTATGGCGTCAGGCGAACAAATACAAAGTACCACGTCTTGCGTTTGTAAATAAAATGGACCGTGTTGGTGCTGATTTCTATCGTGTGATCGAACAGATCAAAACCCGTCTTGGCGGCAAGCCAGTACCATTGGTTATTCCAATTGGGAAAGAAGATGACTTCGAAGGCGTTGTTGATCTAGTGACCATGAAAGCTATCTATTGGGACGAAGCGTCTCAAGGTATGCAGTATGATGAGCGTGATATCCCAACTGAACTACAAGACAAAGCAGCAGAATACCGTGAATATCTTGTAGAAAGCGCTGCTGAAGCCAACGAAGAGTTGATGAACGAATATCTAGAAAACGGTGAATTGACTGTAGACCAGATCCACAGTGCTATTCGTCAGTTGACTATCGATAACGAAATCATCCCACTTCTTTGTGGTACTGCCTTTAAAAACAAAGGTGTACAAAAGATGCTAGATGCGGTTATCCAGTATCTACCAGCACCAATTGACGTACCTGCTATTAAAGGTATTCTTGATGACAAAGACGAAAGCGAAGGCAGCCGTGAAGCATCAGATGAAGCACCTTTCTCAGCACTAGCGTTCAAAATCATGAACGACAAGTTCGTTGGTAACTTAACCTTCGTACGTGTTTATTCTGGTGTCATGAAGCAGGGTAGCAGTGTTTATAACCCAGTTAAAATGAAGCGTGAGCGTGTTGGTCGTATCGTACAGATGATGGCAAACTCTCAAGAAGAGCTTGCAGAAATTCGTACTGGTGATATCGCAGCTTTAGTCGGCATGAAAGATGTGACTACTGGTGATACACTATGTGACGAAGACAATGTGATCACGCTTGAGCGTATGGAGTTCCCAGATCCAGTTATCTCTCTAGCTGTCGAGCCAAAAACCAAAGCTGACCAAGAAAAAATGTCTATCGCTCTTGGCCGTTTGGCAAAAGAAGATCCATCGTTCCGTGTACACACTGACGAAGAGTCTGGTCAGACGATCATCAGTGGTATGGGTGAGCTACATCTAGAGATTCTTGTTGACCGTATGAAGCGTGAGTTTAACGTTGAAGCCAACATCGGTGCGCCGCAGGTTGCTTATCGTGAGACGATTCGTAACACGGTTGAACAAGAAGGTAAATTCGTACGTCAGACTGGTGGTCGTGGTAAGTTTGGTCACGTTTGGCTACGTCTTGAGCCACTTGATCCAGCTGGCGACACTGAATATGAATTCGCTGAAGAAGTTGTTGGTGGTACGGTACCAAAAGAATTCCACGGTGCTGTTGATAAAGGTATCCAAGAGCGCATGAAAAACGGCGTACTTGCTGGCTACCCAGTTGTTGGCGTAAAAGCCACCTTGTATGATGGTTCTTACCATGACGTCGATTCTGATGAATTGTCGTTCAAAATGGCCGGTTCTATGGCCTTCAGAAAAGGTTTCCTAGCTGCTGACCCAGCACTACTTGAGCCAGTCATGAAAGTAGAAGTTGAAACACCTGAAGACTACATGGGCGATATCATGGGCGATCTTAACCGTCGTCGTGGTTTGGTACAGGGTATGGAAGATTTACCTGGCGGTACTAAACAGATTCGTGCTGAAGTACCATTAGCGGAAATGTTTGGCTATGCCACTCAAATGCGCTCTATGTCACAAGGCCGTGCAACTTACTCAATGGAATTCCAAAAGTACGCTGAAATTCCAAAATCAGTTGCTGCTGAAATCATCTCTAAGTTCAATTCTAAAGATGATGACGAGTAAATAAAACTTACTGAAGGTGGCAATATAGAGTATCTCTGTGTATTGTCACTAAAGAATAGGCCAATAACTTGTTAAAAGACTTGTTATTGGTCGCAATTTTCTTATAATATCTGCACATTAGTATGTGCGACCTTTTAACAATTATCTTAAGGTGACCAAGATTGTCTTAATTGTCATATTTATATGAATTAAGCCTTGGAACCAAAAAAAAGAGGAAATACCCATGGCAAAGGCCAAGTTTGAACGTAGCAAGCCACACGTCAACGTCGGTACCATCGGACACGTTGACCATGGTAAAACCACCCTTACCGCTGCAATCGCAACCGTAGCTGCAATCACCTCTGGTGGCGAAGCCAAAGACTACGCGTCTATTGACTCAGCACCAGAAGAAAAAGCACGTGGTATCACCATCAACACCTCACACGTAGAATATGACACAGACAGCCGTCACTATGCACACGTAGATTGCCCAGGTCACGCCGATTATGTTAAAAACATGATCACCGGTGCAGCCCAGATGGACGGCGCAATCCTAGTTGTATCAGCAACTGACGGCCCTATGCCACAGACTCGTGAGCACATCTTGTTGTCACGTCAGGTTGGCGTACCATACATCATCGTATTCATGAACAAATGTGACATGGTAGATGACGAAGAACTACTTGAGCTAGTAGAAATGGAAGTTCGCGAACTATTGAACGACTATGACTTCCCAGGTGATGACACCCCAATCATCCACGGTTCTGCTACTGAAGCCCTAAAAGGCTCACAAGAAAAATACGGCCAACCAGCCGTTGTAGAACTACTAGGCGTACTAGACACCTACATCCCAGAGCCAGAGCGTGACGTTGACAAAGCATTCCTAATGCCAATCGAAGACGTATTCTCAATCTCAGGTCGTGGTACCGTAGTAACCGGCCGTGTTGAATCTGGTATCGTAAAAGTTGGTGACGAAATCGAAATCGTTGGTATCCGTGACACTCAAAAAACCACCTGTACTGGTGTAGAGATGTTCCGTAAACTGCTTGACGAAGGTCGTGCAGGCGAAAACTGTGGCGTACTACTACGTGGTACTAAGCGTGAAGACGTACAACGTGGCCAAGTACTAGCTAAGCCAGGTTCAATCACGCCTCACACCAAATTTGACGCAGAAGTATACGTACTGTCAAAAGAAGAGGGTGGTCGTCACACACCATTCCTAAACGGCTATCGTCCACAGTTCTACTTCCGTACCACTGACGTAACTGGCGCAATCCAATTACAAGACGGTACTGAAATGGTCATGCCTGGTGACAACGTTGAGATGGGCGTAGAGCTTATCCACCCAATCGCTATGGACAAAGGTCTTCGCTTCGCAATTCGTGAAGGCGGCCGTACTGTAGGCGCTGGTGTTGTTGCTAACGTATTGAACTAATCAATCAGTCTCAGCAATGAGCTTATGAATTAGTCATAAAAGAGCCATCCTATCTAGGGTGGCTTTTTTTTGGGTGTTGAAATAGAGGTGTTTGCACAATTAGATCTAAGCTTTGGTAAAATGGTTCTTTTGATACTGGCCATTTATTTATAATATACTGTATTGTAATTTGGCGCATAGCTTGCTATATTAGCGCTGCATTTAACGTGTATGGTTAATCTAAACCATAGTGAGAAAGCCTATGATTAATATAGTGACTTTTGGTAAATGCAATATCAGGTAAAAATTAACAATTTTACCGCCAAAGGCTTGCATTCTATGCTAAATATTGTATAATGCTGTCCTTTACACCCATAGGCGATTGGCTCAATTGGTAGAGCATCGGTCTCCAAAACCGAGGGTTGTAGGTTCGAGTCCTACATCGCCTGCCATCTTCTTATCTCATCTTTGTTGTACCCCACCATCTCCGAAGCGAGTTCTTTATGAGCAATAATCAAGATAACCTCGAGACTAAGTTATCTGATGCCAAGGCGGTTGCTGGTGGAATGCTGTCTAAAGATAAGCACATCTCAGCGAACGGTACTTCTGCTGTTGAAGTTGCTAAGACTGGCTCAATCAAAGATTTGATTTTGTGGCTACTTGCCGCAATTGTTTTGATCGGTGCGACTCTAGTTAATCAATATTTACCAGGCTATTGGCAACCAGCCAACGACGTCTGGGTACGTATTGGTATCATTGTCGCACTTATTGTATTTGCATTAATTTGCTTGGCAATGACGCATCAAGGCCGTGCTTTTAAAATATTATTAAGAGACGCAGGTGTTGAGCTTCGCCGAGTAACATGGCCAGGTAAAGACGAAACCTTTCAATACACATGGCAAGTTATTGTTGTGATTGCGATTGCTGGGTTCTTTATTTGGTTATTGGATAACTTTTTTAATTGGTTTGTTGGTATCTTTATCGGTTAATAGCACGTATTAGTGATTATTGGCGAGATATTTACTTTTAACAACTTATTTATAATGATCAGGAGCGTGATATGCGTTGGTATATTGTCCAAGCGTTTTCAGGATATGAAAAACAAGTACAACGTTCATTAACTGATCGTATTAACCGTAGTGACTTTACTGAGTCGTTCGGTGATGTATTGGTGCCTACTGAAGAAGTCGTCGAAATGAAAGACGGCAAAAAACGTAAGAGTGAGCGTAAGTTCTTTCCTGGATATGTATTGATCCAGATGGAAATGAACGACAATACTTGGCACATCGTAAAAGACTGTCCGCGTATTATGGGCTTTATCGGTGGTACGCCTGAGATGCCTGCGCCAATTACGCAAGTAGAAGCTGATCGTATCTTAAACCGTTTGAACCAGACTGAAACTGACCCACGTCCTAAAACACTATTTGAGCCAGGCGAAGAATTGTTGGTTATTGATGGTCCATTCACTGACTTTAAAGGGTTGGTAGAAAAAGTGGATTATGAGAAGTCTAAACTACATCTAACGGTAAACGTATTTAATCGACCTACACAGGTTGAGCTTGAGTTTAGTAAAGTTGAAAAACTAGACTAAATCAGCAAAAAGTTCATCAACCGGGGAGCTGTTAGTCAATTAGGTATATACCACATTGATTTGGCGCTATCACCCATTTAGGAGAGTATCATGGCTAAGAAGATTGATGGTTACATCAAACTGCAAGTGCCTGCAGGCAAAGCAAATCCTTCACCACCTATTGGTCCAGCTTTGGGTCAAAAAGGCGTGAACATTATGGCGTTCTGTAAAGAATTTAACGCTGCGACCTCAGGCCAAGAGCCAGGTCTACCGATCCCAACTGAGATCACGGTATACAGCGACAAATCTTTTACCTTCATCATGAAGTCACCACCAGCTGCGTACTTACTACGTAAAGCTGCTGGTATTGCTAAAGGTTCAGGTACACCGAACACTGCTAAAGTTGGTAAAGTTGACCGTGCACAACTAGAAGAAATCGTTAAGACTAAGAATGCAGACTTAACTGCAGCTGATCTTGACGCTGCTGTTCGTACCATCGCTGGTACTGCACGTTCAATGGGTATTACCGTGGAGGGTGTATAATGTCTAAGCTAACCAAACGTCAAAAAGAAATTCAAAGCCGTATTGATAACGAAAAACAGTACACTATTGAAGAAGCGGTTCAAATCCTAAACGATTTGCCAGCGCTAAAATTCAAAGAGTCTATTGATATCGCAGTAAACTTGGGTGTTGACCCACGTAAATCTGATCAAGTGGTTCGTGGTGCAACTAACCTACCTGCTGGTACTGGTAAAACCAAACGTGTTGCTGTATTTGCTCAAGGCGCTGCTGCTGAAGCCGCTAAAGAAGCTGGTGCAGACATCGTTGGTTTTGAAGACCTAGCAGAAGAAATCAAAGCCGGTAACATGGACTTTGATGTTGTTATCGCAGCTCCAGATGCTATGCGTGTTGTTGGTCAGTTAGGTACAATCCTAGGTCCACGTGGCCTAATGCCTAACCCAAAAGTTGGTACGGTAACGCCAAACGTTGCTGAAGCTGTGACTAACGCGAAAGCAGGTCAAGCACAGTACCGTGTTGATAAAGCTGGTATCATCCATGCAACTATCGGCCAAGTTGGTTTCACTGCTGATCAAATCGAGCAAAACGCGCAAGCGATTCTTTCTGATCTAAAGCGTGCTAAGCCTGCTACTTCTAAAGGTACTTTCATTAAGAAAATTACCTTGTCTAGCACGATGGGCCCTGGTCTAACGATCGACGCTGTTCCTTATCGTACTGCAAAATAATTAAAGTCTCTATTTTTGAGTACTTGAACTTCAAGTATTTTGAATGATGAGCACACACTATATTTAAAAATTAGGTCAGCGTAGTATTTGCTACGCTGTCTAAGACCGTAGGTAGAGAGTGGTTTAGCGTCATAGATAGCAATTTTCGAATGGTTAAATATGATACTGAGTCACTTTTGTTAATCGACGACAGATGAAAATCTTAGTTGTCCTACGCAGACGGTGGCCCACACAGTTTAAGACACGAGCGAATAGGGCGGTAAGGTTATTTATATAACCTTCAAACTATTACTCAACGTCATTCTGATAACGGTGCCGTAATCAGTCGTTACCAGTAGATGCTTTTTTCATTAATTGAATCCGCTGGTAATGTGTCGTATCAAGTCAGTCCCAGCTTAAAATTTAAGCCTGCGAAAATTTCGATTTTTAGCGCTTTTATGATAAGCAGATTGATAAGATTAAAGGAGTCAACTTATGGCATTAACGCTAGAGCAAAAACAACAAGTTGTGGCTGAAGTGTCTGAAGTTGCTGCTAATGCTTACTCAGCAGTAGCTGCCGAGTATCACGGAATTGGTGTTGCTAAGCTTACTCAGCTTCGCGAACAAGCTCGTGATAAAGGTGTTGTTTTGAAAGTGGTAAAAAATACACTAGCAAAACGCGCTTTTGAAGGCACTAAGTTTGAGAGCATGTCAGACCGTATGACTGGTCCACTACTTTTGGCTTTCTCTATGGAAGATTTGGGATCTGCAGCACGAGTCGTTTTCGACTTTAGCAAAGATAACAAAGCTTTAGAGACCAAATTAGTATCAGTCGGTGGTGAAGTTTATGGTCCAGAAGAGCTAGAGCGCGTATCGAAGCTACCAACTCGCGACGAAGCAATCTCTATCTTGATGGCTACTATGAATGCACCAGTGACCAAGCTTGTCCAGACTATGAACGCTGTTCCTGGCAAGTTCGTTCGCACTGTAGCGGCAATCAAAGACGCAAAAGAAGCTGCTTAATTGCTTGTTTTAACGTAACTTTAACATCGCTAATTTTGGTTGAATTTTATTGCCACATTCGGCAATCAATCAAAGCGATATTAGAATCAATTAATTTTTATCAGATAACGGAGAGTTCTCATGGCACTATCTAAAGATGACGTGTTAAATGCAATCGCTGAAATGTCAGTAATGGATATCGTTGAGTTAATCAGCGACATGGAAGAAAAATTCGGCGTAACAGCTGCTGTTGCTGCTGCACCTGCTGCTGCTGGTCCTGCTGCTGCTGCTGCTGAAGAAAAAGACGAGTTTGACGTAGTTCTTGCTAGCTTTGGCGAGAAGAAAGTTGGCGTAATTAAAGCCGTACGTGAAGCAACTGGTCTTGGCCTAAAAGAAGCGAAAGATTTGGTTGAAAGCGCTCCAGCTCCAATCAAAGAAGGCGCATCTAAAGCTGAAGCTGAAGAGTTGAAAAAGAAACTTGAAGAAGCTGGTGCAACTGTTGAACTAAAATAAGTTTAACGCTGTACAGAAAAAAAGCTGGTAATGCCTTGCATTGCCAGCTTTTTTTTATTATAATTCGTAGCTTGACCTTTTGTGTCTGCCAACATACGTATGCATTAACGGTGGATACCCATCAAAAGGACAGACGATATACATGCAAGTACACATACCATTTTTTAAAATCAGTTAATATCAGCTAAACGTCTGTAGATGTTTGGCATTTTTTTGTGTCTGCATGCTTTCCTATCAACACTATAGTTTATACTGATTCTTAAAGTTATAGTTACCCCGATTATTAATCCTGAAAAAAGCGGTATTCTGAAAAAGCTGTTGATCATAAGTTGCCTACTTAGTGTGGCATGACTGTCGATATTTAGTCTTATAGACAGTTTGTATGTGTAGGGAACATAGTTCGGTAAAATAAGCAGTCTAGATGGCAAGTGGTTTATATGCAATCTTAATAGACGTTATTTTCCAGCAATGTATTTGTAAATTAAGCCTCATAGGCAATGCATTATAGATTATATAATATTGAATTTTTTGGTTGCAACAGTCATATAGATTGATTCACTTACCATGAATTTAGCAAGCAACGACGAGATTAAGTGAAGTGTGCTAGGTAAGCACTGATGAGTAAAGTAGTAATTGACAGAAAAGACATGAACTGAACACGAAAACCCGTTTTATATTATCGTTTACGTCGCCATGTTTGCATCGTATTTATGCATACTGGCCACGCTTTTAATTTGTTTCCACGTTTACTGTAAGGACTCTCGATGGCATATTCTTATACTGAAAAAAAGCGTATTCGCAAAAGTTTTGCTGAATTGCCCACTGTAATGGACGTTCCCTATTTACTGTCTATTCAAGTAGATTCTTATGAGCAATTTTTGCAAGAGCACAAAAAGCCAAAAGCTCGTGAGAATACTGGTTTGCAAGCTGCGTATTCCTCTATTTTCCCAATTGAGAGTCACTCTGGTAACGCCGAGTTGCAATTTGTTGAGTACTATTTAGGCACGCCTGAATTTGATGAGCGTGAGTGTATCTTACGTGGTTCAACGTTTGCGGCGCCAATGCGTGTCAAAATCCGTTTGATCATCAAAGACAAAGACAGTAAAGACAAAGATAGCAAAGCTGCTATCAAAGATATCCGTGAGCAAAGCGTTTACATGGGCGAGATGCCTTTGATGACAGCTAACGGTACTTTTATCATTAATGGTACTGAGCGTGTTATCGTATCTCAGCTACATCGTTCACCTGGTGTGTTCTTTGACCATGATAAAGGTAAGTCGCATTCAAGTGGTAAAGTGCTTTATAACGCACGTATCATCCCTTACCGTGGTTCATGGTTAGACTTTGAATTTGATGCAAAGGACTTGGTCTTTGCTCGTATTGACCGTCGCCGTAAACTATTGGCTTCTATCATCTTACGTGCACTTGGTCTGACCACATCTGAAATTCTAGATTTGTTCTTTGATAAAGTGGCTGTTTATAAAGCTGAAGAGACGTTCGAGATTGATCTAGTTGCTGATCGTCTACGTGGCGAGATGGCTCAGTTTGATATCGTATCACCTGAAGGTGACGTTATTGTAGAGCAGGGCAAACGTATCAACGCACGCCGTATCCGTCAGCTTGAAGAAGCAGGTATGACGAAAATTGCTGTGCCTGATGAGTATCTATATGAGCGTATCTTAGCTGAAGACATCGTTGTTAATGATGAAATCATCGCTAAAGCAAATACGCCAATTGACCACGAGTTATTGGTGAAATTGAACTCATTTGAAGCCAGTGGTGCCATCAAAGAGTTCAGTATTCTGTTCACTAACGATATCGACCAAGGTAGTTATATTGCCGATACGCTACGTGCTGATAGTACCTCAAGCCGTGAAGAAGCATTGATCGAAATCTATAAAGTTATGCGTCCAGGTGAGCCACCAACGGTTGAAACTGCTGAGAAACTGTTTGAGAGCATGTTCTTCAACGCAGATCGTTATGACCTATCCAACGTCGGTCGTATGAAGTTCAACCGTCGCCTTGGTCTGCCATTTGAAAACACCGATGACCCAGACGTGCAGCGCGAACGCAGTGTATTGACCAACGATGATATCGTTAACGTTCTAAAAGAACTTATCGAGATTCGTAACGGTCGCGGCGATGTCGATGATATTGACCATTTGGGTAACCGCCGTATTCGTTCAGTGGGCGAGATGGCAGAAAACCAATTCCGTGTTGGTCTAGTGCGTGTCGAGCGTGCGGTTAAAGAGCGTTTGAGCTCAGCAGAATCAGACAACTTGTCACCACAAGATTTGATTAACTCTAAGCCAGTAGCGGCTGCGGTTAAAGAATTCTTTGGTTCAAGCCAGTTGTCACAGTTTATGGATCAGAACAACCCGTTGTCTGAAGTTACCCATAAGCGCCGTGTATCAGCGTTAGGACCTGGTGGTCTAACTCGTGAACGTGCAGGCTTTGAAGTACGTGACGTACATGATACGCATTATGGCCGTGTATGTCCGATTGAGACTCCTGAAGGTCCAAACATTGGTCTGATCAACTCACTAGCGACCTTTGCTAAAACCAACAGCTTTGGCTTCTTAGAAACGCCTTATCGCCGTGTGGTTGATGGTAAAGTAACAGACGTTATTGAGTATTTATCAGCAATCGAAGAAGTCGGCACCGTCATTGCACAGGCTGATTCTCCGATGACTGAAGATGGCGCGTTATCTGACGAGATGGTCAGTGTACGTAGCTATGGTGAATTTGTTCGTATGCCGCCAGAAAAAGTAACGCATATGGATGTATCACCAAGTCAGGTAGTATCGGTTGCAGCAGGTCTGATTCCGTTCCTAGAGCATGATGATGCTAACCGTGCCTTGATGGGCTCGAACATGCAGCGTCAGGCTGTTCCTACCCTACGTGCTGATAAGCCGTTAGTAGGTACTGGTATGGAGCGTCACGTTGCTCGTGACTCTGGTGTTTGTGTGATCGCTAAGCGTGGCGGTGTGATTGAAGATGTTGATGCATCACGTATCGTTGTTCGTGTAAACGAAGACGAGATGACTGCTGGTGAAGCGGGTATCGATATCTATAACTTGATCAAATACACGCGCTCTAACCAAAACACTTGTATCAACCAACGTATCATTGTTAACCAAGGTGACGAGATTGCTCTGGGTGATATCTTGGCTGATGGTCCATCAACGGATCTTGGTGAGCTAGCACTGGGCCAGAACATCCGCATCGCATTTATGCCGTGGAATGGTTACAACTTCGAAGATTCAATCTTGTTATCTGAAAAAGTAGTTAAAGAAGATCGTTTCACTACGATTCATATCCAAGAACTAACTTGTGTGGCTCGTGATACCAAGCTAGGTACAGAAGAGATCACTGCTGATATTCCAAACGTTGGTGAAGCAGCACTATCAAGTCTTGATGAAGCAGGTATCGTCTATATCGGTGCTGAAGTTGATGCTGGTGATATTCTAGTTGGTAAAGTGACGCCAAAAGGTGAAACGCAACTAACGCCAGAAGAGAAACTACTACGGGCTATCTTTGGCGAAAAAGCGGCTGATGTGAAAGACACTTCACTACGCGTACCGACTTCAAGTAAAGGTACGGTTATTGATGTACAGGTCTTCACCCGTGATGGCGTTGAAAAAGACGCACGCGCAAGAGCGATTGAAAAATCGCAGCTTGATAGCTATCGCAAAGATTTAAAAGAAGAGCTACGTATCTTCGAAGAAGCGGCACGTGGTCGTATTGGTAATCTATTAGATGGCCAAAAAGTCAGCGGTGGTGCTGGTCTAAAAGCTGGTACGGTTATGGCATTGGCTGATATGAAAGATATGAGCCTTGAGACCTTGCTTGATATTCAACCAGTAGAAGAAGAAATCTCTGAGCGTCTAACGCAAATCGCTGATTACTTGGTTGATAAGCAGAAAGACATCGATGTGAAGTTTGCTGAGAAAAAACGCAAATTGACTGCTGGTGATGACTTACAACATGGCGTACAAAAAATCGTTAAAGTATATCTAGCGGTTAAGCGTCGTATTCAGCCTGGTGATAAGATGGCCGGTCGTCATGGTAACAAAGGTGTGGTATCGCGCATCATGCCAGTTGAAGACATGCCTTATGATGAAAATGGTAATACCGTTGACATCGTGTTGAACCCACTTGGTGTACCATCTCGTATGAACATCGGTCAGGTTCTAGAGACGCATTTGGGTATGGCAGCGAAAGGATTGGGCGAGAAGATTGATGGTATGCTCAAATCTCAAGCAGCGATCAAAGAGCTACGTGACTTCTTGGATCAAATCTATAACCAAGTCGGTGGCGAACAAGTTGATCTTGATAGCTTAAGTGATGATGACATCATGGCGCTAGCAGACAACTTACGTGGCGGTGTACCGATGGGCACAGCAGTATTTGATGGCGCAAGAGAAAGCCAAGTTAAAGACTTGCTCGAGCTTGCTGGTATGGATCGCGATGGTCAGCAGACATTATATGATGGTCGTACGGGTCAGAAGTTTGACCGTAAAGTAACTGTCGGCTACATGTACATGCTCAAGCTTAACCATTTGGTTGATGACAAAATGCATGCGCGTTCAACGGGTTCTTATTCTCTAGTGACGCAGCAGCCACTCGGCGGTAAAGCTCAGTTTGGTGGTCAGCGCTTCGGTGAGATGGAAGTATGGGCACTAGAAGCATACGGCGCGACTTACACGTTGCAAGAAATGCTAACGGTGAAGTCGGATGACGTTGAAGGCCGTACTCGTATGTACAAAAACATCGTTGATGGTGAGCAGTATATGGATCCAGGCATGCCTGAGTCGTTCAACGTACTGACCAAAGAAATCAAATCACTGGGTATTAATATTGAGTTAAAACAAAGCAACTAGCCCGTTGTTTAACTTAGTTGTCCACTAAAGGCAGTCTGCTTTATTGCTGCTGCTTTTAGTGATTTGTCTCAACCCTATTCATTGCCTTCATTCATCTTATCTGCGTCAATGGTACGCTGTCAGATGATTATAAAGATAACGGAGAAGCAACTTGAAAGATTTACTCGATATCATGCAAAGCCCTACCGGCAACGGTAATACAGAGTTTGATAGCATTCAAATTACTTTAGCCTCACCTGACGTCATTAAGTCATGGTCACATGGCGAAGTAAAAAAACCTGAAACCATCAACTATCGCACGTTCAAGCCTGAGCGTGACGGTCTTTTTTGTGCCAAAATCTTTGGTCCAGTAAAAGATTTCGAATGTCTATGTGGTAAATATAAGCGCCGTAAGTTCCAAGGTGTTATCTGCGAAAAATGTGGTGTTGAAGTTACCACTGCGAAAGTCCGTCGTGATCGCATGGGTCATATCGACCTAGCCAGTCCAGTTGCGCATATTTGGTTCCTAAAATCATTACCAAGCCGCATCGGTCTATTGTTAGACATGACGCTACGTGATATCGAGCGCGTTCTATATTTTGAAAGCTACATCGTGACTGAGCCTGGTCTGACTTCTTTAGAGAAGTATCAGTTGCTTGATGATGAAGATTATTACAAAGCGCTTGAAGAGTTTGGTGATGAATTCACTGCCAAGATGGGTGCTGAGGCTGTCCAAGATCTATTGAAAGATATCGATATGGATCTTGAGATTGATGAGCTGCGTGAAGCGATTCCGCAAACAGGTTCTGAGACTAAGCTTAAGAAAATGTCTAAGCGTCTTAAATTATTAGAAGCATTCCGTGATTCTAATAACAAGCCTGAGTGGATGGTAATGAACATCTTGCCAGTACTACCACCAGATTTGCGTCCTCTAGTACCGCTAGAAGGCGGCCGTTTTGCGACGTCAGATCTAAACGATCTATATCGCCGTGTGATCAACCGTAACAACCGTCTTAAGCGTCTTCTTGAGCTGAGCGCACCTGATATCATCGTACGTAACGAAAAGCGTATGTTGCAAGAGTCAGTAGATGCGTTACTTGATAACGGTCGTCGCGGTCGTGCCATCACTGGTAGTAACAAGCGTCCATTGAAATCTTTGGCAGATATGATCAAAGGTAAGCAAGGTCGTTTCCGTCAGAACTTACTTGGTAAGCGTGTCGATTACTCTGGTCGTTCGGTTATCGTTGTAGGCCCAACACTACGTCTGCATCAGTGTGGTCTACCTAAGAAAATGGCGCTAGAATTATTCAAGCCATTTACTTATAACAAACTATTGTCTCATGGTTTGGCAACGACGATTAAAGCTGCCAAAAAGATGGTAGAGCGTGAAGAGCCACAAGTGTGGGATATGCTGGCCATGGTTATCCGTGAGCATCCAGTGCTTCTTAACCGTGCGCCAACACTTCACCGTTTGGGCTTGCAAGCATTTGAGCCAGTATTGATCGAAGGTAAAGCCATCCAGTTGCATCCGCTGGTTTGTACTGCATTCAACGCTGACTTTGATGGTGACCAAATGGCCGTTCACGTGCCATTGACGCTAGAAGCACAGCTTGAATCACGTGCGCTGATGATGTCTACCAACAACATCTTGTCACCTGCGAACGGTGATCCGATCATCGTACCATCTCAGGATGTTGTACTAGGTCTATATTACATCAGTCGCTCGTCGATCAATGCCAAAGGCGAGAGCATGATTTTTGCTACCGTTAATGAAGCATTACGTGCGATTGGTTCAAACGACCTACATGTAAACGCGAAGATCAAAGTGCGTGTTACTGAGACGCAAATTGACGAAGAAGGTAACGAGACCAAAGAAATCAGTATCAAAGATACGGTTGCTGGTCGTCTACTTATCTGGAACATCATGCCTAAAGGTATGACGTTTGATGAGTGTAACCAAGAGATGACGAAGAAAAACATCTCTCGTTTGATCAACTCTTGCTACCGTAAAGTTGGCGTAAAAGAAAGTGTTATGTTTGCTGACCAATTGATGTATCTTGGTTTTGCTCAAGCGACGCTATCTGGTGTGTCTATCGGTATCGACGATATGGTCATTCCACCACTGAAAAAGCAAATCATCGAAGTGGCAGAAGGCGAAGTTCGCGAAATCGAAGATCAGTTTGAGCAAGGCTTTGTGACCGCTGGTGAGCGTTATAACAAAGTAGTCGATATCTGGTCACGTACCAATGATAAAGTCGCTAAGGCGATGATGGATAACTTGGCAACAGATAAAGTCATCAATGCGCAAGGTGAGGAAGACGAGCAGAAATCATTCAACTCGATCTTTATCATGTCGGATTCTGGTGCTCGTGGTAGTGCAGCACAGATTCGTCAGTTGGCCGGTATGCGTGGTTTGATGGCGAAACCAGATGGCTCAATCATTGAAACACCGATTAAGGCGAACTTCCGTGAAGGTTTGACCGTACTACAGTACTTCATCTCAACTCACGGTGCACGTAAAGGTCTAGCGGATACAGCACTAAAAACAGCTAACTCGGGTTACCTAACTCGTCGTCTGGTTGACGTGGCACAAGATTTGGTTATCACGAGTGATGACTGTGGTACTGAAGAAGGCCTACTCATGAAGCCACATATCCAAGGTGGTGAAATCATTGAGAAATTAGGTGAGCTAGTACTTGGTCGTGTGACTGCACGTGATGTGACGTATAACGATGATGCTGATAAAGTATTGGTTCCAGCTGGTACGTTGATTGATGAGTATTGGGTTAACGTCCTTGATAGCAACGCGATTGATGATATCTGGGTACGCTCAGTTATTACTTGTGATGTTGAGCATGGTGTTTGTTCACAGTGTTATGGCCGTGATCTTGCACGTGGTCATAAAGTGAACATTGGTGAGTCAGTTGGTGTTATGGCCGCTCAGTCTATCGGTGAGCCAGGTACTCAGTTGACCATGCGTACGTTCCACGTAGGTGGGGCTGCGAGTTCAGCATCTGTAGACAATAGCATCTCTGTACGTAATGCTGGTCAAGCGCACTTTGAAAACATGAAAACAGTACAGCATACCGATGGTCACTTAGTCATCGTATCGCGTTCAGCTGAAATCGCATTGACCGATGAGCTTGGCCGTGAGCGTGAGCGTTATAAAGTACCATATGGTTCAAGCGTACTTGTGAAAGATGAAGAGCAGGTTGAAGGCGGTCAAACTATCGCTAAATGGGATCCGCACACGCATCCAATCATCACAGAATTTGCTGGTACAGCACGCTTCAGTGACATCACTGATGGTATGACTGCAACAGTAAAAGTTGACGATGCGACTGGTATGAGCTCATTTGAGATTCTAGCCACGCGTGACCGTTCAAGCTCAGCAAAAGACTTACGTCCTGCGATTATCTTGAACACTGACGAAGGCAAAGAAGTGGTTTACTTCTTACCAGCTGAAACCATCATCCGCGTGAGCGATGGTGAAAAAGTAGCAGCCGGTTCGATTCTAGGCCGCGTACCACAAGCGTCTTCTGGTACAAAAGATATTACCGGTGGTCTACCACGTGTTGCTGATCTATTCGAAGCACGTCGTCCAAAAGATCACGCCATCATGGCAGAAATGACTGGTGTCGTAAGCTTTGGTAAAGAGACTAAAGGTAAGAACCGCTTCATTATTACCAATGAAGATGGTGAAGTACATGAAGAGCTGATTCCAAAATGGCGTCAAATCAACGTCTTTGAAAACGAGACGGTAGCACGTGGTGAAGTGATCGCTGATGGTCCACAGAACCCACATGATATCTTGCGTTTGAAAGGTCAGACTGCACTTGCTGATTATATCGTCAACGAAGTACAGGACGTTTATCGCTTGCAGGGTGTAAAAATCAACGACAAGCACATCGAAGTTATCATTCGTCAGATGCTCCGTAAAGTTGAGATTACTGATGGCGGCGATTCAAGCCACTTCAAAGGTGATCAGGTCGAGTATGCAGATATCAAAGCATTGAATGCGAAACTAGAAGCGGAAGATAAATTCCCAGTACAGTTCGAGCGTCAATTACTAGGTATCACTAAAGCAAGTCTGGCAACTGAAAGCTTTATCTCAGCGGCTTCTTTCCAGGAAACCACCCGTGTACTAACTGCGGCTGCTGTGACTGGTAAAGTGGATGAGCTACGTGGTCTGAAAGAAAACGTGGTCGTTGGTCGCTTGATTCCTGCAGGTACGGGTCTTGCTTATCACAAGGCACGCAAAGAGAAAGCGGATCAGAAGCTACAAGACAATGATCTTAATGCAGCGTTTGATATGACTGCAAGCACTGACAGCAAAGACTTTGCAAGCTTTGATGAAGCCTTTGCTCAAGAGTTAAATCAAAATAATTAATCGTATTGAGTATTTTGATTCATTCCCAATTTAAGAAAAAGCCAGCCTAAGTCGCTGGCTTTTTTGTGTGTATAAAAACTGAGAAAGGCATGGTGCTATTATCTAAAAAAATAGTACACTGGAAAACAAGCCTCAATTTACTATCTATAGAAGGATAAGTCGCAAATGGCAGGTAAAACTCGCGTTGCCAAATATCAAGCAGATCGTACCAATCAAAAACTGTATTTTTGTCGTCTATCCTGCCAAACAGCAGGCAATACTAGCGATAAGCAGTTATATCAAGCCCATTGCGAAACTGCTATTTTTCATTTATATGGTGCGTTGCTGGCATTCACTCAAGAGCTGGGTCATTTTTATAGTTTAAATATGACCGCACCAACTTTGTCAGATATTGAGCAAGCACTAAGCGAGCGCACGCAGGTATCTCCTGAGATTCAGCGCTTGCAGCAATTACAGCAGCAAGGCTTTATTGCAAACATAGAGCGCGCTTATGAGCGTTGTCTCTATGCGGTACCACCAGATACGGTTGTGGATGAAAAACCAAGTAACGATTTATCTGCGCCCGACCTTATTGTGAATGTCGTTACTTTGTCAAATCAATGGTTACCTGATGAGGCAACGATAAGAGAATGGCGTAATCAGCTTTTAGAGCTGATCGAGCAACTACGTGCAGGGATGGTTGAGTTTTAGCAAGATGAGTCTATCCGAAGTATAGTATCTACAAAAAGGCTTACTCAGTGATGACTGAACAAGCCTTTTTTTATATCGGTAATTAGAGATACTGGTAGATTATTCTGGCATCGGGGGCATACGCTGGACCGGTGTGACCGATAAAGGGTTTTGCGGCACGCTATCGTTACTACGGCTATTATTTGCTTGAGCTGCTGAGTTGTTAGTATCTGTAGTTGGTTCAGGTAGGGTCGGCTTACGCTGCTGAGTTTGAGTCTTGACCGGTTTTGCTGGTGCGCTATTATCAGAGATGTCGTCATCATCAGTTATAATACCATCATCGGTCATTTCTATAATTTGCTGCTGCTGCTTTTTAGATTTTGAGCGGTTATTGATAGACACCCATTGATTTGGCGTGTCTTTGAGCTGAGCTTTCATGAAGTCCATCCAGACGGGCAGGGCAGCCACACCACCATACTCTCGGCGACCCATAGATGTTGGCTGATCAAACCCCATCCATACAACCGTTGCATTGGTAGGATGAAATCCTGCAAACCAAGCGTCTTTGGCTTCGTTGGTTGTACCGGTTTTGCCGCCAATATCATCACGGCCCAAGGCTTTTGCTCGTACTGCTGTACCACGCTGCACCACATCACGTAAAATATCTGCCATCTCAAATGCTACTCTAGGCTTTAATATTCTTGGTGCTTGTTTGGCTGCTACGTATTGTACGACAGGTGCTTTTAGGCGATCTGATTGTGGACCAGCATCATAGACAGTAAGGTCGATTCCTTCATCAATTTCACTACTTTCTAGCTCTGCGCTCTCATTAGCTGATTTATCAGTAGTACTGTTTTCGTCTTCTAATGATTTGTTATATTCTTCTATCAGGTTTTTATTAACCGCTTCAAGTTGCTCATTGAAGCATAAGGCGCAAGCCTGAAGTGGATTGGCCTGAAATAATAACTCGTTTTTATAGTTATAAATTTGCTCAATAAAGTAAGGTTGTACGCGGTGACCACCATTAGCAAAGGTCGAATACGCCGTTGCCATTTGCAATGGGGTTGCTTGTCCTGCCCCTAGAGCCAACGATAAAGTTGTTGGTAGTTTTTCTTTATCTAGGCCGAACTCATCTAACAGATTGCGCGCATCAGAAATACCAATGGCTTGCAGAAGACGGATAGAAACCAAGTTGCGAGATAAATACAAACCACGACGTAAGGTAATATCACCTAAGAAGCGTTCATCAGAGTTTTTAGGTTTCCAGTCGCCTACTTGAATAGGGCGATCTGAAACAATACTGTCTGGATGATAGCCTTTTTCCAAAGCGGCGGTATAGACCAATGGTTTGATGGTTGAGCCAGGTTGGCGCCATCCTTGTAAGGCTCGGTTGAATTTACTATGTTTGAAATCAAAACCGCCTACTAATGCATTGACTGCGCCAGTTTCTGGATTTAATGAGACCAGACTACCTTGTATTTTGGGTATTTGCCCTAGCTGCCAATTACCATTTGCGGTAGGTATCACGCGAACAATATCGTTTTTGCTCACTATTTGGCTAGCATTATTAGGGTAGTAACCGATACGATTGGCAGAGATGTATTTGCGTGCCCAGCTCATGCCAGGCCAATTGACCGTCACGCTTTCACCAGACTGTAATGTCGCTTCAAAACTACGAGAGTTGACTTTGGTGACTTTGGCAGGAGACATATTGCTATAGCGCTGAAAGTTTTCGAGAGGCTCGTCATTTGCCTCTGCGCCGCGCCAGCCATGACGATGCTCATAAGCTACTAAGCCTGTTAATACGGCAGCTTCTGCATCGGTTTGTGCCTTACTATCAACAGTCAGGCGAACACGCCAACCACCATGCATTACCTGCTCACCGTAACGCTCGACTAGAGTCGCGCGTGTCATTTCTGCCAAATACGGCATATTAACGTCGAGTTTTTCTTGATATAGCTTAATGCCAACGGGGGAGTTAACGGCCTCATCATACTGAGCTTTTGTGATATAGCCCAACTCATGCATACGGCCAATAATCCAGTTACGTCGAGTCAACGCGCGGCTAGGATTGGCAACAGGATTGTATTTAGAAGGGGCTTTTGGTAAACCGGCAAGCATTGCCATTTCAGCAATAGTGAGATTATCTAGTGATTTACTATAGTATTTTTTGGCAGCAGCGCGGATACCATAAGCGCCTTCACCCAAATAAATCTTATTGACATAGAGAGTAAGGATCTCATTTTTGCTAAGCTCATCTTCCATTTTTCGCGCCACAAACAGCTCTGTCAGTTTGCGGTTTAGCGTGCGCTCAGGACTTAAAAAGTAATTTTTGGCGACCTGCATCGTAATAGTTGAGCCACCAGTCTGACTGTCATCATCAGTCACAACCTCAGTGACCGCGCGCCCAAGACCTTTAATACTGATGCCACTATGCTGAAAGAAAGAAGCATCTTCTGCTGCTAAAAAAGCATGAGTCAAATCTTCAGGAATTTCATCAAATGTGACTGGTAACGATAAACGATTGCCGTATTGGCCGATTAATTTGTCATCGCTACTATAAATCTGCAATGGCATTTCTAAATTGGCAGTTTTTATCTCTTGAATACTTGGCAAAGTTGGCGATAAATACATCGCCATACCATAAAAACCAATAGGTACAGCAAGCGCTAAGATAACTGCCAATGCTAGGCAAGCGACAAAAAGTCCCACCAAGAAATGAATGAGACGAGCGGTAGCATTTTTTTTGGCCATAATAAGACTTATTAATTAGAATTTGTAGCGGATAACTTATTATACCTTGAACAAAATCAACAGGTCATAATAAATGTGTAAGTAGGCCTTAATATATTTTTAAACGCTTGAATCTATCAATTAAGTAAAGTATTGTATTGAATTATTACAAATAACTATCAGATTGTACACTTAATATAAGGTATAGAGTTTGTGAGGCTATTTACTTCAAAAAGTCGACATTTGATTGGTGTGGATATTTGTGCCACTTCAGTAAAAATAGTGGACATACAGCGTCAACAAGGCATGTTCCACCTAAAATCCTACGGTATTGAGAGACTACCGGAAGGTGTAGTCGTAGACAAACTCCTAGTTGATACAGAAGCGGTTGGCAACATTATAGCGAGTCTAGCAAGACGTTGCCAAGTTGCGGGCAGTAATGCTGCAACGGCCGTATCAGGATCTGCCGTCATCACCAAAATTATTGATATGGATATGATGCTAAGCGATGTTGAGCGTGAAGCACAAATACGTTTGGATGCTGATCAATATGTGCCTTATCCATTAGAAGATGTCAATTTAGATTTTGAGGTGCTAGGTCCATCTTTAGTGAGTGAGGATATGGTACAAGTACTGCTTGCGGCCTCTCGCTCAGAAAACGTTGATCAACGTGTTGATGCGTTGGCCTTTGGTGGTATGCAAACCAAGGTTATGGATATCGAATCACATGCGATAGAGCGTGCTTTTGGACTAATGGCAGACAATCTGCCCAATATGCCGGAACTGGTCGCTTTGGTTGATATCGGCCATAATCAAACTACTTTGTACATCGCAAAGAATGGTGAGTTTATTTATAGTCGCGAGCAATTGTTTGGCGGCGTTCAGTTAACAGAAGCGATTCAAAACCGTTATGGACTGTCAGCTGAAGAAGCAACGCTGAGCAAACGTGAGCGCACATTGCCTGATGACTATTATCCTGAAGTTTTGACCCCTTTTATAGAAAATACCATTCAGCAAATCACTCGTTCCTTACAGTTTTACTTCTCATCAAGTCAGTATAGTAGTATTGACCACGTGGTACTTGCGGGTGGTAGTAGCTCCATTGCAGGTCTTGCTGGGATGGCACAACAAAAACTCGGTGTGAGCGTTAGTGTTGCCAATCCGTTTACCAATATGACCATTGCGCCTAATATTGATAATGAGCAATTGACCATTGATGCGCCAGGCTTAATGGCCGCATGCGGTCTTGCGTTAAGGAGCTTTGACTAATGGCTCGTATTAACCTTTTACCTTGGCGACAAGAAGAGCGTGAACGTCGCAACAAAGAGTTTATGACTCTGATAGTTGCAGTGACTTTGCTCACTTTATTGGCGGCCTTTGCTTCATGGAGCTATTTTAACAATGAGCTTGATGAACAGCTTGATGCTAATGCCTTGATTGAGCAAGAAAATGCACGTTTAGACACCGCATTGACTGAGATTGACAGTTTAGAGCAGCGCCGTGAAGATATTATCTCACGTATGCAGGTCATTCAAGATTTGCAAGGTCGGCGTCCCGTACCAGTACGCTTGTGGGATGATCTGGCAAGAGCGATTCCACCAGCGCTTTATCTAACCAATCTCAAACGCGAAGGCGATGTATTAACATTGACTGGTCTGGCTGATAACCCAAATATTGTATCTAGCCTGATTCGTAATTTGGATAGTAGTAAATGGATGGGTAACTCAGCAGTTAGCAATATTCAACAGAACATTAGCGCTTATGAAGCGGCCCCTGTACTGAATAATACAGTCACTACGGCTGGTGAGACAACACGTCCAGTTTATCCTGAAGACAGTTATGTACAGTTCGTGGTGACGACTAAAGTACAATCAGAAACGCCTGTCCCTGCGGAAGATGGTGTGGGAGGGGAGTTATGAAACTTGTCCGTAAAAAAAGCCTAATTAAGACCAAAAAAACTGCTTCAAAACCAAAGAAGCAGTTTGATCTTAATGAATTTCGTCGCAGTTTTGAGTCACTAGACTCTGAAAACTATGGCAGCTGGCCGCTACCAGTGAAGGTGACGGTGATCGGTCTTATTATTACCTTTATAGCGGCCCTATCATGGGCGCTACCGATTAGTAGCAAAATCGATGAGATCAATGCTGCTGAAAGTCAGCAACAGACCTTGCTTGAAAGCTATCGTGAAAAAGAATCGCGCGCGCGTCACCTAGAAGCTTATCAAGCACAGGTCATTCAGATGGAAACGGAGTTTAATACCTTGTTAGACCAGTTGCCAAAAGATACGCGTGTGTCAGAGCTGGTAGAAGGTATCAATATGACAGGTGTCGGCAGTAATATTCGTTTTCAAGACATCTCTGTCGAACCTGAAATTGAAAATGAATTTTTCATTGAGCAGCCGATTCGCATTGCTGCTTTAGGTGAATATCATCAGTTTGGTAGTTTTATCAGTGGCCTTGCAGCGCTGCCTCGTATCATCACCATGCATGATTTTGAGGTGAGTAATCCACAACCGAGCTTAGATGTCTTACCTGAGCTTAATCTAGTCTTGCAAACCAAAACCTATCGTTCAAAAGAAGCGACTCCTGAAGATGAAACGGCTCCTGCAGGTGATGCCGCCGCCGCTACTGATGCAAATGCAGGAGGTAACTAATGAGTATGCAAAAACTACCCATGATGTTGACTTTAAGTATCGCAGCGCTAGCGATAACTGGCTGTACGGATCGTATCGGTATGGCAGAGCAAGCGATGACTGATATCCGTAACCAGCCAGCGCAGCCTATCGAACCACCACCCAAAGCTGAACTGGTAGAAGACTTCGTCTATAGTGCAAGCTCACAGCGTAGCCCGTTTTTGCCACCGAGCTTGGTGAATGTAGAGGGTCCTACCACTTCTATTGATGGCGTGCGCCCAGACATTACACGTGTGAAAGAACCACTTGAACAATACGAGTTATCGCAACTGGTTTTTCGAGGTGTAGTCGTTTCTCCCGAAGGTCAGCGATATGCATTAGTCCAACGTCCTGATGGTTCAGTTGCTAGTGTGAAGGTGGGTGATTATCTTGGATTGAATGACGGCCGTATTGTTGAAATCACGCCGACCCAGATCAACTTGATTGAAATTGTGCCAGACAGCCGCGCTGGGTTTATTGAAAAACCCCAGTCGCTGGTATCCCCTATAAGCTAAGTCGGCAGATTTTTTGAGGAATAAATAATGACAGTACGCAATAACAAGGTAATGATGATGAGCAACCGCGTTTCTTCTGCTTTTGCCATTTCAGCACTGGCAGTCAGCATGGTGGCAGTAAGTAGTAGCGCCCACGCTGCACAGCGCATCAATAATGTGTCTGTAGTGCAAACTGCACCAGCAGTGACACAAATGCGTTTGGGGTTCACAGGTTTACCAGTATTGCCTGCAGCCTACCAGCTTGATGATCCTAGCCGCTTGGTATTAGACTTTGAACAAGTACAAAACGGTCTTGCCAGTCGTTTTAACGAATACAATATCGGTATGGTCAATGATGTCACCACGTTGAGTAGCGACAGTACGACGCGTCTTATCGTTGGCCTCAAGCAGTCAGGCAATTATACAACAGCGATTGAGGGTAACGATCTGCTACTGACCATTACCGATCCTGATCGCCCAGTGATTACTAGTGACCCTATACAAGATGTCCTTAATAACTCTAGCGGTATCACCACCACTGCAGTCGTCACGCCAATCGTCGAGACTAGTACGGTTCCTGTTGCGGCTGTTCGCACCACTAGCACGACAGTCGTAAAAAATGACGTGCCAGCTGATACGATGGTGGTGAGAGTTAACCCGTTGTTGAACCCACAACTTGCTTCTGCACAAGTAAGTAAACAGTACAGCTATGATGGTCTCAGTGCGGTCAATTTTTCGGCAGGTAATGATGGTGGCGGTAATGTCAGCATGGTACTTGCCAACGAAGCCATTCCGGTAGATGTACAACGCCAAGGTAATAAGCTTGTCGTACGTTTAACAGGCAGTACAGTCCCAAGAAATTTGCTACGTCGATTAAATATTAATAGTGGTCTGGTGAGTAGCATCGATACTAAAAACCAAGGACAAAATGGTGTCATCACCATTAACATGTCTGATGATTACGAGTATCAAGCTTACCAGTCAGGCAATCAGTTAAATATTAGTATTAGCAAGCCTGAGCTACTACGTGAACCGACTCTTGAGGAGAGAGTATATAGTGGGGAACCGCTATCTATGGAATTCCAAGACGTTGAAATTCGCAGCGTGTTAGATATTTTAGCGCAGTTTACCGAAATGAATATCGTTGCGAGTGATTCAGTCGCTGGTAATATCACTTTGCGTTTGATCAATGTGCCTTGGGATCAAGCACTCGATATTATTCTAAAAAGTAAAAATCTAGGCAAGCGCGAAAATGGTAATGTGATTTTGGTTGCGCCTTCTACTGAACTCGCTGAACAAGAAGCACGTGAGCTTGAAGCGAAGCAAGCCGTTCAATCTTATGCGCCATTACGTACTGAATATATTCGTTTGAGCTACGCAAAAGCACAAGATGTCCTGACTTTGATTTCTCAAGGAAGTGGTTCATCTGGTAGCAGCGGTATAGGCGGCACGAACGGACTTACAAATCGTGGCAATGACAATAATACATTATTGTCGGATCGTGGTACGGTGACAGTTGATGAGCGTACCAATACCTTGATCGTCAAAGATGTGGCGGATAGTATTGAAAATATTCGTACCTTAATTGGCAAGATTGATATTCCTGTACGTCAGGTTATGATTGAGGCGCGTATCGTGAGTGCAACTGACAGCTTTAGTAAGGAGATTGGGGTTCGCTGGGGAATCTTATCAAATGGTGCAGCCAATAATCGTAGTTTGTTGGTTGGTGGTAGTGATCAAACTTTATGGGACTTAAAAGATTTTGACGTAGAGACCACGACTGTCAATGGACAAACGGTTTCTTATCCTTCATATGACATCAGCCGTCCTGATAACCTAAACGTTGATTTGGGTGTTACTAATCCAGCAGCTGGTAGTATCGCCTTTGGTTTACTGAGCCTATCTGATGTGATGCTTGATCTTGAATTGTCAGCGTTGCAAGCCGATAACCGCGGTGAAGTCATCTCGACCCCGAAAGTGTTGACGGCTGACAAGCAAACCGCAAAAGTTTCTTCTGGTACCCAGATCCCTTATCAGGAAGCCTCAGCCAGTGGCGCAACAACGACCAGCTTTAGAGAAGCGGCACTGAGTTTAGAGGCGACACCAAACATCACGCCCGATGGCAAGATTGGTTTGCAATTACTTATTACTAACGGTACGCCGACTATTATCAACAATCAGGTGGCTATCTCTGAGGATTCTATCTCAACCAATGTGATCGTTGAAGATGGTCAAACGGTGGTATTAGGTGGTGTCTTTAAAAACCGTACTAATAATGGCGTGGACAAAGTACCGTTTTTAGGCGATTTACCGTATATTGGTCGCGCATTCCGCCGAGATGTGCGTAGTAATGATAAAGAGGAGTTACTTATCTTTGTAACACCAAAATTGATCAATGATGGCACAAGTCGCTTGAATTAATCATAAATCTGTTGATTATTCGCTAAAAAAGTAAGCCTTAGTGCTTACTTTTTTTTGTGCATAAACTTAGCATCTTTAATGTTGCGAGCTATATGCATGGATTAATGGATGATAAGCTCTAAATATTACTAACAATAATCACAGCGCATTACTAGCCAGAATATCAATGACGTTGTATGATAGCTAATTTAGCTGAGTGAGTATTATGGTGCAGGAATTGCCGTCGGTGTTTTTAGTGGGTCCGATGGGAGCGGGGAAAACGACGATCGGTAAGTTACTGGCCAAGCAGTTAGGTCGCACTTTTGTAGATAGTGATTGGTATATCGAATCGCAAACTGGTGCTGACATTGCTTGGATATTCGCCAAAGAAGGTGAAGCGGGTTTTCGTGAGCGTGAAACGCGTGCCATTGATGAGCTGACTCAAGCCCCTCAAATTGTATTAGCAACTGGTGGTGGCGCAGTATTGGCTGCTGAAAACCGAGAGTTCTTAAAACAGCGTGGCATCGTGGTTTATCTCAATGCCCCAGTCGATGTGCAAATGGCCCGCACTTCTAAAGACAAGTCACGGCCTCTTTTACAACAGCCTAATCCTAGAAAAATACTGCAAGATCTATATAGTATTCGCGATCCATTATATCGTCAGGTCGCGCATATTATTATGCCCACTGGTCACACTTATCCGCGTCATATGGTCAGCCAATTAATGCAGCAGCTGAACGCATTTTTTGATTGTACTGACACAACACCAAAAGACAATAAAGAGTAGACCGATATTATCTATTGATATGATAGGTAGGTATACTCAGCTACTTTTACCCAATTATAAATGCTTAAGGAGTGTCTCATGGCAACGTCACTGTTTCATGATAGCTTAACAGTTCGTACGCAAAGTCATGATTATCCAATCATTATTACTGAAGATGCGACGTCAAAAGATAGCAGTATGGCAAAGCAAGTCGCACCTTATATTAAGGGTTGCCAAGTATTGATTGTGACTAACGATACCGTGGCACCTCTATACTTGCAAACTTTAGAAGACGAGCTAGCAGAGCAATTTACGGTAAAAGTTTGCGTGTTACCAGATGGTGAACAATATAAGAACCAGACAAGCATTGACCAAATATATGATGCACTAATGGCAGAGCATTTCAATCGTGATGTCACGCTTATCGCACTTGGTGGTGGCGTAGTGGGTGATATGACAGGTTTTGCTGCGGCAAGTTTTATGCGCGGGGTCAACTTTATCCAAATTCCAACGACCTTATTATCGCAAGTCGATTCTAGCGTTGGCGGCAAAACGGGCATCAATCATGCGCAAGGCAAAAATATGATTGGCGCATTCTGGCAGCCGCAAATGGTGCTCGCTGATATGAGTACGCTCAAAACGTTGCCTGCACGTGAGCTGTCAGCAGGAATCGCTGAAATTATCAAGTATGCGCTTATCATGGATGAAGCGTTTCTGACATGGCTTGAAGAGAATTTACCTGCAATGATGGCGCTAGATCTGGCAGTACTTGGTGAAGCCGTGAAGCGCTGCTGTCAATACAAAGCAGATGTGGTCGCTCAAGATGAAAGAGAGTCAGGTGTGCGTGCTCTGTTGAACTTTGGGCATACATTCGGTCATGTGATTGAAACCCATCAAGGCTACGGCAATTGGTTGCATGGTGAGGCGGTAGCGGCGGGCATGATGCAAGCGGCTGAATTGTCCCAAAAAATTGGTTGGTTGACCCTTGATGAGGTTGAGCGTATTAAGCGTGTTTTGATGCTAGGTAACCTGCCAACCAAACCGCCTACCATTGATGTACAAACTGCTCTGAACTTAATGGGACACGATAAAAAAGTGAAACACGGACAAATTCGGCTGATTTTGTTAAAATCAATAGGGAGTGCAGTATTGACCAATGACTTCGATAACGATCTATTGCTCAAAGTATTGTCACAACACAGCGCATAATGTATCAAAATTTTAGTGAGTATTTGTACTAAAATTTGATATGTACAGCAGATTCATAGGCTGCACTAACTGCACTTCTATTTGAATGAGCATTGATATAATGCTTTTAAATATGTTTTTACCAAGGACCTCCCCATGGCAGCATCAAAATCGAAGGCGCGTACCGCTGGCCAATCATACAGTCGTCAAGCCCTGATCTGGCTGGTCGCGACGTTACTATTAGGTGTTGTGACAGCGTTAGTCTGGATGCTAAGCCAAACGCCAGCGATGGGTGCCAAAATTGAAAACGAACCAGTATCAGCACCGCAAATGTTGGCTGATGAGTTTGAGCAACCATTAAAAATCGAGTCGCTTCACGAGCTGGATACCGATGTACAGCCGATTAGTTTTGATACGACTGTCCGTGACTTGCGTAATTATCCTGACGAGTTTAAAGACAAGCGCTATCTACTTGCCAACAAGGGTAAGTGGACCGTGCAGGTGATGAATGTCGCTGAAAATGACGTGATTGTCAGTTATTTAGAGGGCCGTGAAGATCGCGATAAATTCGCTTATTTCCGTTATCTTGATAGTGAAAATCAAGTTCGTTATATGCTGACTTACGGAATCATGAGTAGTCCACAGGAGGCGGTTGGTGCAGCAAAGCTCATAGATTTTAAACTGCCTGCTAATGTGCGTGTGCTACCGGAGGAGATCAATCGATACGTCAGTATTATCGATAACTACGAGCGTCCTGATCCGGTAAAAGACTTAAGTACGAAGCGTACGCGCGCTGTCAATCTAAAACCGACTAAGCGTGAAATACCAGCACGTCAGCAAGCCCAAGCAGTCAACAATACTAACAATGACCAAGCTGCCAATAGTAATACCAGTCGCGATAGTCAAGGAAGCTTTAACGAAAGTATTTCAGAGGAGAGTATTCGCCAGTCAGCTGATACTTCTGAAACGTTATCCGTTACCGAAGAGCGGACGGTTGGTAATGAGTCACAGTCAGTCTCTGAAGCACCAACTCAAAACGAAGGTAATGCCAACAAGCCCAAACAGGATAATAAAAAACCAGTAGCATCGGGAACGGATAACAATAGCAGTATCAAAAAACCACCCGTCGTACCTGCGCCAAAACCGCCAAGCACAAGTAACAATGGTGCTAGTAATAATGCAAATACTCCTAAAAACAATAATAGTGACAGTATAAAAGCGCTCATAGAAGATAAAAGCAACTGATACGCATTTTCTGTCATCGAAAACCCCACTAGCTAATTGGTTAGTGGGGTTTTTTTATACTTCGTTTTTTGGTGGTGTTCTAAAAAGTATGCTGGCATCAGACGTAGCCATAATTGACATAAAAGAACACCAGATCAAACACTTTTAAGTGATTATCGAGCTTCTTAGAGAAACAACAGGTTCTTCTAACGGCTCG
>NZ_CAJHAR010000010.1 GCF_904846415.1 Psychrobacter piscatorii | reverse complement strand
GCACGGCCTCTTTTTCTTTCTTAGCGCGGTTAAACAGAATAAGATCATTGTCCTGATCGTTAAACACACGGCTAAGATAATTGGCCGCTTCTGCTTGGGTGACTCGTCGCTCTGATAACTGCTTCATCTCATAAACGTGTTCTTCCCACTGCTTCACCGATACGCCTAATTGCTGCTTGACGCTATCAGCATCAAAGGAGGTACTATGCGGCACTTTGACCACACCGCCACCTCCGTTGGCTAAGCTAACAGCAAGCGTGTTATTACAGACCACACGAATATTAGTGAACTGTGCTGTGGTGGCTAGCGTCCCATCACAAGCCGTTGCTAGTAGTAGATAGCCGTTACTAACATCACCACCTTTGAGCGTTGCTGACTGGCCTGTACGGGCGAGCGCCCATAACTTTCTACCACCTTTGAGCACACCAGCAGTCTCAAGCTCGAAATCCGACTGCTCAGTGAGATCACGATAGAACTCTAAAATCTCACGCGGTTGTACTTCTTGATAGCGTTGACTGACGACTGATAACGGCTCTAGGTTGTCACTGCGATAAAGTACCTTGTTCTCAGCAAAGGGCATGATGAGGTTATGACCTTTGTCATTGCTTGACATGTAGCTGACATCCGAGGACTCGATACGCCAATCAAGTCCTGCCTCGCGTGCCCAAACCTCAAGTGGCTGCTTAGGTGATAGCTCATTACCAAGACCATGCCAAGGGGTTTCGCCTACGTACGCCATACTTTCGATTAAATGTGCCATGATAATTTTCCTTTTTATTGATAATTTATAATTGAATAAGTTAGAGGGTTGAGTTGAGAGTTAATGAAGTGAGGTGAACACATGGGAGCAGTCATCACAGCGATACTGCTGATTGACTAGCAGCGGTAGCGCTTGATGAGACTGGGTCATCTCAATCAGTGCGGCAACTGTTGTGCCTGCAACCACGCCTATAGCAGGATGAACCTTAAGCGTCTTGCACAGACTAACGCCAAGGCTGACGAGAACCGCAGGGGACAATAGCTGCTCAATCAAATTGATACTGATGCCATCAGTCATCTCATAGACCGCAGTTGACTGACAACATGGACAAATGGTTTTCATAAGCACTCCTTTTATTTTGGGCATAAAAAAGGCCTGCACGAGGCAGACCTTTATTGATTAAATGTTGATTGGATTAGGCGCTTTACTAACTACTAATGCGCTATCTCATTAAAATAGTATATACCTGAGATTATTTTGCTATGGGTTTAAAGAGGAATGCTTCTTCTTTTTCTTCTTATCTTTAACAATCCCACGAGTAAAAGCTTGCATTTTAGGTAGCTTCACCTTTAGATGCTGGTCAAGCCTATCAGTATAGCGGTCAGTTTTACCGGGGTCAGTGAGGTATAAGGCTGTTCTTATCGCATTCTCAACGGCTTGTTCATCGTGACGACTTATCATGCCAATACCTAGTGTGCCACTCTTTTCATAAGCTCTCTTATTCGCTGGATGATTGCAATTGTAGTAAGAACCCAGACCATCAGTAATGCTTTCCCACTTCTCTCCTACTGCTTGGCCTAAATAGGTGTCTTTCCAGCGGTCAGCACCGTTATAGATTAACAGGACATGACAATGGTAACCATGTTCATGCCCTTGTTCTATCGCTATAGCATTGTATACCAAGCCTTCAAAGCATGTCCTTTTATTGCCTATAAAGTCTCTGAGCTTTGTCAGATGTCGACGTAAGTCTGCAATAGTGACCAGATACATAGTGTCTTTTAAGTAGAATAAATCAACCCTGACAAATAGTAGCCTAGAATGCTTCTTAAATGATATGCGTAAATCTGTTTCAAGCGATTTGCTATGGTTTTTCTCCTTTCTACTGAGTGACCTATCTTTAGTCACAATAGAGTTCTTATGAGTCTGTAGATAGTCAATGAACCTATTCGTATTGTAATAGCCCCATCTATGAGTCTGTGAGTGTGGGTTATCCATCACTTTTTTGGTGCTCTTTTTGAAGGCTTTAATAGTTGGCATGTACTTCAATGCGGGATCGTAATTCTCTATCAACGGCAAATACAGTTTTGATAGCTGAACGCTGACTTGGCTGATATCAATATCTCCAAATAGCACATCTCTGACTAATAAATCGATAGTACTGATAAGTTTGGATTGATGGATATGTGGGTATGACATGAGACTACTCCTATGAATGGGAACGAATTGTTCATAGAGTAGGGTCTAGTAGTATTTTTTAATGATAAGTACTGAGTAGTATTAATCAATAACATAGATACCAACCATATAAGAGAAATTTGGCAGCAGAGTTTC
The DNA here is from genome assembly GCF_904846415.1 of Psychrobacter piscatorii. Taxonomy (GTDB): domain Bacteria; phylum Pseudomonadota; class Gammaproteobacteria; order Pseudomonadales; family Moraxellaceae; genus Psychrobacter; species Psychrobacter piscatorii. The sequence goes on along the minus strand of NZ_CAJHAR010000010.1, from coordinate 113,014 downwards.
TAGTGTTTTGTCATCAACTGGATACTGGGTTTTCAGGCTTTTTGAGTGATGAAAATTGGGATGGAGTTAGCTTAATTATTACATCAAGTCAGAAGACAATAAACTAGTCGAAGTCAAGCATTGTCAAACTATACCCTCGCAGCAACTAAGTGAACCAGTATTAATAAATCGCATTTATACTAAAATACTTCCAAATAAGCTATACAGCCCAGTAATACAAGATAACTTACATAATAATCATTACTAAAATATTACTGTATAATTATGTCAATATTATTAAACTAATAGTAAATTGTAGTACAATTATTATTTAAATATTAATAATTTAGAGTGTAATGATGACTACTAGAGACGATGGACTATTAGATAGCGATTATATTAAATCGAAAATTAAAGGCTTATCGCCTAGGTTGCTGTATGTATTAATGACGGAAGTATCTATCGATAAGTCACAGAGCACTTCTGTTGTTGATGTGGATTATTTAAGCAGAAGACTAGCAGAACTCAATATAATGTCTGAAGACTTAGATAGCTACATTGATATAGCACATAATCATGTACTCGACGATAAAGCAGTAGACTGGATATTCAAAAGTTTGAGAGTAGTATTATGGTTTGATGACTACCTTAAGAAGAATAGATTCAAAGCTCTGACTCCTTACATCTTAAAATTCCAACCTATCCTACGTACAACATACATAGATGATTGTCTAAAAGGATTTGACACCTGTTACCTTTTAACAGAGGAAGAATCCAATAACATATATAACAACCGATCAATGAATGATGGTAGATATGTAAGGGTTATGAAACCACGAAATGTAGCCACAAATATTTATGATATGAGTATTAGTTTACCTCCTAGACCCTCTAGACCTATTAGAGAGAATTATGATACAAGTAGTACTAGCAATCGTCGTAACTCTACTCTACGTTTAAATAAACACATAAAACAGTTTGAACGAAAGTCAGAGTTTATAAATTGTGCTAAAGTTGAATACAGCTTACGTAGGACTTCGGAAAAGTACACAGATTGGTTAGACGTAAAAAACGAACAACAAATTCTATGGGCACAAGAACACTTGTATTCACAAAATCTCCTCATACAACCAAGGGGGTTTTTAACAGATACTTTGCAAAGCATATATGAACAAGTTTGTGCCTCTCTCGACATTATAGATACAGGATTAGATAATAATAGCACTACGTATGGAACATCAGGTATGAGTCTGAAAAAGAAAGAGATTATTAGAAAGATGCGCGGTGCCTGGAGTCAAAAGAAGTTTCGTGATAAAAAAGATGCTGAGTCCGCTCTTGAATACATTTTGAATAGAAGGCACATAAATAAGCTAAAAAAATTGGCTAGCGATTATGGAGTAAGTAGCACTGAGTATCTTCAGCAGCTAATTGATGACGCTTACGATAAAACTTAATGACATAAAATATTTACCATGAATTTTTGAAAACCCTATCTCATGTACACTATAATGTACATTATATCGAACGCAAAATAATTTAATAAATAAAATCAAATACTTAATTACACAATACCGTTCCGGCTCCGGGTACCATTACATAGTCCTATACTATCTTATAGAACAGCTAAAGCCCCTGATATCAGGGGCTTTGTTGTATCTGGTGTTCCATACTGTCCTGCTGTATTTATTATCACTCGCAATTCTGATACACGTCGATTTTCAACGCATATCAGGGGCGTTTAGAATACACACTACTTTACGAAAATACCATCACATGTCCAACAATACATCACCATAATCATCGCGCAAATCTTTTTTCACCATTTTTCCGGCACCGTTCAGTACGATGTTTTCTACAAAAATAACTTTGTTAGGTATCTGCCAGCTAGCAATTTTATCTTCATAAAAACTTAGCACTTGTGACTCATCGAGTTCTGCATTCTCTTCTTTTACCACAATCAGTACCGGACGTTCTCCCCATTTTTTATGTTTTGCCGCGATAGCAGCTGCCATTTTTATCTGTGGATGGGCGGCAGCGATATTTTCAAGCTCTACTGAGGAGATCCATTCTCCGCCAGATTTGATTAAATCTTTTGATCGGTCACGAATATTCATATAGCCATCAGCATCAATGGTTGCAATATCACCCGTATCGAACCAGCCATCTTCCGTAATGGCATCAGGATTCTCTGTGTAATAATCGTTGATAATCCAGTGACCTTTGATCTGCAAGCGACCCTGAGACACCCCATCCTCTTTGACTGGCTTAAGTGGCTCATCAGTATCTATGAGACGTAACTGAACACCATACGGTGGACGTCCTTGAGAGTTACGTAGCTCGTTAATCTCATCTTTACTCAGTGATTTATGCTTAGCCTTTATTTGATTCATCGTTCCAAGTGGACTGGTCTCCGTCATACCCCAGCCGTGTACCGCATCACAATTAAAATCTTCTCTAAACGTTTTAATCACTGATGGTGGACAAGCGGCGCCACCGACAATGGTCCGCGTCATACTATCAAGCTTACTACCTCTGGCTTTAGCGGCAGTCAATAGGCTTTGCCAAATCGTCGGAACGCCTAACGCAACCGTCACCTTATAATCATCAATGAGAGAAACTAGGCTATCACCATCCAGATTGGGGCCTGGGAGCATCAGAGAGCAGCCAGTCAATGCAGCCGCATAAGGGGTGCCCCAAGCGTTAACATGGAACATCGGTACCACAGGGAGTAGGACATCTTGCGCAGATAATCCCGACACATCCGGCATGCACAATGCCATCGCATGAAGCACAGAAGAGCGGTGCGTGTATAAAATGCCTTTAGGATTGCCTGTCGTTCCTGAGGTATAGCAAAGCGAGCTGGCAGTGGCTTCATCAAACTGAGGCCAATCAAAGTCAGTAGAACTTTCTGCTAATAACTCATCAAAAAATAATACATCAGGCAGTTTTTCGACAACACTATCCTCTCGAGCGCTCAAGCAAATAAAGTGCTCAATCCCTTTAATATCTTCTTTAATTGCCATAATGAGCGGTAGGAATGTAACATCAAAGAATAGCACGCGGTCATCCGCATCATTGATAATGTAGCTAAGCTGCTCAGGAAATAGACGTGGATTAATGGTATGGCAAACCATGCCACTGCCTGAAATCGCATACCAAGCTTCTAAGTGACGGCGATTGTTCCAAGCCAATGTGGCTAAGCGCTCTGATGATTTTAATCCGAGGGCAGCTAAGGCGTTCGCCAACCGTTTTGAGTTATTCGAAATCGTAAGCCAATTAGTATGAGTCATTTGTCCATCGACTTCTTTGGACAAAACTGCCGTATCACCGTGATAGCGGGCAGCGTGTTCGATTAGACCACTGATCAGCAATGGCTGATACATCATTTTTCCTAACATAGTACATTCCCTGTCGTTGTTAAAAGTTCGCTTATTTTTATTCATGTATCCTCTAATACTAAAAATAAGCCACAATTAAGAATAATCAGAATTGTGTGTCAAGACAAGCTAATATTATGATCGCCATCGATTAAAATAAACGACTGTTCATTATTTATGTATTGCTGCTGATACTCTATTTTCCCTTTCTTACGGTTTTACCAAACCGTTAGCTACATTAATCATCAATAAAAAATCGTTAAATGACACTGAATTTATCAAACTTCTTAGGTATTTTGAGCAATACCACATAAGCAGAAACAAAAAAACCGACCAAATTAAATGATCGGTTTTTTGTGTTTGGTGGGGTAGCAAGAACTAAATACTTTATACTTTGATAATTTTTATTTTTTTAGAAACCAACTTCACTTTGCGTTAGTGCACGTACCTCAATTGGTACTGCATGGAACCAACCATTATCTGCGGCGCAATAAAACTGCCCGTCCCTAAAATCTACGATACACGCTGTAAAGTCGTTCCCTACTTGATCTTCCATAGCGTCTTCATCGCTCACATCACTCACGGCACACCATATTTCTTGATGACCATTTTCAAGCATTGAGCGCGTTAATGCACTCCCCACCATTCCACTATCCATACCACTGACTCCTACAATGAAGAGAATTATTCAGGCAAACAATCAGGACTATAAGAGCAATCGCTTGACCACCGCTAAGACTTTGATTTTCAATCAGGAATTATAGTGCTGCAATGCGGGTGCTGATATTTGCATATCATGTTGGCGTTATTATTTTTATCGTGCAGTTACTCAATAAACGTTACTATTCAGCGTCAACAATTAAACTAATCTATATTGACTGAGCACCAACCGTTTTTAACTATTATTAATCATAAACCCACTTCATTCTGAGTAAGCTCGACTTTTTTAACGGGTACAGCGTATTGCCATAGATTGCCTTTACCACAAACAAAGCCATCATCACCCAAAGACACGATAGACACTAATAATTCGTAATAACCATTATCGATGGCTGTCATAGCATGATCGTCACTGACATTGCTCACAGCACACCATACCTGATTATCATCCCGCTCTAATATTGCCTGAGTCAATCTACTACCCTGTAGTTCGATAAGCATGTCTAATCCCTCATTTCTAGTCTGTTATTTTTATACTTTACAGATAAATTCACTTTCTGCAATATATTTTTTAGACTTAGAGGTTACAAATAGACATACTGGAGAGCAATTCTAACTTGCCTTAAGTAGCTTTTTAGCTGATTAGGATGATGGTAAGCATGAGATATTTCATGGTGAAATTTATGATATGTAACGTGATATATACCAGGTACAACATGATATAGGCCAAGGGCACTGGAATATTGTTTGTTGGCATTGAATAGCTGAAAAAGCTTCAATACCAACAAAAACAACCTATATGCTAGGCATCCATTTATAAGATAAGAAAAAGTCAAAAAACACGCAAAATAAAGGGCTAACAGTCTATGACGGTCAGCCCTTTATCAGTGTTTGGTGGAGATGGCGGGAGTTGAACCCGCGTCCGCCAGCATTACGCTCATGAATCTACATGTTTAGTTTCTGTCTTTAAATTTAATCCGCACCGATCCGACAGTCAGGATGGATTGGACGATTCTCTACTTTTGAACCCAAGCGATTGAGACAATCCCTTGTGGCGAGCCTACATGCGGACGCTTCAACTTAGTTAACCAACTGTAGGTGATCAGCAACTAAGTAAGCAGGGTTTAAGCTGCTAGAGCGTAAGTTTCGTCGTTTGCGACTATAACAATATATGTTTGATTAACGAGAGGACATACACTCTCGACATGCATCATTGAGTTTCATCACCAGCGTCGAAGCCAGAACATCCCCAATAAGGTCGCTTATTATATAGGAAAATTAGGCAAGTTTTCAACCTATAGTAGACTTGCATTACATTACGTTACAGCTTAATAATTTACGCCAAAACGGTATTTAACCACTGACCAATATTTTGAATCTGCGGCATACAAACCTGATGCGCCATCGGATACGTATTGTAAGACACATTATAGTCTTTTGCTGATAATAGCTGCTGCGCTTGCTCACCTAGGATGACAGGCACGACTGGGTCATGCGTACCATGCTCAATCAGAATCGGTATGTCTTTATTGGCAGCACTATACTCAATATTATCATTGGTCGCTAAGTAAGTAGAGAGCGTCATCAAGCCAGCCAAACGTTCTGGATAGCCAAGTGCCACATGATATGCCACTGCCCCGCCCTGCGAAAATCCTGCAATAACGATGTGCTCTGGTGATACGCCGCGCTCAATCTCACGGCTAATCAAATCTTGTATCTGCTGAGCAGACTCTTCGATCTGAGCGACATCTACTTTACGCTCCAGACTCATCTCTATGATGTCGTACCATGCTGGCATCACCATGCCGCCATTTACCGTGACTGGGCGTTTAGGTGCATGTGGGAAGATAAAACGTACTGCCATATCATTAGCCAAGCCAAGCTGCGGTACCACTGGCTCAAAATCATGACCGCTAGCACCTAAGCCATGTAGCCAAATCACTGCGCGATCTATCTTTTTTTGAGAGGGATTGTGCTCAACGACGACGGCGTCTAAATAGTTACTCATAGTTATCCTTAATAATGTAGTGAAATATGCCTTAAGTATTTCTATATTTTTTGCCAAAATAATGTATGTGTCATTATATGGTCAATATCATCTGTTAGTTTGAGAGTATGGTCAATAGTGAGGTACCAAACGGACAATAGCAAAAATGAGAACAATCAAGCATGTCATGACCTCTAGCTACTTTTAGCAAACAACAATCAATAGTCAAACGTTAATCTTTTAATTCCTATCCCTATGTCCGATGGGATTTTTTATAATTTTGCAGGAACATTTTACATGACAATTTCTAATAAATCAGCGATTGAGCTGAGTAAGCAGACGCCGCTAAGGTTAATAAGATGAATCTCGCCTTACCTTTAACGCTGATCAGCTCATTATTGATAGTAGGCTGCACTACCGATAGCCGCTCAACACTCACATCAAAAGCTTCTTCATCAACAGCGCAACTGCAACCACAGCCGCAATTGCCCTCACCTGTCGCATATACCTATGGAGTGCGTCCGTTTTATCTGATAAATGATATGGACGAGGGACCACTAAAAGAAGAGCTACAGGCATGCAGAGGGCAACTACCAAGTAAGACTGACTTCTCTATTGCGCATCGAGGTGCGCCATTACAGCTACCTGAACATACCTACGACAGCTACGTGGCGTCAGCACAAATGGGCGCTGGCATCTTAGAATGTGATGTCGCTTTTACCAACGACGGTGAGCTTGTCTGTCGTCATGCCCAGAACGATTTGCACACCACTACTAATATATTAGCCACGCCGCTCGCCAACCAATGCACTGTACCGCCCATCTTCGATGCTAAAGGCAAACTTACCAATGCCGATAGTATCGAATGCCGTACCTCAGATATCAGTGCCGCTCAATTTAAAACCTTGACGGGTAAGATGGATGCTGCCAATAAAAAAGCAACCAGTATTGGCGAGTATATGAATGCAACCGCGCCTTGGCGAACGGATTTGTATTCACAAAATGGTCAGGTAATGACGTTAAAAGAGCATATCGCATTAGCACGTCAGCTAGGTATGAAGCACACGCCTGAGCTAAAAGCACCTGCAGTGACCATGCCGTTTAATGGCTATCGTTTGGACGATTATCGCCAACAGCTGATAGATACTTATAAGGCAGCGGATGTACCTGCAAGCGATGTATTTGCCCAGTCATTTAATATAGAAGATCTGGATTACTGGATCAAAAACGAGCCAGCTTATGGGGCTAATGCCGTTTATCTGATTGATGACAGCAATGAGACCGCTAAGGATAAAACATTTGATAAAGATGACGCAGCCACATGGAAGCACTCATTGGCTGATATCAAAGCACGTGGCATCAACACCATTGCACCAGCACTTTGGTTGTTAGTCACTACTGATGGTAAAGGAAATATGCAACCATCAGAATACGCAAAACAAGCCAAAGCCAATGGTCTAAAAATCATTACCTGGTCGATAGAGCGTTCAGGACCATTAACCGATGATGGCGATTGGTACTATAGCGGTCTTAGTGATGCTATCAACAATGATGGTGATATGATGAATTATATTGACGTACTAGCGCAGGACGTCGGTGTCCAAGGCATTTTTTCAGATTGGCCCGCTACAGTGAGCTACTATGCCAACTGCAAAGGTCTTAAATAGGTTTTCGCTTAGTCTATTAATAGACAGTCATGCTTAATCTTCGTTACCAAGGCCAGCTTATCTATTGAGCTGGCCTTTTTATTGAATGCATTAAAATAATTACATCGCACGCTATCTACTGAGCACCCTACTTTTCCATTAACTTTTCACACCATTTAACTCGTGGCAGCAAGAGCAACCTGCTGTTTTGTGCTACGATAATTTACTAAGCCTATAAGACGATGTAGAGACTATGACCCATATTTTACTGGTAGAAGATGATCCTGCGATTGCCATGTCACTCAAGGTCACCTGCAAGCGCGAAGGTTGGCAGATGACTTGGTTGGATAATGCCAGTAGTGTGTTACCCATGCTGCATAGTCATGAAGCACAAGATCTATCGGCGATCATTATGGATGTCGGTCTGCCAGATGGTGACGGCTTGAGCCTATGTCAACAAATACGTCATACACCTGATATCGACGCCTTAAAAGATTTGCCTATCGTGTTTTTGACCGCGCGTAGCGATGAGGTCGATCGGATTTTGGGGTTGGAGATGGGTGGTGACGACTATTGCGCCAAACCCTTTAGTCCACGTGAATTGGTCGCACGCTTAAAAGCCATTTGGCGCCGTGAACAACTGATTCAACAGTCAGGCTCTCATACCACAAACTCAAATGACAGTACTGATACTACTTCCTCGAATAATCTATCGGGACAAGCATTAACGTTTGAAAATCAATCTGGCGTTTGGCATTATCAACCGCTCAACTATTCATTAATGTGGCAAGAACAGAAGCTGGAACTTAGTAATACTGAGCGCAAAATTTTACTGACCTTACTACAAGCACCGTATCAAGTCTTTAGCCGTGAGCAGCTGCTTAACGCAGTTAGTGATTATCCTGATCATCGCCTAGCACGCACGATAGACAGCCATATCAAGTCAATTCGTAAGCAACTTGCAACCGTTGATACGAGTATTGAAGTCATTCATACGCATCGAGGACTGGGTTACGCCTTATGTCCAGCTTAACAATGGCTGCTAACTTATGAATCATAATGCAAATAACGCTGAGAGCGCTATTCATAACGACCAAAGCAATTGGTATGCAAAACTGCACCCCATTGGCACGGTGCAGCAAGCTCCTAAACGTAAACGACTGCTCAATTTAAGTATATTTTTTAGGATTTGGCTTGCAGTCGCTTTAGTGCTCGTCATATGCGGCGTGGTTGTATTTACTCAGTTATTTGGCTACGTCAAGCCAACCGCCCAGCAAGTCATTGAAGACACTCTCCTAGACACCAGTAAGTTACTTGCGGCCAGTCTCCAGATGCCATTATCTACAGGGCAGTTATATGATGAGGCTTATCAAGCGCAACTTGATGCGGCCTTTGTTGGCATACCAGCCATTAACGATAATTTAGGTCCCGTCTATCAAACCAAAAGCTATAGTAGCTTTCGGGTATATGTAACAGACAGCAGCGGCAGGGTCATTTATGACTCGCTACCCAAACCTGACAATAATGAAGGGCAAAATTATGGGCGCTGGAATGATGTCTATCTCACATTAAGAGGTCAATACGGTGCAAGAAGTACGCTGCGGGATAACCAGCAGCGTGATGGTTCGGTCATGTATGTCGCACAGCCAATCAAGAATATGTCTGGCGAGATTATCGGCGTGGTCAGCGTCGGCAAACCTGTCGCCAGCGTGCTACCTTATTTGGACGACACACGTAACCGCATGCTGATCACAGTGCTATTCATCAGCATTGCTGCCCTCATTTTAGCGGGTCTCATCGCATGGTGGCTCAAGCAAAGTATTACCTTGGTGACTCAATATACCAGTTCGCTGGCAGAAGACACCAAAAAACCCTATTTTTATCTGGGTCATGAGCTAAACAGTCTGACCGATACCATCGAGACTATGAAGCATCGACTCGAAAACCGTGCTTATGTCACTGATTATGTGCATACGCTCACTCACGAGTTAAAAAGCCCTTTAACCGCCATTCGCGCCAGTAGTGAGCTGTTAGAAGATGATGGGTTAGATGGTCATATGCTTGATCAGGATGATCGGCAGATGCTCATTGAGGCAGTTGGTGAGCAAAGCGTAAAAATGCAGCAGCTCATCGACCGACTACTGTTACTTGCGAAAGTTGAACAGCCTACTTTTAAGCTCAATCGTCAGCTAACGCCGCTACTGCCATTATTACAGAGTCTAATAAAAGACAATACTGCTAAGCAGCAACAGCAGAATCTACAACCTATCGATATATACATCGATGATCAGCACATGACAAACACTACAAACTTGCCAGCAGAGTTGTTGGCCTCTACCAGTGTGTTTGCTGACCAATTTTGGCTGATACAAGTCCTACAAAATGTGCTGGATAATGCCATTCATTTTGCTGATAGCACTGTTAACATCTCTTTGCATAGCACAGCGCGAACGGTAATCATTGATATATTTAATGATGGAAAGCTGTTGCCTGATTATGCTATTGAAAAAGCTTTTGAACGTTATTTTAGCCTATCTCATCAAAGCCAACCATCATCTCAAACAACGAATCGCACAGACAGCAATGATCTATATATAGAATCGGCAGATTCGAGGCAAACTGACTATAATAGTAATACGCTTAAAAAGGGCACTGGCCTTGGTCTAACACTAGTGAAGCAAGTGGTTGAACATCATGGCGGTCCGGTAGCCCTCAATAATGTCCGTACTAATGATGATAAAGCCACTGATAACACTGATACTGGTAAAAACCAGCGTTCTGGTGTGATGGTTAGTATTACCTTGCCCTTAGCTTGAAAATAAACACTTATAGCAGTTCATCAACTTTCCATCATGACTACACAGGATTTCTACTTCATTGTTTTACGATAGCACTAGGATCTATTGAACCGTCAAATTCGTAAAGTAAATTAGGAGTAGAAAATCTATGTCACATCAATTAACGGATAACCCTATCGTCAAGAGCCTAATCGGCCTTAGCCGTCATCACTGTACACAGACATTAACGAGCCAAGGCGTCGATAGTATTGAGTTTGGACATTGGCTAGCGATTCCTAGTCACCGGTTGTTATTGGTATTTCGACATCAGCAGTGCGTAGCTATTGATGAGTATCAACTGGCAGCCTGATATCTTGCTCGCTCAACACATTGATTGTATTTAGGTAACACCTGTATTTTATTTGGACATAAAAAAGCCCTTTATTATTTCTAGTGTTAAATCACTAGAAGCAATAAAGAGCTGATTTCTCTACGACAAAAATACTAAGTAATCGATTGTACTGGCAGCTGCACATCCGCGTTTTGACCGCGATGACGCAGATAATGATCAAGCACTACAATCGCTAGCATCGCTTCGGCAATGGGCGTAGCACGCACACCAACGCAAGGATCATGACGACCCTTAGTCAGCATATCGACTGCTTCACCTTGAGTGTTAATGCTCTTGCCAGCAGTGGTAATACTAGACGTTGGCTTAAGCGCAATACTCACACGGATATCTTGGCCTGATGAGATACCGCCCAAGATACCGCCCGCATGATTGGCTGCAAACCCATCTGGAGTCAGCTCATCACGAGCGCTATGTCCGAATTGACCTGCTACCGCCATCCCATCGCCAATCTCGACGCCTTTGACCGCATTGATACTCATCATCGCATGAGCGATATCTGCATCTAAACGATCAAATACTGGTTCGCCTAAGCCTACTGGCACACCGCTCGCAATGATATCAAGGCGTGCGCCACAGCTAGTGCCTTCACGGCGCAAGTTATCAATCAAGGTCTCAAACCGGCCAATCGCTTCTTTGTCTGCACAAAAGAACGGATTGCTATTTACAAACTCCCAGTCAATTTGGCTTGGGTCTAAGACATTACTATGCTCATTGCCGATTTGGGTAACGTGACCACGGATTTGTACGCCCAGACGTTCTTGCAAGTATTTCTTGGCGATAGCACCAGCAGCCACTCGCATAGCCGTCTCACGCGCTGACGAGCGACCGCCACCGCGATAGTCACGGAAGCCATATTTCATACTATAAGTATAGTCAGCGTGTCCAGGACGGAAAGTATCTTTGATATCGCTATAGTCTTTAGATTTTTGATTGGTATTACGAATCAATAGACCGATAGACGTACCTGTAGTTTTACCTTCAAATACGCCAGAGATAATCTCAACTTCATCAGACTCACGGCGCTGGGTTGAATACTTAGACGTACCCGGTTTGCGACGATCCAAATCTACTTGTAGGTCGTCTGCAGATAATGCTAAACCTGGTGGTACGCCATCAACGATGGCCATCAGGCCTGCGCCATGTGACTCACCGCAAGTGGTGACCGTAAAAACCTGCCCAATACTATTGCCTGCCATAACTGTCCTTAAACAAGTAAACGCTACTGATGACTATGTGACCAATCACTCATGGTTATTGCTTATAATGAGTAATTGTATTGTTATTTATAGTTTCGGCTCGTGCAGCCGATGTCTATCCGACCCAATATCTGTCTATTGAAGGCTATCTAATAGCTGAACATAAGAGGCAAACAATTGACGGTTTGAGACTAGCTCATCATAGGTAATCGCAAAGACACCATGACCGCCATGTGCAAACTTCAACCAATCAAACTGGATTTCAGGATAGGCTTGTTTTAGTGCCCATTCGCTGTCGCCCACTTCACAGACCAGCAACCCATCTGGGCTAAGGTAATCTGGCGCTTCAAATAAAATACGATGTACCAAATCCAAGCCATCTTGGCCCGCGGCTAATGCATGCTCAGGCTCGTATAAGAACTCAGGCGGTAAATCTGCCATGATAGCCGCATCGACGTACGGTGGATTGGTGACAATAAGCTCATACTGGTTCTCAGCAGGTATCTTGGCAAACAAATCAGACTCGATTACGTTTACTTGATGGCCAAGATCATGATGATCGACATTGACCATTGCGACGTCCAGCGCGCCTTTATCAATATCAACAGCATCAACCAAGGCATCAACGAAACGAGTAGCAAGCGCGATTGCGATACAACCAGAGCCAGTACACAAGTCCAAGATACGCTCAGGCTGCGACAATTGCTTCACATCTAAACCATGATCATAAAATACCGCTGACTTTTCATTCGGGCTGACACCCAGTGGTTTGGCGAGCTCAGTCACATCAAAGTACGGATGGAACTGCTGACGAATCAACTCTGCAATCGGTGAACGAGGGATAAGAACCCGCTCATCGACATAAAAAGGCAAATCGCAGAAATACGATAAGTTAATCAAATAACTTAGTGGCTTACGCTCAGCGATACGCTCTTCTAATAGTCCTAGTACCAACTGCTTTTCAGACGTGGTCAGACGACAGTCTAAAATCTGCTCATTAGCAGACCAATCGAGAGACAAAGAGTGCAGGACAATGGCTGACGCTTCTGCAAACTCGTCGGTCGTGCCTTGTGCAACAACGACGTCATAATTACGCAGCTGTGTGACTGAAAAACGAATAAAGTCGCGAATACTGACGAGCTGCTCTCGTGCTTCGTTTAATTCTGCATGTAAGTTAGCAAATTCATCGTGCTCACCAAGAAGTCCAGTCTCTAAATCATACTCCATCTCACCGTCTAAGCCCTCAGACTCATCATTGAAGTATTGGTTTTGAAACTCTTCTGCACTCATTGTTTGGTCTTCTGACATATCGCACCTTGTGGATTAACTGCTAGCGGGTTAAATTGCTTTTTGCTAAAAATCGTTATATTAAATAAAATTCAGTCATACATTATAGACGTAAACCTCTAGTAGCGCCAATAACTGTCATTTTTACTTGCACAAAAAATAGTGCGAATAATGAATAGTTTGCGTAAGAATCGAGCACGACGCCATACACACCTTGGTTAAATTATTACCCAACTGTAGCGAATACGTCAGCAGTTGACGTTTGGCAAGTCTTAAATGCAAAAAGATGTGTCAAAAGTTTGCGATGCAATCAAATTATGCGCATAATAGCCGCATTAGTAGCAACCACAAGTGACTCAATATGATGAAAATAAAGCCAATTATTACTGCCATATCTATCGCAGCTGTAAGTGCCAGTGTAGCCGCACTTGCTGCACCTGCCGATAGTACTCGCACATTGCCAGTACGCACGGCTGACGCTATGCCAGGCCTTGCAAAAAAGGTCAGCCTTAATGTGCAAGAGAACCGTAGTCGCTCAGATGGCGCTGCTACTGTACAGTTAAATACAGAGAAAGCGAAACCAGTCGACAGCATGAACCAGCTTATCAATAATAAGCAAGAAGCCAACCAAAACGTGCCAGCCCCAGCTGCTGACAATATGAGCGCAGCAGAACTAACGCGCAAAGATGAGCAAGCTGACCGCAATGATGACATTAGTGAAGGTCAAGCCGTCGCTGCGCCTAGCGACCTATCATCTATCGACTCATCTGATCCACTCGCTTTTGAGTTACCAGAGAGTGAGAAGCGTCAAGACTTCAGCGACGATCCAACCATCAAAAATATCGAAGATAAAGATGGTAAGAAGCACACAACGCTGAACTTGTCGAACTATGCTAAGCAAGTGAATGGTGCTGTCTGGTCACCTAATATGAAAGTCAACTCAGCGATGACCATCAAAATGCAGGCGCTGCTCGATTGGAACCATGCTTCTCCTGGTCCTATCGATGGTGGTTGGGGCATGAACAGCAAAAAAGCCCTTGTTAACTTCCAAACGATGAAAGGCTTGCCAGCGACTGGTAAAATGGATCAAAAAACTTGGGATGCCTTGGTTAAAAACATCCCTGCGAACAAACCTGTACTGGTCACTTACACGTTGACCGCAGACGATATCAATACCAATTTTGCGACCACGCCTTCTGGTTCAGAAGCGAAGTCAAAAATGAAAGGTCTTTATTATCAAGATATTAAAGAGATGCTAGGTGAACGTTTCCATATGGATGTACGTTACTTAGATAAACTCAACAAAAATAAAAAGTACGCTGTTGGCGAGACTATCACAGTACTAAATACTCGTGACAAGCTGAACCAACGTATCAATCGCGTGGTTGCCAACAAAGCCGACAAAACATTGTATGCCTATAATGGTGACAAATTGGTTGCTACTTATCCGACGACCGTCGGTAGCGATGCCACACCGTCTCCAAAAGGCACGTTCAAAATTATCAATAAAGTGAAAATGCCTTGGTATAAATCAACCGTTGGTGAAGGCGCTCAAAAGAAAGTTCATATGATAGCACCAGGACCAAACAACCCAGTCGGTGTCGTTTGGATGGGATTATCTAAGCCTTCTTACGGTTTACATGGCTCACCAGTACCTGAAGGTATCAGTCGTCAAGGCTCAGCAGGTTGTGTTCGTTTGACCAACTGGGATGTGTTAGAAGTTTATGCCAATATCGAAAATGGCGCGGTTGTCGAACTTCAATAAATAGAACCTTATTAGAACTAGCTTCGATGCTAGTTAGCAAATAATTCTAATGATGACAAAAAAGACCTCAATATTGAGGTCTTTTTTTGTTTGTTGATAGGTGTTTCCACTTCACATCGATAACACTGCTTGTCTTTATGTCTTACTGTTCGCCTTTATGTCTTATAGCCTTCCTCATTCCCAGTAATACTGCCAATTTTTTTGGTAAAGAATAATCCTGCAGGTATTGAAGCCAAAACACCCAATCCAACCGCTATTTGAATATGAAATATCTCATCGAACCCTGTAACGAGAGCACCAATCATAAAAAGCCCAATAGTCACGGTGGCTGTCATTGAGTATATGACAGAAAATAATGGCCAGTTCATAAGTTATTCCTTATCTTTATTGTGGATATAATATATTTAACCTCAATTCCACAAAAAAAGTAAGTATTTACCGTGAACCATTGTAGCATCTATATTGAATGACTTTTGAATAAAAACCATGCTATTATTAAGGTTTTCGACTTAATCATAAGAAATACCAGTTCTTACTCCCACCTTCTCTCAACTCTTTTTTATATTTTCAAGAATCTCCTATATCTTTATCTATTTATCATTACAATAATGACTTTCTTTACCTACTAAGAACGCTATCTGCTATGTCCTCATCTAAAAAAAATACTGCGCCTAACTCAGTGGATCAAAACGATTCACCAATCACTACTGACGCCTCTCACAATCAAGACGCGACAATTGATCCAGTAGTTGATGATGCCGCTGTCGATCACAATAAAAGCGAAGATAATCAACATAAGCAATCGACTGATACAGATGGCGAGACAGACTCCGAAGTAGACACTGAATGTGCGCAGCCACCTGACGCTGAGATAACGATGGAAACCATCAGTGACGATGTGGTCGTAGCAACCTTAGAATCGACAGAACCTGAGTCACAGTCAAATACTGAAGCATCAGAGATTGCAGAGTCAGAGACTATAGAAGCGAAAGAAAAGTCCGATTTCTTCCAGTCGGATACGGCAGAAACAACAGAAAAAAGTGCTCAAGATGATAGTGATGCTGAAGTAACGGTAGAAGCAGAAGACGATCTTGCTGATGACTCTGCTGATGACACAAACATCGCAGCAAAGTCATCAGATAATAAAACAGCCAATCAACCAAAAACAAAAAATGAATCTAGTCGCGATGATGACAATCAAGAGAGTAATTCAGAAGATAAAAGCCAAAATAAAGACACTAATGTAGAAGATAGCGATGTAGAAAACGAAAGTGACGAAGATGAGGTTCAAGAGGAAAAAGAAGCCAAACTTGAGTCTTATAAGCAATTCGTCGCCGAGCAATTTAGTAATCAGAAGGTAGATTACCCAGAAGTACGGGTTAGGATTGAGGCAAACGCGCTGCCTAGCAAGATGTACTTCATCATGAACATCTTATCTGCCATCATTGCCAGTTATGGGCTAGTGACTAATTCAGCAGCCGTGGTCATCGGAGCCATGTTGGTTGCGATGATGCTAGGCCCTATCACGGGTATAGCACTAGCAATTATCGATCACCGTATGCCACTGCTACGTAAGTCGCTCTTTACCGTCATTATCGG
Organism: Psychrobacter piscatorii; assembly: GCF_904846415.1. Lineage (GTDB taxonomy): Bacteria > Pseudomonadota > Gammaproteobacteria > Pseudomonadales > Moraxellaceae > Psychrobacter > Psychrobacter piscatorii. The sequence continues at coordinate 96,329 of NZ_CAJHAR010000010.1, read as the reverse complement.
TGTCTCATTGGTGGTATTGGTCGGCTTTATCGTTGGTTGGCTACATAAAGACCAACCGCTAACGGCAGAAATCCTATCTCGCACCCAGCCTACTTCCATGGATTTGATGATTGCCTTAGCAGGTGGCACGGCTGGTGCGTATGCGATGGTATCTCCGCATCTCTCGGTTGCTGTTGTTGGCGTTGCAGTTGCCACAGCCTTAGTACCACCACTGGCTGCTAGCGGTATCTTGCTCGCTAATGGCGAGATGCAGCTTGGTCTTGGTGCGCTTCTGTTGGCAGCGACCAACATTCTTGCTATCCAGTTTACCAATGCGCTTGTCTTATGGGTCTTAGGGTTTCGTCGTTTGGTCGATGACGATTATAAGTCCAATACCTATCTGACCTTTTTGCAGCGTAACGCGGTGACTTTATTACTACTTGGCGGCTTAGGTGCCTACTTAACCATCAATCTACAGACCAATGCCAAGCAGCAAGTATTTGAAAGTAGTGTAAAAGAAGCCATCAACAACTACTTTATCGATCAAGGCAATGTATTAACCAATACACAGTTTGATACCTCAGAAGAAAATCAAGTGGTGCGAGCAATCGTGCGTGGAGAGACTTTGCCGAGCTCATATGATGTTCGCCAGATTGAAACGCTCATTACCAATGATATGGCAGAGAATTTCCCAGAGTACTTGCCAATTAAGCTTCAACTACGTTATCTGCCTGTGCAAGTAATCGAGTCCAATCCAACGACGCAAGACAAATTAGATGAAACGGATGCGGCAATTTTGACCAACTAGTTTGCATACTCTATAAATTAAGCAATGACTAGCACACGTATAATAACCTAGTAGTTATAACTCTTGTACCAAGAGCTTGGGCGTTTGTGCTAAAATCGCTTGCAAAATTATTTTATGTCATTTACTCAATTCTATCCGTCAGTAAGGAGCCGCTGTGAGCCAGCCATTTCGCTCAGCCGATATTCGCCAAGCCTTTATCGATTTTTTCATAAGCAAGCAGCACACCCAAGTTTCATCGTCTAGCTTGATTCCACACAATGATCCGACATTGCTATTTACCAATGCCGGTATGAATCAGTTTAAAGAAACCTTTTTGGGTATGGAACCACGTGACTATACACGTGCGGTAACCTCGCAAAAGTGCGTACGTGCTGGCGGCAAACACAATGATTTGGATAATGTCGGCTATACCGCCCGTCACCATACTTTCTTTGAAATGCTTGGCAACTTCTCATTTGGTGATTATTTCAAGCAAGCAGGTATTGAGTATATCTGGGAGTTTTTAACCTCAGATCAGTGGTTAGCGATTGATAAAAATCGTCTCTATGTCACTATCTATGAGACTGATGACGAGGCCTTTGAAATTTGGAATAAAAACATCGGCATCCCGAGTGAGCGCATCATTCGTATTGGTGATAACAAAGGTGCTCCTTACGCGTCTGATAACTTTTGGACAATGGGTGACACTGGTCCTTGTGGTCCTTGTACCGAAGTCTTTTATGACCACGGCGCCGATATCGAAGGCGGTCTGCCAGGTACGCCAGAAGAAGACGGCGATCGCTATATTGAGATTTGGAACTGCGTATTCATGCAGTTCAATCGTCAAAAAGACGGTACGCTATTACCACTGCCAGCACCTAGCGTCGATACAGGCATGGGGCTTGAGCGTATTAGTGCCATTATGCAAGGCGTTCATGGCAACTATGAGATCGACTTGTTCGTTCATTTGATGGACGCAGCGGCTGACATTTTAGAAATCAATAATGAGCAACAATCATCATTAAAAGTCATCGCCGACCATATTCGTGCCGTGGCGTTTTTGATTGCTGATGGTGTCATGCCAAGTAATGAAGGTCGTGGCTATGTATTGCGCCGTGTCATTCGTCGCGCAGTACGTCATGGCAACAAACTTGGCGCTGATAGTGAGTTTTTCTATAAGATGGTAGCCCCGCTTGTGGCTGAAATGGGCAGTGCCTATCCTGAGCTAAAAGACAAGCAGAGCGTCATCGAAAGTGCCATTCAAAAAGAAGAAGCACAGTTTGCTAAAACACTGGCACAAGGCTTACGTTTACTTGCCAGCGAACTTGAAGGCTTACAAGATGGCGATACGCTATCTGGTGAAGCAGCATTTAAGCTCTATGATACCTATGGTTTCCCACTTGATTTGACTGCCGATATCACTCGTGAACGCGGTATCGCTATTGATGAAGCCGAATTTGATGAGCATATGCAGGCACAACGTGAGCGTGCGCGTGATGCTGGCAAGTTTGACGTCGATTACAGCAGTGTCATCCAAGTAGAAACGCCAACGACATTTATCGGCTATGAGCAGCTTGAAGAAGACGGCGTGACTATTGACGCGCTTTATCAAGACGGCAATCCAGCAGATAGCTTAACGGAAGGTATGGAAGGCGTGGTGGTATTGGATCGCACGCCATTTTACGCGGAAGGCGGCGGTCAAGTGGGTGAGCTTGGTGAAATCCGCACCGAATCAGGTGTCTTTGAAGTACAAGATACCAAAAAATCTGGTCAAGCCATCATTCATTATGGTGTGGTGACTATGGGTGATATCAAACCCAAGCAAACGGCGGATGCCCACGTACTCTCAAGCATTCGTGCAGCCAGTGCCAAAAACCACTCTGCCACTCACCTATTACATGCAGCACTAAGAGAAGTCTTGGGTGATGAAGTCACGCAGAAAGGCTCATTAGTCTCAAGCGAAGTGTTACGTTTTGACTTTGCTTATGACAAGCCTGTCAGTGCTGCTGAAATCACGCGTATCGAACGCTTGGTCAATGAGCAAATCCAAGCCAATACTCCTGCCCGTATCGAGCACATGTCGATTGATGAGGCCATGAATCAAGGCGCAATGGCGTTATTTGGCGAAAAGTACGGCAGTGATGTTCGCGTACTTACCATGGGTACAGAGAGTGTCATAGATGGTCAGCGCAAGCCTTTTTCTATCGAGCTATGTGGTGGCCTACATGTCGAGCGCACTGGCGATATCGGTATGCTAAAAATCACCAGTGAGTCGGGTATTGCTGCTGGTATTCGCCGTATTGAAGCCGTCACGGGTATGAATGCGGTCAAAAACATTCAGCAAAGCGAGCAACAACTGAGTGAGTTGGCAAGCCAGCTAAAAGTCAAACGTCCTGAAGTTGCCCAACGTGTACGCACCATGGCAGATAAGCAACGCGAGCTTGAAAAACAGCTAGAGCGCTTAGAGCAAAAAATCGCCAGCGCTCAAGCCGCTAACTTACTCGATGATGTGCAGACTATTGCAGGTACGCCTGTACTTATCAGCACCTTAAGCGGTGTTGATGGCAAATCCATCCGTACGCTAATGGATGATATCAAATCAAAACTGCCTGATAGTGTGATTGTATTAATTGGTGATAAAGATGACCAATTAGCTCTCGCAGCGAGCGTCGCTAAATCTGTTACTGCTAAAATCAAAGCGGGTGATATCATTCGTCATTTAGCAGGCGAGCTTGGTGGTAAAGGTGGCGGTAAACCTGACTACGCACAGGGCGGCGCACCAAAGTCTGGCAACAGTCCTGCCGTAATCAATGCCCTACCTGCTTGGATTGAAACCCAGCTTAGCTAGTCATAAAAGGCCTAGTAACTCAGAGCCTTACTCTGGTTTACTTGGCATGGGATATGCGATTGGTTATAGCAACTATAACCAATCGCCATGTATCTAAGCGGTACTGATACTTAAAGTTATGCTGTAGATATGGTATAAAGGTCAACGTTTGACAATATTGCTCATGTATTACCGTTGATGCAGTACCACTAAACGAATGACACATATAGTGCATAACTCTTATAATCTGGCTTTATCTATACACGCATTGACGAGTATCACATTGACACTTATCAGTGATAATAAAAGGTCATTAATGAATAACAGGTAAATTTTTATGGCGTTAATAGTACAGAAATACGGCGGCACCTCGATGGGCAGTATCGACCGCATCAAAAACGTCGCCAAACGAGTCAAACGTTGGCATGATAATGGTCATCAAGTCGTGGTTGTGGTCTCAGCCATGAGTGGTGAAACCAACCGTTTGATTGATCTAGCACGCCAAATCAGTAACAACCCTGACCCACGTGAGTACGACCAGATGGTCTCAACCGGTGAGCAGGTCTCTATCTCACTACTCGCGATGGCGATTAAAGAGCTTGGTATTGGTGCGCGTTCAATGACTGGTCGTCAAGTCGCGATTAAAACCGATAACGCCCATAATAAGGCCCGTATCGAAAGCATCGATGATAAAAACATACGCGAGCAGCTAGATGCTGGCAATATCGTCATTGTGGCAGGCTTTCAAGGTATTGATGAAGAAGGCAATGCAACCACATTGGGACGCGGCGGCTCTGATACGACAGGCGTTGCGATTGCGGCGGCTTTGGGTGCTGATGAATGTCAAATTTATACTGACGTTGATGGCGTTTATACCACTGACCCTCGTGTCACCTCAAAAGCCAAAAAGCTTGAAAAAATTACCTTTGAAGAAATGCTTGAGATGGCAAGTCTTGGTTCCAAAATCCTACAGATTCGCTCAGTAGAATTCGCTGGCAAATACGGCGTGCCACTGCGCGTCTTATCTAGCTTTGATGAAAACACTGACGGTAGCTTTGACCAAGAGTTTCAAAACAACGTGGGCACCCTAATTACGATAGACGAAGGAGACAATATGGAACAGGCAATCATCTCAGGTATCGCATTCAACCGAGACGAAGCAAAAATCTTAGTACGCGGTGTACCTGACCATCCTGGTATCGCCTCTGCTATCTTAAGCCCAATTGGCCGCGCCAATATCGAAATCGATATGATTGTCCAAAACCTCTCGGACAATGGTACCACTGACTTTACTTTCACGGTCAATCGCACTGACTTGGACAAGACTCTAAAAGTGCTTAACGAAGAAGTCAAAGACGAGATTGGAGCCAAAGAGATTTCAGGCAACAGCGAAGTGGTCAAAGTCTCACTAGTTGGCGTTGGTATGCGCTCACACGCAGGGGTTGCGAGCCTCATGTTCCAAACACTGGCTGAGAACAATATCAATATCCAAATGATATCGACCAGCGAAATCAAAGTGTCTGTTTTGATTCAAGATCAGCACTTAGAAAAAGCGGTCAAATCACTGCATACTGCCTTTGGTCTTGACCGTGAAGACGGCGAGAGCAAAATCGCTGGGCTATAAGGCCAAAAAACTGTTAAAATACAGCTTTAGCATTGATGGCTATCTATTAACCGCTATGAATAACGCTACATCGTATGTAAATAAATAGCCTCCAAATAAAAACAGTACTTAAATAAAATAGGATCTTTTTAGGTCCTATTTTTATTTTTTAGCATAGTTGAAATGAGCATTTACCTAATAGTTTTGTGAAAAAACCGTGACAGTATCTGTTATGCCACCTATAATGGGGCTTTCATTTGGGCTAAATGAATCTACCTATCATTGCCGCTATTGGCACAACGTCAAGCATCGTAATAATTGATACATGACATGTTTAGTGCTGCGGTGATGTTCTGCAATTGAGAAGTAATCTGATGAGTAATAATTTGTTGATGCGACATAAGGAGTGTGACGCATGTTAATTTTGACACGCCGCGTGGGCGAAACGCTAATGATTGGCGATGAAGTCAGTGTGACGGTTTTGGGCGTCAAAGGCAATCAAGTACGTATCGGTGTGAATGCACCTAAAGATATTGCCGTACACCGCGAAGAGATTTATCAACGTATTCAGCATGAGCGCTCTGTACAGTCGCAAATGCAACATCTTGAGCAAGGCAACTTTTCGCCTTCGTTCGATGACGAGGACTACTTCAATCGCTAATCTATAATACTTAATGCTCAACGACTAATGAGCATACATAAGCATTATATTTTTTATTTTTTAAACTGCTCTGAGGTCATTTATTTATGAGTATCCGCCAATCAGATGTATCGGCATTACTTAATGGTTTGAATAAAAAAGCCATTGGATTCAATGATGTCATCAGCTTTATCGATGATTTTTATCGCTATTCTCCTGCCCCATTTGTGAATGGAATGGTACATAATGCAGCTGGCGAAAACGAAGGCAGTGCAAAGATTTTTGGATTTGCTAAGCATCACGGTCTAAACCAATTAGATACGCTAAAACTATTCGGCGAACATTATGCCAAAGTTCAAGCAACGCCTAACGGTACCGACCATGCTAATATTCGCAACTTTTTGCATTGGGGATGGAAAGGATTTTTGATGCAAAAAAATCCGCTAACGGTTCGTCCTAGTGTCGACACGACTGCAATTTAAATATGTGTAGTGATTGAATGATTAATATGTCCCGTCCTAAAATAGATTGATGATTTTTTAATGAGCCAGATACCCTGAGTATCTGGCTTTTTACATTAAGCAGGACATGAATAACGGTCATGAACCTGGGCAGGTGTTCTCATATTCAAACTTAAATGAGGTCTGATATTATTATAGACATAAACAGACTCATCGATAAGCTGTTTAAGCTCACCCATCGTATTGCACTCATACAACAAGAACTCATTCTTTAAAATACCATTAACCCGCTCAGCCAAAGCATTCTGATAACAATCATAGCCATCAGTCATAGACGGTGTGATGTTATTTACTCTAAGCACCTCTTGATACTCTAAGGCACAGTATTGAAGACCTCTATCAGAGTGATGAATCGCTTTATGCGTATAACGCCGCCTGTGAGCTGCCATCTTGAGCGCCTTCACCACCTCAGTCGCTGGCATATGATCACTTAAATGATAGCCCATAATCTGTCTTGAATACGCATCTGTCACTAACGATAGATAATGCACCCCTTGCTTGGAGGTAACATAAGTGATATCAGCGACCAACGTCTGCTCAGGTTTAATAGGTGCTGGTGCATCCTTCGTTAGATTGGGATGCTTTTTCATCCAATGTTTGCTAAAGGTAGTCTTGGTATAGCTACGTTTGGGCTTAACCAGTAGTCTGTGTGCTCTTAGATAATCAAAGAACCCATCACGGCCAATCTTGATACCATGCGCTGTCAGCTTAGGCTTAATGAGCCAATATAACTTCCGACCTCCTATGCGAGGCATTAGCATTCGATACGCTTGTACCCAGTCCTTGATGACGGCAAACCTGCTTGCTTTGTTATGCTGCCGGATACGGTGTTGATACACCGCTTGCGGGCTAACACTAAGTAACCGGCATCCTTGGGCTAAACTTATTTGTTTGTCTGTTTTGAGCTGCCAGAGGATGCCGTAGCAGACTTTTTTCTAGCATGTGCTCCATAGTCGTTTTCAAATACTTCGACGACTTTGCTTAAAATAAGGTTATGCGCTTTGGCATCAGCCAGTTCACGTTCTAGACGTTTGATGGTTTGCGCTGGGGTTTCTTTAGATGGCATAGTCTGACTCTTAGGTAGGTGGGTCCAGTCTAATTTACCATGACGTCGCAGCCATACCAATACGGTACTGCGTCCTTGTATGCCATAAATCGCTTGCGCTTGTTTGTAGGTCATGTCGCCTTTTTCTACACTGTCAACGACGGCCAATTTAAAGCCTAGCGTGTAATCTTTTTGCGTACGCTTAGCCCTTGTTGTCTCTAACTTGTCCATGAATAAGCTCCTTTTTCGTAAACTTATTTCAGGACGGGACAATAAAGTAAAAAAAGCCACGCTCATTAGCGTGGCTTTTTTATTGACTGTTTATAGATTTATTTATTACGAAACTTCACAGGTTGCACCGCCCCTTTCGGGTTCGGCATATTAGGATAATGATGCTCGTGCTCGACATCACATTCAGCACCAACCACTGAACCGTCGTCTTTTACTGGTTTGTGGATATAGCCCGTACGCTCGGCAGGTGGTAGATGCTCGTGCTCCCATACCATCACTGCTTGCATGCAGGTTTCTCGCTGCTCAGCGGTAATTTTACGACCATCAGGCCACTTACCTAGCTCAATCGCCATGCGGAATTTATCAACCACTTCCGGTGTCAGACTGGCTAGTATTGTTTGTTTATCCATCTTGCCTACTCTCCACTACTATTTTTGCATCATATTTTTTGATGACTATTAGACGACTTGAAGACATGCCCTAATAGATACGCTCATTCATCCTCTATAATATCATCATCGACATCTAGACTAAATTCTTCGGCATGTACGTTCCAGTGCAGCTTGGTACGACAGGCTTCATAAAAGTCAAACCCAGGCGGATGCAGTAAAGTGAGCTTATCAGGATGCTTACGAATATACAGGCGCTGTTCTTGCTCAAGCGGTACGCTTGGTTTGCCATCTGCGCTGACCATCGGCTGCGTGCGATTGTCTTCGTGAATACGAATACAAACCTCACTATTACCACTGACGACAATCGGACGACTAGACAACGTATGCGGATGCATGGGCACCAGACAGATGGCATCCATACTTGGATGAATGATGGGGCCACCACCAGATAGAGCATAAGCGGTTGAACCAGTCGGTGTCGCTGCTATCAAGCCATCACTATGCTGCCTATAAACATCATGTCCGTCAATCTTCATCTGAAAATCGATCATATGTACCGATTTGCCTGCGTGCAGTACGATGTCGTTGAGCGCCATGTCTTCATGGATAATTTTGCGCCCTTCTCGTATCTCCATCGTCAATAAAAACCGATGATCCAACTGATAATCGCCCATCAATACTTGGCGTAGCTTAAATGCTGCTTCGTCAGGTTTGACATCTGCCAAAAACCCGAGACGACCACGGTTAACCCCTAATACCGGGACACGGTAGCGTGCCAATGCTTCAGCAGCATGCAATATCGATCCATCACCACCAACGACTATGACCAAATCGCAAATCTCACCAATCAAGCCACGTTTAACGATTTTGACTCTTTCTACTTCTGTGAGGTTAAGCGTTGGTAAGTTGGCCGTTTGTACATCCATGATCAACGTCAAATTCATATCGTTGATGGTTTGGGCAATCTGTACCAGACTTTGCGTGACGCTGCGTTTACCAGCACGGCCCATCAAGCCAATACGCCTAAAAGCAGGATTTTTGATAGCGTGGAACAGCTCTGACTCGTGTAAGTGTGGCAATCTTGCTGACTGCGCTGAGTTTTCCATAAAACGACTCGGTATAACGGTGAAGTACAGGGCAATAATAGCGATAAATGCGCGCTTAGACTAGCATGTTTATGAATTATCGTTGTTAACTGTCGTAACTGGCCCCATATAAAATATATCAGATGCCTTGCTCATACTTGCTTGTCTGCTTAGGTTTTTAGACTACTAGGTTGAGCTGTAACGGCTGTCACGCAAACACAGTTGACAATAACGGCGGTTTTGCTAAAGTAGCAGCATCTCTATTTTTATATTTTATTATTAAGGACTTATGTATGGCCAATCCTATTGTCAGTCGCGCAGAACTTGCGATCGGCGGTAATCCAATGACGGTCAAAGGCGTTATTCAAAAGACCAGCCTGTTACTTGGGTTATCAGCTATTACTGGTGTGGGCTTTTTCTTTTATGCGCTTATGGCAGGTTTATCGCAAGGTTTTATTACCATGGCAGCCTTCGGTAGCATGATTGCTGCGTTTGTTCTTGCCCTTTTTATTACCTTTAAGCCACAAAAAGCCAAGACGTTGGCCGTGCCTTACGCATTGCTAGAAGGTATCTTTTTGGGCGGTATCTCATTATTCTTTATGAGAATGTATCCAACGGTACCAGTCACGGCAATGTGTGCGACCTTCGTTACAGCAGCGGTCATGCTAGGGCTGTATCGCTCAGGTTTGGTTAAGGTCACTGAAAAGTTCCGCTCTATCGTGACCTCAGCCGTGATTGCGATCATGCTTGTTTATGTAGCACAGTGGGTACTGTCTCTAGCGTTTGGCTCAACCTTACCATTCTTGTTCGAAGGTGGTGCTATCGCTATTGGTTTTAGCTTATTTGTCATCGTTATCGCTTCTTTCACGCTGTTGTTGGATTTCGATAATATCGATCGCGGCGTGGCGATGGGTATTTCTGAAGACTACGAATGGTTGTTCAGCATTGGTATTCTTGCCACGCTAGTCTGGATGTACATTGAGTTCATGCGTCTATTGAGCTATCTACAAGACTAATTGAACAAACTGTCTAATAGAAATTTTGTACAGAAAAAACCGCCTGAGCTATTCATAGTTGCAGGCGGTTTTTTGTGGGCAGGTTTTATAGTTCTTCTTAACTAAGCACGTTTTAGGCGTAGCGCATTTAACACGACAAACAATGAGCTAAGTGACATCCCAATCGCAGCAAGCCATGGTGGTACGTAACCTAAAGCCGCTGGTATCAGAACAATACTGTTGTAAGCGAGCGCCCAGCGGAAGTTTTGTTTGATAATACGCTCTGTTTTATCAGAAATACGTTTGGCAGCTGTGATGGCCTCTATTTGACCATTTAGGATAATACTGTCGCTAGATACTTGTGCCAAATCGGCCGCGCCAGCAATCGAGGTGGACACATCTGCTGCCGCCAGTACGGGCGCGTCATTGATGCCATCACCCACCATGAGCACAACCGCGCCTTTAGATTGCAGCTGCTGGATATGATTGACCTTATCGGTCGGTGACAAACCATTATAAGCGGCCTGCATCCCTAGGCTCTCAGCCATTACCAGTGCTTGCGGACTCGGGTCACCAGTCAACATCACAGACTCGATACCCAGCCCTTTTAGCGTATCCAGCATGGATTTTGCACTATCACGTACCTTATCGTTAAAATAAAAGCATGCGAGCGCCTGCCATTCATTTGTATCTGCTTTTTGGCAAGATAAAACGACCGCTGAGCTCGCGCGCTGGGTTAGCAAATCGATGGTTAAACCATTGTTTTTATCCATACTACTTACATCAGTGCCTAGTGCGAAATTCTTATGACCGATACGATATATCACACCATCAATCATCGCTTCCACCCCGCCTGCTGGATAATGCTGCATGGCACTCGTCGGTGGTAGATGTAACTGATAGGCAGCGGTAAGCAGCGCGTGTGCAATGGGATGACGACTCCCTACTTCTAAGGAAGCTGCGATTGCCAATAGCGTGTCTTTTTGTGCTGTTGATGGTGAGTTAACAGAATCAGTCTGGTTTACTGGCTCGATTATCTCAATATTTAATAGGTTTGGCTTCCCATAGGTGAGCGTACCTGTTTTATCAAAAGCAACATGAGTGATTTCAGCCAATGTTTGCAACGTATGCCCGCGCGTCGTCAAAAAACCATAGCTGGCTAGACGATTGGTCGAGACGGTCAAGGCAATTGGCGTCGCCAATGACAAGGCGCAAGGACAAGTAGCGACCAATACGGCGACTGTTGCCCAAATAGCTTGACTTGGATCAACGATATACCAGCCGACAAATACCAAGACGGATAAAACCAAAATGCGCGCCACAAACCAACGTGCCAGCTTATCTGCTTGCTGCGCCAGTTTGGGTTTTTCACTCATGGCGCGGTTCATCAGTCTATCAATCAGCCCTATTTGACTGTCTTTTGGTAGCGCTGTCACCAACATCTCAAACGGCTGGCTGTCGTTTTGTGCACCGCCAACAATATAATCGCCTTGGGACTTAATGATTAAATCACCTTCGCCCGTCAGTAGGCTTTGCGAGACTGTTGCAGTTGGACTTAACAAGATACCGTCACTGATAATCTCCGAGCCCGCTTCAACCAAAATAATGTCACCCACTTGCAAACTATGAGCTGTCACCATCTGCTTTGATACCACATCACCTTCTAACTGTGCTGTCACATTCTGTTGATTACGTGACTGCTGCCAATCTTGAGCAATACGTGATGTGAGCTGATAAATATTGGCATCAATACCCTTCATAAACTTAGGCATAATTTCTGCCGTCGCACCTGATACCTTTTTCGCCTCATCTTCGATGGCTTCACTTTGTTGAGACTCATTGTCTATGATCTGCTGCAAAATACGCTCTGCTGCTGATTTGTCTTCAGCCACTTTTTGTACCAATACTGGCTCTACTACGACCAGATCATTGGCCATGGTCGCAGCTTTTAGACGGGCATTATGCTCGATATAGCGTCCTGCCAGCAAAAAGAAAATAAACATGCTAACCGAATCGTAGTATGTTTCTCCTTGTCCAGTGATGGTGGCGTATAGACTGGCAAAGAAGGTAATAATCAAGGCAAGGCTAACAGGCACATCCATATTGACCTGGCGTGCACGAATCGCTGACCAGGCTGAGGTAAAGAAAGGAATACCAGCATAGAAGAAAACAGGCGTGCTCACAAACAAAGAAACCCAACGCAAAAAGTCGCGCTGAAATATTAACATGTCGCTATACTCACCAAAATAAAGCGCAACGGCATACATCATCGCTTGCATCGAACCTAGTGCAGCGATGCCGAGACGCAATAGCATTTGATTATTATGACGTGCCAGCATGGCTTCATGAGTATCTTGGCGATAAGGCTTGGCTTCGTAGCCGATTTCGTTGATGACCGCTAAAATGCGACTGATGGGTAATTTGTTTTCATCCCAAATGACCCGCATACGTTGGTTGGTCAAATTTACCTGACACTTACTAATACCCTCTAGCTCATCAAGACGCGACTCAATCAGCCAAGTACAGGCCGCACAGCGTAAATTATTAACAGACAGCTCCGCCACCGACATACCATCTTGCGCGTAAACGAACTGTGACTTTATCTCGTCATGATCGTAGACCTCGAGACGCGTCAGCTGGGTCGGTAAGCTTGCTGTACGGTTAATCTCCGAACGGTCAAGATAATACTGCTCAAGCCCAGCCTCTACAATGCTTTGAGCCGCCAATTGACAGCCCATACAACACATCTCACGCGACTTGCCTAATATCTCAGTATGAAACGGCGGCTGAGGCACTGGATCACCGCAATGGAAGCAGTGATCAGCAAGGGGTAGCACTAAGCCGTCAGTAATAGAGTTGTCTTCATAAGAATGATTGGTAGCAGATGATACTGATGATGGAATACTAGACATAATCGGACGTACTTCCTTTGGATAGGCTTGTTTAAAGGGTTCTCACTCTAAGCAAGGTTTCTATCATTGACTGTACTTAAGGTCTTTCAAAATAGTTAACAGCAACGGCGGATTCATACAAAATACATCGTGACAGTTATCATAGATTGTTATCTTATATGGCGTTTATTAACCCAATTGAAAGATGTTGATACTTGATTATAAGTATCAGTATTTTAATAGAGATTATACTACAAGCAGTCACCCTAGGCAGTACCATTGCTTATGGTCTAATACCAATGAATGCCCTCGTTAACGATGATAGATTGAAAAATTTGTCAATTTGCGTCATTATGAGGCAGTTTTTTATCCAAAAATGGTGCGACATCCGTGCAAAAATCCAATTTTAAGTTACCAAGTACCAAGCTATCACCATCATCTAAACCTGCTATGAATGCCTTACCTTCACAGCAGCGCGGCTTGGTATTTAGTAGTCTTCTCTTAATTATCATCATCGCTGGCATGGTGCTATTTGCACTGTATTTGGTCAAGCTTGATCGCACCATTACTCATAAGTTCGAAGGCAAGCGCTGGGATATTCCAGCTAAAGTATACTCACAGCCGCTTGAGCTATATCAGGGTGCCAATATCGATAGAGATACGATGAAAACGTGGCTAGAGTTGCTTAATTACCAGAGCAACAAGTCTTATGATCGTACTGGCACTTATCATAGATCGGGTAATACTTATTTTATCCATACACGCGGCTTTACCTATAGCTCGAGCGATATAGATGCTGAGCAAGTCATCAAAATGACCATTGCTGGCAATAAAGTTGACTCTATTCAAAGCACCTTACCTGCCAAAAGCGGCATCATTCGTCTAGAGCCAGTGAGTATCGGTGGTATCTATCCAGATAGTAACGAAGATCGAATGGTTGTCTCTTTAGATGACGTGCCTCAGCCACTAATTGATGCCTTGATTGCCACCGAAGATCGCGCGTTTTATGAGCATAAAGGCGTCTCGATACGCGGTATCGCTCGTGCCGTTTTCAATAACTTCTCTGGTGGCGCTAGACAAGGTGGCTCGACCATCACCCAGCAGCTGATCAAAAACTTTTATCTCAACTCTGATCGCACCCTCAAACGCAAAGCCAATGAGGCGTTGATGGCGGTACTGCTTGAGCTGCATTATAGTAAGGATGAAATTTTACAGACCTATCTGAACGAAATTTATTTGGGTCAAAACGGCAATCGCTCTATCAATGGTTTTGGTTTGGCATCACAGTTCTATTTTGATAAACCACTTAATGAGCTGCGTATAGATCAGCAAGCCATGTTAGTTGGTATGGCAAAAGGTCCGAGCATTTATAACCCACGTCGTAATCCAAATGATTCAAAAGCTCGTCGTGACGTGGTGCTTGGTAACATGCTCGCAATGGGCACACTAAGCCAAGAGGACTATGACAAAGCTCTAAAACAGCCGCTCGGTATCGTGGACAAGCCTGCTGAGGGCAAGAGCCAGTTCCCTGACTTTTTGGACATCGTCAAACGTGAGCTCAATGATGTCTATTACTCTGATGATCTCAAAAATGAAGGTCTAATCATCATTAGTACCCTAGACCCTATTGCTCAGTTGGCAGCAGATAAGGCGGTTGATAGAAAACTTGGCGAACTACGCCGTAGCGGTAGCAAAACCAAAGATTTACAAGGCGCGCTCGTCAGTGCCAACCCTGAAACTGGCGAATTGGTGTCTGTCGTCGGTAGTGGCAGTGAGTTTACGGGCTTTAACCGCGCTGTCGATGCCAAGCGTCAAGTTGGCTCTCTATTGAAGCCAATCATTTATATGACCGCGCTTGAAAGTGGTCGTTATAACTTAGCAAGCTCGGTGGATGACTCACCTATCACAGTCAATCTGAATGATGGTACCGACTGGAGTCCTAAAAACTATGATAACCGTGATCATGGCTATGTACCACTGACCACAGGACTGTCGCAATCTTATAACCAAGCGGCGGTACGCTTAGGTATGGAATTTGGGGTTGATACTTTTGCCAAGCAACTAAAACGCATGGGCGTTAAAGAAGAAATACCACCCTATCCATCAGCGTTATTAGGGTCTGTCAATCTGAGCCCGATGGACATGTTAGGTATTTACCAAGTCTTTGCGACTGGCGGTTTCCGCACGCCTATTCATAGTATTCGCACGGTTATTGATGATCGCGGTCGTATTTTACAGCGTACCGGACTCAATACTCAGCGCAGTATTCCACCTGAGACCAACTTTTTGACCAACTATGCACTACAGCAGGTGGTGTCAAACGGTACTGCCAGACGTGCTCAATCACTTGGCAGCAATCTGAATCTCGCCGGCAAAACGGGCACGACAAACGACTACCGTGATGCTTGGTTTGCAGGTTACAGTGGTAACTACGTTAGTGTTGTTTGGGTTGGTCGTGATGACAACAAGCCCATTGGCTTGAGTGGTGGTACTGGTGCTCTACCGGTTTGGGTCGATTATATGAAACGTCTCAAACTCACTCCGGTGGCGTTACCAGAGCCAGAAGGTATCGAATGGTTGTGGCTCGAGAACAACTCAGGCAAGCTGTCTAATGAACGTTGTGCCAATGCTCGCTACTTACCTGTCATGTCAGCACATTTACCAGAGGAAGCCAGTAGCTGCGCGCTTAACTTATATCAACAAGACCGTGCTCGCGAGCAATCGCAATTCCAAAATCAGCAGAGTGCAATCAATGAGCAACGTCGTCGCGAAGGTTTAGATATCCCAAATGGTGAAGCGGTTGATGCTGGTGATTCAGAAGACAGTAATGGACAAAATAATGAAAGTCAAAACCGCGCTGATACGTGGTATGACCGTGCTATTGAATGGTTTTAACATTGTTTTTAATATGTAGCGTCTGATATTTAAAAAAGGTCTCAACATGGTCTCATTTCTACAGCAATCTGCCTCTGTGACACAAACAATGTCTTGGTGGCAGAAAAAATTTGCGTCAGTGAATACTCTAGTTGTAGGCGGCATCGTTTGCAGCATGCTAAGCCTCAGCGCATGCCAGACTGCGCCAGATAGCTCAGCTGCAATGAAAACAACACCTATTCAAACAATCCCATCATCACAGCCGCCAGTGACATCGACCACCACTGTGACTCAGGCACCCATCGTTGAAGCAGATGATGAGAACGAATACCTAATTGAGCCTTATACTCCACCCGAGCAGTCCGAGTCGCCGAATCCATTGACACAAGAAGCGCCTGTATTTGAGCCACCTACTCCAGTGGCGACAGAGCCTGATCTGGGCATTGCCATACCATCGCGCAATGACTATATCATCTCTGAGCCCTCAGTACCGTCACACAATGATCTACTAGAGCAGGCCAGAAAAAACTCACAGCAACGCTCTCAACAATCAGCAAGTAATAACAGTAACTTGCCTGCATTTCGTAACTTGATGCAGGTGGGCGTTAATCAGCTGAAATCAGGACAATTAACGAATGCTGAAAACAGCTTTACCCGTGCACAGCGCTTGGCACCCAAATCGTCAGCCGTGTATTTTTATCTGGCGCAGGTGGCATTGAAAAAGAACCAACCTCGTAAGGCAGAAGCGATGGCACGTCGTGGCCTTAGCGTTTCTCAAGATGCCAGTCGCAGACGAGCGCTGTGGCAAATCATTTTACAATCAGGGCAAGCTCAAGGTAACTCACGCGTCGTTAGTGAAGCAAGACGAGCTTTACGCTAATAATCGCTCATTACAGTTATCATTTATCCAAAACATACATTTACTTTTATTTTAGCTTAGGGTTATCGTTATGGCATGGCAACAACTGCATTTACAATGTGAAAAATCAAACGTCGATTTGGCTGAAGCGCTTTTGTTAGAAGCTGGCGCACTATCTATTGCCTTAGATGATGCAGGTGATCAGCCTTTGTTTGAACCACTTCCCGGTGAGTCACCATTATGGGATGAAGTCATACTGACAGGACTATTTGATGCCACCACCGATGATGGTAGCCGTCAGGCTGTTGAGCAGCTCAGTCATGAAATCGCCGCACAGGTACAGGCTACTCGTATTTGGTTAACGGCTGTTGATGACAAGGATTGGGAGCGTGAATGGATGAGTAACTACCATCCTATCGAATGCGCTAATGACTTGTGGATTGTGCCAGACTGGCTCACGCCGCCCAATCCAGAGGCGACCAATATCATTATGGATCCAGGCTTAGCCTTCGGTACTGGATATCATGCCACGACTCGTCTTTGTCTTGACTGGTTAACAGAGCAAGATCTGACAGATAAAGTGGTCATCGACTATGGCTGCGGCTCAGGTATTTTGGGTATCGCCGCTCTATTATTGGGTGCACGCCAAGTGTATGCAGTCGATATCGATCCACAAGCTGTACTCGCAACCAATCAAAATGCAGTGCGTAATCATGTCGGTGATCGTCTACAAGCGTTCTTACCAGAAGAGTTCACAAATTACTGCTCACAAAACGATGTTTTGCCTGTAGAAGTGATTGTCGCCAATATTTTGGCCAAACCCTTAATTGGCTTAGCACCTTACTTTTCGACATTGATTGCATCGAAAGGTCGCATCGTATTGGCAGGTTTAATCGAGTCACAGACTGAACAAGTCATGGAAGCTTATCAACCCTATTTTGCACTCGATCCAAAGCATGCCTTTACCGCACAAGAAGACCAGCATTGGCAGCGCTTGTCTGGTACATTTACTAGCTAGCAACATTTAATTACATCTGTTACGATAGAGGGCAGTCAAACGTTACATGTTTGACGCCACTCTGTCGTTGCTCATGATTTATAGAATTTCAAAAAGCATGGTAGCTGTTGGTGAGTGGCTAAGCGGTATAGATAACCATACTTTTTTGGATTCGACCCTATGACCACCCCAATAAAAACTCAATGTCCTCATTGCCAAGCTTGCTTTAAAGTGCAACAGAATCAACTAAATAAAGCCAACGCTACTATTAACTGTACTCAGTGCCAAAAAAGTTTTTCGGTCAATCAACACCTTATCGTAACCCCTGATACCTCCAACAGCTCCTCCACTCAACATCAACATACTGCTACAGCATATCAAAATGCTCAATCCAAGCTGAGTAATCAACTTGAGAGCTCTGTCAATAATCGTAATCAATCATCTAATATATCAAATACTGCGAAATCCTCACTCAATAAGAAACGTTCATCTGATATGTTGATTCATGACGACTTGATCTATGATGATATGGATATCGATGAGCCAGAAGACAGCATTGTAGAATACGACTCACTAGACAGCATGGATGCTTGGTTGACGCAAGTGAGCGATACCAACTCTGCCACGACAACTGACAACTCGACAATCACATTTTCCAAAACCAATAATAAAAGCCAAGAGCAATTTGTAGCAACCCCTACCGATCGTATTGCAACAGAACATTCCTCAATGACTCAAGAAGTACTGAGCTCAACTGCCGCCAATGACATTCATGCTAGTATCAATGACAAAGCTGATAACTCATGGCTAGAAGCACTTCTTGAGGAACAGAATAAACGCGAAGCCAAATCAGCAGATAGTACAGATTTATCACAACTACTGATAGATATGGGTGTGCCTCTTAGAGATGAAGAAAATTCTGTTACAGAACGTGCAAACAACGTACATGCACAGTTTGCACCAACATCCACAACACATTCAATTGCATCTATTCTCTGGATACTGGGATGCTTAGTATTAGCACTATTACTTGCTGCGCAGTATGTTATGTTTAACCTAGAGACATTAGTCAAAAACCCTGCCAATGCGCAGCGCCTCCAAACGGTATGCTCTATTGCGGCGTGTAGCTTGCCAAGCGCTGATCTGACAGCTTTGACTATCGCCAATCCAAGTCATCGATCAAGTCAAATTAAAACAACAGGTGCGTTTAGCGATATCAGTGCGACCTTGAACAATCAAAGCACAAAAGCACAGCTCTATCCAAATATAAAAGTCAGTGTTTATGGGACAGACAACCTCATTGGAGAGTTTATAGCAGCGCCTAACAACTATTTATTGGGTAAGCCAAGCCAGCTAGCTGCTAGTAATAACAGACAACTACTATTTACCATACCCGTTGACAATGCACAAATTCGCGAAATTACGATGATACCACTTTATTGAATACTGTTTTTAGCAATAGAATAAGCCTGACATATCGCTGACTTTAAGATTGCCGTCAATCTGTCAGCGCTAGACGATATTAATTTGATATACTATTATTCTGACATCTTATGGTTTGACTCTTTTTTCATTTCAAGGATATTATCTTATGGCACCTCATGCACAGCATCATGCCCATCATTTTGCTAAGAGCTCTGAGCATCCTGCCGACTATAATAAAGAAGATCATCACCATGTCGCTCACGATGTTGAGTTCCCGTTAGAAAGTGCTGCGAATAGCACACAGCAGCCTTTGCGTGTACATGTTGAACGCGTCGTTCGCCAGTATTTTGCTATGCTAGGTGATGAGATGCCTACCGACTTGTACGAGCTTATCTTAAAGCAAGTCGAAGAGCCTCTATTGTCAGTAGTTCTAGAGAAAACTCGAGGCAATCAGACCAAGTGTGCACAAATATTAGGCCTCAATCGTGGCACTTTACGCAAAAAACTCAAAACTTACGACTTAATGTAGCACTGCTATATGAGCTCACCCATTATTACTAATCATCATGCATGGCAATTGAATGTGCATGGCTTTATCTATCACGATATAGTCTACCGTTATTGCCATCATCACCTTGCCAGACGTTTACGTCAGGCTTTTTTTATGGAAGATTTTTTATGAGTACAACCCCACTTGCCCTACTCTCGGTCTCTGATAAATCCAATATCGTTGAGTTTGCTCAAGGCCTTATCAAAGCAGGTTTTGGCTTACTCTCTACTGGCGGTACTTATCGATTACTTACAGAAAATAATGTCGCTGTGACGGAAGTGTCTGACTATACGGGCTTTCCTGAGATGATGGATGGCCGTGTTAAAACTCTGCACCCTAAAATTCACGGTGGTATCTTGGGACGTCGTGGTACAGACGATGCTGTCATGAATGAGCACGCAATCGAGCGTATTGACTTGGTTGTGGTAAATTTATATCCATTTGCTGAGACGATTGCGCGTGCTGACGTGACGATGAACGATGCTATCGAAAATATCGATATCGGTGGCCCTACCATGGTACGCTCAGCAGCAAAGAACCATGCCCATGTCGGCATCGTGACCGATCCTGCTGATTATAACCGTGTACTGACTGCTTTAGATGGTGGTACTGAACTGACAACAGCTCTACGCTATGATTTAGCGGTTAAAGCCTTTGAGCATACTGCGCAGTACGATGGTATGATTGCCAACTTCTTAGGCAGCCGTGTCAATGAGACGCAAGAGCCAGAAAACTTCCCACGTACATTTAATGTACAGCTAGAAAAAGCGCAAGATCTTCGCTATGGCGAAAACCCACATCAAAACGCTGCTTTCTACACTGAAAACCAGCCTTTAAAGAGCCAGCAAGCTTCTATTGCTACGGCTAAGCAATTACAAGGTAAGGCGCTGTCATATAATAATATCGCCGATACTGACGCAGCCCTTGAGTGTGTTAAAGCCTTTAGTGCACCAGCTTGTGTGATCGTTAAGCATGCCAATCCTTGCGGTGTCGCGGTTGATAATGACCAAGTAGCTGCTTATCGCACTGCTTTTAGCACTGATCCTGAGTCATCTTTTGGCGGTATCATTGCATTCAACCGTCCACTGACGCTTGCTGCTGCAAAAGCTATTATCGATAATCAATTTGTAGAAGTTATCATTGCGCCTAGCATTGAAGACGGTGTGCTTGAAGCGACTGCTACTAAGAAAAACGTACGCGTATTGGTATGTGGTGAACTACCAGCTCCAGACAAACGTGATAGTCAGCTTGACTACAAACGCGTCAATGGTGGCCTACTCGTACAAGAGCAAGACCTTGGTTTGATTACGGCAAACGATCTAAAAATCGTCACTGACGTACAACCAACTGAAGCGCAAGTGGCAGATCTACTGTTCAGCTGGAATGTGGCAAAATATGTCAAATCGAATGCCATTGTTTACGCGAAAGGTCAGCGTACTATCGGCGTTGGCGCGGGTCAAATGAGCCGTGTTAACTCAGCGCGTATCGCTGCTATCAAAGCAGAGCATGCTGGACTGGCCACTGAAGGTGCCGTTATGGCCTCAGATGCCTTCTTCCCATTCCGTGACGGCATCGATAATGCTGCTGAAGTGGGTATCTCTGCTATCATTCAGCCAGGTGGATCTATGCGTGATGATGAGACCATTGCAGCCGCTAATGAGCACGGTATTGCGATGGTATTTACTGGCATGCGTCATTTCCGCCACTAAATGCTCCTATAGCATGTTGCAAACTGGCATGAATAGCACTACTTATACTTAACACTGTTATTCATTTCTAGTTTATCTGATGAACAACATAAAAAAGCCACTGTATCGCTACAGTGGCTTTTTTACGTTTAACAATTAAGAGTAACCATACAACGAACGCTTAGCGCCCTTGTGCATTTGCCATGTTGGCTTCGTTAATCTCAACCTGATAGACCATACGTAGATAATCTAAGTAGTCTTGCAGCTGGTCTTGACCTAAGTTATCACGAATGATGCTGGCCGTTTGCGCTCTTTGCATATCAGATAGTGGTGACTGCTGCTCAGTCTTGATGCGATCACCAACCAATAGCGTTGCACCTGCTTCAGTCTCACTAGCGAGCGCAACTACGCTATCATTGGCAGCTTGCTTGCTAAAGGCCAATCCACGCTCTTTATCAGTCAGCAACGTTGTTTGACGATTGATCTCACCCAAAGATTGCAAGCTTACCGACTGCTTAGCAATATCAGCTGGCGTTTTGATACCAGCAGCGACAGCTTTCGCTTCTTTTAGCGCCAAGGCTGTGGCTTTTTGCTGACGCAATATCTGAGTGATTCTTGGCGTTGCACTAGATAAGCTCAGTGTGGTCGTAGGACGATAGTTGCTTGGTTGTACCCATACCGTACCGTTACCAACTTCTATACCTGCCGTTACGGCCTGATCTTGAATCGTAAATTCGTCAAAGGCCTGTTTGATCACTGCTGGTTGCGATAATACTGATTTGTTGTTTTCTTTACGATAATCTTTGATACGTTTTAACGTGACATTCTCTTGCTGCGCAATATCTTCGATACTAAAGCCATCTGCTGCCAAATCATTAATCGAGGTTACTTTATCCGCGTAGACTTCTTGACGCTTGTACTCTTTTGCCTTAGCAGTCAGCTCTGCACGCATACTATCGAGACTTGGAATCTTTTTGCCATTATCTTCGGTGACTGTGAATATTTGATAGCCAAAGCTGGTCTTGATAGGGGCTGTCACATCTCCAACGCTCAAGCCTTCTAGTGCTTTTTCAACGGCATCGGCGTCACCACCAAATACTGACGGATTAAAGCGTCCAATATCACCGCCTGTTTCTCCTGAAGGATCATCCGATTCTGCTTTGGCCACAGCAGCAAAAGACTCGCCTTTAGCCAAGCGAGCTTTAACTTTATCTGCTCTTGCCTTAGCATCATCACCTGTTAACAGAATTTGACTCACTCTGCGCTCATCATCAGCAGCCAGACCTTGCTTATACGCTTCGTACTGCTGCTGCAACTCTTCTGTTGTCACATCATCGACTTTGATGGTCTGCGGGCTAAGCTGAAGATAAGCCAAGTTAACCATTGCCGCGCTTTTTAAGGTGTCTTTATTGGCATCATAATATGCTTGAATGTCATTTTTGCTCAGTTTGACCTGATCAGCATAGTCCTGCCAATCAAAACGATGTACCCAGACGTTGCGTGATTCCAGTTGCAAGTCGATCAATTGGCTAACTGCCTGCATTGGATAGACGGCTGTACCAACGATACTAGCATTCAACTGATCCAAGCTTAACTGATTACGAAACTCTGCAAACAGCTGGTTTTTAGTCATGCCACGCTGACGCAAAAAGTTTGCAAACTGATCGTTAGAAAAGTTCCCATCAGCATCTTTGAATATGTCTTCTTCACGCAGCAAACGATTGATCGTGTCATCAGAGACTGTCATGCCAAGCTTACCTGCTTGCTGCTCTAGCAATGTACGATCAATCAGACCTTTTAGTACCTGCTCGTGCAGTACGTCTTCATTCAATAAACTGGCATCATCAACTTGCTCTAGTATTTCGCTACGACGGTTATTGACGGCAGTCTGATACTCGGACAACCCTACGCTTGCCTCACCCACCTGAGCGATTTGGTTGGGATCAACGCCACCGCCAAAATAGCTTTCGACACCCAATAGAGCCAGTGGCGATAGGCATAAAATCAATAAAATGCGACCTGGCCAGCTTTTTAAGAAATCGCGCAATTTATCCATAGTTATCTCTGCTTTATTAACCTATATTGATGAAAAACCATTGTAATACTGTTAGGAGCTGTTGAGTGCGACCTGCTAATATCAATGCTATTTAAGCCGGCAATGGTAAGAGGAAGAAAGTGTACATTTTATTAGGGGAAACAAGGTTCAGTGACAATACCTTATTTAAACAACGCATCTATCGCGCGCCCTATGATACGTGATTTTTCGTATATACTCAAAATATTCACGTTGTATGAGATAAACTATAGCGACAAAAAAAGCACCTAATATTTAGGTGCTTTTTCGGTGCTTAGCTTATGACATCAGCCAAAGCGACCATCTACCATGGAGCGGCTTAGTTCAAACGCTCTTTTAGGTTTTTACCAGCTTTGAAGCTTGGTACTTTGCTTGCAGGGATGCTTAGCTCTTCACCAGTCTTAGGGTTACGGCCAGTACGTGCTTTGCGGTCTTTTACGCTAAAAGTACCAAAGCCAACTAGAGAGATGCTATCGCCAGCTTCTAAAGCTTCGCCAACACTTTCCATAACAGCATTCAAAGCATCACCAGCTTGAGTCTTATTTAGACCACTTTTGTCTGCGATGCTATCAATTAATTCTGACTTATTCATAAAATTTCCTTCAAGTTTAAGGGGGTAATAAACGCTCACGCCAAGCATTGTAACGCTCTCGTGGTACTTACGCAATAAAAACTACCTGACTGGCGTATTAACAGGTTTCGCTTTGTTATCGTCTTTATATCAAGGCAGCATAAGGAGTGCAAGCGATTTTACATCTTTTTGTGCCATCAACTACTTATTTGACACCCAATGTTACGCAAAACATCTGCAACCTATATACAGGCAAACTGTCCTCATTCAAACAATGAATCAACTTATTTGTTTACTCTTTAAAACAGTTGTCAGTTGGTGTCTGTGCATTACCAGTCATAAATTTTAATGTCTTTATCAACTGCTAGATTGTACTGTAATAATTTTACCACTGACAGAAACTAGCGTTACTTTTTATTATAAAGGCGTTACTATAAGCAAAATACCACTGCAAATTTCGGGTAAAAATAAACTTAAGTTTATTACATAACTTTGATTTGCTAAATAAAAAAATGGATTATTTACATGAAGCGTTCTACGTTGTCTCACTCTCTTCTTAATATTATTCTGGTGTTCATCGAGTCGGCGCTGACACTATTGTTACGTTTGGATCCTGAACTACGTAAAGCTGCTTATCCACTTGCCAAGCAAGGTACGGTCGTAGCGTTGCGCTTATATTTGCCTCATGTTGAGGTTTTTGCCACCTTTAGTACCAAAGGCGTACTCTTGGATGCCGAGTTGCCTGTTGGTCGTAGCGAACCTGATGTCGTTATCAATGCTTATAGCATTCAAGTGATTAATGCTATCACCACTCACGATAGAGAGACGACCGAAAAATTACAGATGCGCGGTGAATCTGTTCAAGTACAGCTGGTCAAACAATTCATTATGCAGCTTGGTCTCGGCAGCTTAATCCAAGGTCTAATTAGAAAGATAAAAGGTGGCAAAGCCAAAACCAAACCGACCGATGCTGAAATGGCGGAAAAGAAAGACCATTATAAAGAGCGTATCAAAGAACAACAGACCCAAATCAACACATTAACCATCAAGAACCGCGAACTTGAAACCACAGTTAAAGAGCTACAGAGTAAGCAAAAGACCTTTATGATTGTCACTATGGTGGCGCTGATTGTTATGATTGGCTCAGTCATCGCACTGTTGATGAGCTGATTTTAATCGAACTTAGCTTTTATCAATTGATTTTTACCAAACTATGATTTCAGATATAAATGAGCGTACAGTGCCTATTGAAGGTAATGGACGCTCATTTTTTCTCTAGATTGTTACATTCTGGCTTGTTCGATATTGCTACAACTTACGTTCAAATCATAAATTAGCCAATATCGAAGTGTTAAAAATAAGATATCTCTCCCCGCTCATACATACATCCCGAACACCATTGTTTTTATCAATCATAGCGATAAGCTCGATTAACCATTTAACCACACTTTAATCTTGACTAAATTACTCAGGATTAAGTATAATTGACCTAATCGTTGCACACATCGGGTTAACCATCTGTTGTTTAATAACGATAAGACACAACTTGAACGGATATGATTGACAGCTTTTATATTGATCTATTATTGACTGCATCTATCCCTTTCCAAGAACGTTATTAAATAAAAATGACATAAAAGTTTGGAGATAACACATGCGTTTAACTACTCGAGGCAGATATGCCGTTACTGCTTTACTAGACTTGGCATTACAGACCAGTCAACAAGAGAGCGCAGTATCTCTATCTGATATCGCTAAACGGCAGTCAATTTCTATCTCCTACCTCGAACAGTTATTCTCCAAGCTACGCAAACGTGGCCTTGTGACCAGTATTCGCGGTGCAGCTGGTGGTTATAACCTAGCCAAGCCATTGAACGAGATAGATGTGATGAGCATCATATCTGCTGTCGATGAATCCGTTAATGCGATGCAGTGTGAAGGACGCGGTGACTGTCAAGGTGGTACAATGTGCCTGACCCATGACCTATGGTGTGCACTATCAAATCATATTGAACAGTACTTGAAAAATATAACATTAGCGCAATTATTAGATATGGAAAACGTGCAGTCAGTATCAGAACGTCAGCACAACTCTACAAAAGACATTTCCATAAAAGACATCAATACCATTACTCTATCGAACAGCGAGGCAAACCCAGCATGAGCCAACATAACAACCTTATATACTTAGATTATGCCGCCACCACACCAGTTGCTAAATCAGTAGCTGCTAAGATGAGCGAATATCTGACAGTAGATGGCATCTTTGGTAATCCAGCCTCGCGCTCGCACGGCTACGGCTGGCAAGCAGAAGAAGCCGTAGAAACCGCTCGCGGACAAGTTGCTGAAGTCATCAACGCTGATCCACGCGAAATCGTCTTTACTTCTGGTGCAACTGAATCTGATAACTTAGCCATTAAAGGCGCGGCTCACTTTTATCAGTCTCGTGGTAAGCACATCATCACTAGTAAGATTGAACACAAAGCCGTGCTAGATACGTGCCGTGAACTTGAGCAAGAAGGTTTTGAGATTACGTATCTTGAGCCCCAACCAAGCACAGGTCTTATCTTGCCAGAGCAAGTAAAAGAAGCCCTACGTGATGATACGATTTTGGTATCTCTCATGATGGTTAACAACGAGCTTGGTACGATTACTGATGTTGCAGCGATTGGTGAAATCACTCGCGAAGCGGGCGTAGTTTTCCATGTTGATGGCGCACAGTCTGTTGGTAAAGTAAAAATCAATCTTGAAGAAATGAAGATCGATTTGATGAGCTTCTCAGGTCATAAAGCTTATGGCCCTAAAGGTATCGGCGCATTGTTTGTTCGTCGTAAGCCACGTATTCGCCTAAAAGCAGAGCAACATGGCGGTGGTCATGAGCGCGGTATGCGTTCAGGTACATTACCAACGCATCAAATCGTTGGGCTTGGTGCAGCATTTGCTTTAGCCAATGAAAGCTTTGAAGCAGATCACGCACATGCAGCAAAACTGCGTCAAAAATTGTGGGATGGTCTACAAGATATCGAAGAGATCTACCTAAACGGCGATCTTGAGAACAGCGTACCAAATATTGTGAACATCAGCTTTAACTTTGTCGAAGGTGAGTCATTGATGATGTCTCTGAAAGACTTAGCGGTATCATCAGGGTCAGCCTGTACATCAGCGACACTTGAGCCATCATATGTACTACGTGCTATCGGTCGCCCAGACGAATTGGCGCATAGCTCAATCCGCTTCAGCTTTGGTCGTTATACGACTGAAGAAGACATCGACACTGTTATCAAGCAAATGCATGAAGCTGTTGATAAACTACGTGCCCTATCGCCACTTTGGGATATGTACCAAGAAGGTGTTGATTTGAATTCAGTTGAATGGGCTGAGCACTAAAATCAAGTACAGACAGTAATATAGCTTCAAATATATTTATTAAACGATTGATCAGACAATTATAAATCCAGTTTTTATTAACTAAATGTTTGACCCCAATTATCGATGAGTAGTTAGATATTTAAAGTTAATACGCGATTACTCATCATCTAACTAGGAGAAAACCCCATGGCCTATAGTGACCAAGTTATTGATCATTACGAAAACCCACGCAACGTTGGTAATCTTGACAAAAACGCCAAAAACGTTGGTACCGGTATGGTCGGTGCCCCAGCCTGTGGCGATGTAATGCGTCTACAAATCCAAGTCGACGATAACGGTATTATCGAAGATGCACGCTTTAAAACTTATGGCTGCGGTTCAGCAATTGCTTCAAGCTCGCTCGTTACTGAGTGGCTAAAAGGTAAGAGCTTGGATCAAGCTGGCGAAATCAAAAACAACGATATCGCTAAAGAACTAGCGTTACCACCAGTAAAAGTGCATTGCTCTGTACTTGCAGAAGATGCCATTAAAGCCGCTATTAGCGACTATAAAGGTAAGCATGGCGTAGCAGCAGCGGCAGAAGAAGCTACTATCTAAGCCAAACCTACTAGCGTCTGCGCTGTGTTTTGTTAGCAATGCTAAAGTAGTAATACATCAAATGGCTACTAACGCTAAAAAGGTGACAATGACACTTATGTAATTGTCACCTTTTATTTTCTAAAAACTATTAGCATATTATTTTGGCAAACTCGTAATTTCGCTTGCCAGTTTACATAGTTTATTTATTGATATTTACGATTAATAGTCAATGGGAGTTGGCATGATTGAAATGACAGAACGCGCCGCTCAGCATGTTCGAGACTTTTTGGACAATCGCGGCAAAGGTGAAGGTATTCGAGTTGGTATCCGTACAGCGGGTTGCTCAGGCCTTGCTTATGTTTTAGAGTTTGTAGATATACCTGATGAAAATGACACACGCTATGAAAGCCGCGGCGTTAGCATTTTTATTGATCCTAAAAGCTTGGTCTATTTAGATGGCCTGTTGATGGATTATGAAAAAGAAGGTCTAAACGAAGGCTTCAAGTTCACTAATCCTAACCAAAAAGGTGAATGTGGCTGCGGTGAGTCTTTTACTGTTTAATGGTTCAATTAACTGATTATTCAGTGATCGATGCACCTGTTGTGATGAATCAATACAAAAGATATAAGTGCACTAATATATTTGGTGGAAGAACCAGATTAAGACTTTAAAAACAAATAAAAAAGCAAGGCGTAAGATATGACAGACACGATTCCAGAAACACAATTTGATAACTTCTTTGCCCTATTTGAGCAACCTATACAATTTGAAGTCAATCAAGACAGTCTCGATCAGCATCTACGTCTGCTACAAAAACGCTATCACCCTGATAATGTTGCAAAGAGTCTAGCAGATACCAAGCAAGCAAAGCAGCAATCGGAGCAGTATTCTGCCATCATCAATCAAGCATATCAAACATTGAGTGCACCTGATAGCCGTGCTGGCTACCTACTAGGTATGGCCGATCAAGCACAAAATCTAGAGCACTCCATCGCAGACTTGGATTTTTTAGAAGATGCGATGGAAATGCGTATGGATTTAGATGACGCTATTGTAGGCAAGGACCTTTCAGCCTTGCAGCAGCTACATCCTCAAATTACAGAGCGCTTGGCAAACCAGTCTCAGCGCTTTGAAACTGCTTATCAAGAGCAAGATTGGCAAACGGCGATTGATGCGACACAGAAATTGAAGTTTTTGGTCAAATTGAATGCTGATGTTACAACTGGTCTTGATGAAGTCGCCACTGCTGCACATTCAGATGACGATGACCTGTACGTCTAGATAGCTGTGCATGATGTATGTTATTTGAAAGCTATATTCTAAATATTTGGTTAAATTAGTATCAACTATACCGTATAATCTCTGACTTTGAGCATGCTTAACTGCCAAATTCCTCTATATTTAGAATAAAGAGATAGCGGTTAAGCAGTCATACTGAACATGCCATATTTGCCTCATTACACTTATTCATTTTATCTCTGAGTTATTCTTATGTCTTTAATGCAAATTGCCGAACCCAATCAAAGCGCTCAACCTCATCAACATCGTTTTGGCCTAGGTATTGACCTTGGTACGACACGCTCACTGGTCGCTGTAGTACGTTCAGGCAAGGCGCAAGTCTTAGAAGCAGGCGCAGCGTCAGATACGTTGTTGCCTTCTGTGGTTTATTATCCAGCGACAGGTAATCCATCGGTCGGCTATGATGCCCTAGCGCATTTAGCAGATGATCCAAAAAATACGATCGTCTCGGCTAAGCGTTTTATGGGCCGTAGCCAAGCAGATATTAAATTCTCGCATCCTTATGAGTTGTCTGGTAGTACAGATGATATGCCAGCATTTGTCACGGCTCAAGGTGAAGTGTCACCTGTCGAAGTATCAGCGCGTATATTAGCCGCGCTTGAGCAACGTGCAGCGAGCGCATTACCTGCAGACAGCATTGAGGGTGCCGTGATTACCGTGCCAGCTTATTTTGATGAGGCACAGCGCCAAGCCACTAAAGATGCTGCACAAGCGGCTGGTATCAATGTGCTACGCTTGTTAAATGAGCCTACAGCTGCTGCCGTTGCTTACGGACTCGATCAATCATCAGAAGACAATAATAGAGAAAGCTACTACCTCATTTATGATTTGGGCGGCGGTACTTTTGATGTATCTATCTTAAAGCTGAATGACGGTGTCTTTGAAGTATTAGCAACTGGCGGTAATAGCGCACTGGGCGGCGATGATATTGATCGTCTGATTACCAACTGGATCATCAAACAGTTAAATATCGATCCAAAAGACGTAAGCCTGCATGACAAATCAGTACTAGCTCAGCAAGCTAAGGCTTATAAACAGGCATTGACTGACGCTGAGCAAGTGAATATCAGTGTTACTGTCAATGGTCAGTCTTATCAAGGCGTATTAAGCCGTGAAGACATACTCGCTATCGTAGAACCTGTTAGTCGTCGCACGCTGAGCGTATGTGAACAAGTCCTACGCGATGCTAAGCTAACGGCTAAAGAGTTAGACGAGGTTATCTTAGTCGGTGGCTCAACGCGTATGCCTGCCATACAGCAAGTCGTGACTGAATTTTTTGCCAAGCAGCCACTTTGCCGTCTGAATCCAGATGAGGTCGTTGCTTTAGGCGCTGCCCAAACTGCTCACCAACTGGTGAATGGTGATAGTGACAACAATTTGTTGTTATTGGACGTGACGCCATTATCATTAGGTCTTGAGACCATGGGTGGTCTGGTCGAAGTGCTGATTCCACGTAATACGCCCATTCCTGTCAAAAAACGCCAAGTATTTACTACCTATCAAGATGGTCAAACAGGTATGGTGATTCATGTGGTACAAGGTGAGCGCGAAACAGTAGAAAACTGTCGCTCCCTTGGCCGTTTTGAGCTTTACGGTATTCCGCCAATGAAAGCTGGGTTTGCTCGTATCGAGGTCACCTTTAGCATCGATGCCAATGGTCAGCTGACTGTTAGTGCGCAAGAGACCACGACCAAAACAGAAAGTAAAATTGAGATTGTGCCTTCTTATGGTCTGTCAGATGAACAAAAAGAACAGTTACTTGTTGCAGGATTCAAACACGCAGAAGAAGACAAAAATGCGCGTTCTTTAATTGAGACCAAAGTAGAAGCGGAACGTGAAGTATTGGCTTTGGAGTCTGCACTCAATGAGTTTGCAGCACTGCTTTCTTCTGATGAGCAGCACGCTTTAGCGGAGCACATACAAGCACTGCGTTCTGCTCTTGGCACCAATGACTTGGCACTTATCGAAGCACAGCAAGCACAGCTTA
This sequence comes from Psychrobacter piscatorii, assembly GCF_904846415.1. Lineage (GTDB taxonomy): Bacteria > Pseudomonadota > Gammaproteobacteria > Pseudomonadales > Moraxellaceae > Psychrobacter > Psychrobacter piscatorii. Next base: position 65,060 of record NZ_CAJHAR010000010.1, on the reverse strand, counting down.
AGCCGCATAGTGATGCCTTTGCTGCTCGCATTATGAATCAAAGCGTTAAAACCAGCATGGCAGGTACCAGCGCACAAGATTGGTAAAATCCATACTCAAAATGATAGCTTAGTTATGATACTAAGCTACTTTCTCTTATTTTTTAGATTGATTAGCATTGGACAAATAATTTATGCCAAAAGTTACCGTACTACCCCATCACGAAATCTGCCCAGAGGGCGCAGAAGTTGAGCTACAAGCTGGTCAGAACTTGTGTAAAGCGTTATTAGAAAAAGGCATCAAAATTGAGCATGCCTGTGAGATGTCAAAAGCTTGCACTACTTGTCACGTTGTCGTACGCAAAGGGTTCAATAGTCTAGATGAGATGGATGATGTAGAAGCTGATCTACTTGATCGTGCTTGGGGTTTAGAGCCTGACTCACGTCTGTCTTGTCAGGTCATGCTTGATGATGAAGATCTAATCATCGAAGTGCCAAAATACACATTGAATCATGCGAAAGAAAATCATTAATATGATTAGTACAAACTATTTATAAGTTATAAAAAAGCCAGCTATTAAAATATAATAGCTGGCTTTTTTTATACTCAATATTTCACGATATTATTTCCCAAATCATGATTTTTTATTAGCAATATGACGTTTGCTTTCTTCAGCGATGCTCTGTGCCAACTTTTCTTCTTCTTGTTCAATACGCTCAAGCGCAAAGTTTAACCGACTCCTAATATCTTGATAGTCATTGTCTTTCATATCTTTAAAATTTAGATGCAAGTTAAACCCTGGCAAGGTGTGATCTACCCATTTAGACAAATGACCTTTATTAGCATCAGGATCAAGTACTTGCCATGCATTTACCTTGTCATCAAAGCCTTTTAGCTGAAGCGCTCCAACATGTTGGCACTCATAGTTATGGCAAACATAATCATAAGTGCTTTCACTGACCAATATCTCATCTTTGCCAGCATTCGATTCGAGTCTTGAGGCCAGATTAGCCTCTTTACCAATCAGTGTATAACTAAGACGATTATTGCTACCAAAATTACCCACGTGGCAATAACCAGTTGTGATACCAATACGTATATACAATCCCTCAAATCCCATCAGTCGCCATTTTTGACGTAATGTACGCATCTCTCGGCGCATATCTATCGCCATTGCCACACAGTCAAGAGCATCTTGACGTGGGCCATTACTGGCGGGCTCACCGAAAAAGCACACCATGCCATCACCAATAAATTTATCAAGTACAGCACCATGTCTGTCAGCAATCAACGTCATGCAATGCATATAAGTGTTCAAAATATCAGCCAAGTTATCAGCGCTCAGACTATCAGATAGATCGGTAAAGCCTACAATATCTGAAAACATAATGGTCAACTTGGCACGTTTATTCGACACACTAACAGGGCTATCAGATCTAACAATTGGTTCCCAAATTTGCGGTGGTACAAAGCGAGTCAACTTATTGATGACCGACACCATGGTACTCAAACGTCCTCCTGCTTTAGAGGCACTTTCTTTATAACCGATATACTCTTGATACGTACTGCGAAACTGATACAAAATAACTATCATGCTTGCTAACAATACGGTGGGCGGTACCCAGCCTTCATCACAGTTCAAGCCTTCGTTGTCTAGTATTGTACTGACATAATAAAAGACAATAGATGTCACCAATGCCACAGTAAATAATCTTAGAGCGTTATCGACACCACTGACGATCATACGTACGCCGATTAAGGCTACCAGACTGAGCGATATCACCGTACAAAACTGTATTGACCCAATGACGACCGCAAATAAAATAACGACTATATTAGACGTCCAAAGACTGGTTTGGCGTCGGTAGTTATAAATCAGAATCATCAGGCTAGGTAGGAGAATGACAACCAATAATGCCATTGAAGTAGGACGAAAATTGTAATGCAGGGCGAGTAATATGACAGTGAGTATTAAAACGAAAACTTCTGGATAGTCGAATTGACAGATTCCACTACCTTTTGACGACAGCTTTGGCTTTAATGTCTCTGTAAAAGGCATATTAGATTTCACTTAAGTAAGATAGGCTATCAGAGAGATAAAGATATATAAGAATATCATACATACATCATTTATCTGAACGATAAGTTATTACAAAAATATATTATACTTTTTAAATTAGATGAAACCTAGGTCAGTGGTAGCTAAAAAAACACCATCTATCATTTATCCAGATAACAAATTTTTTGGATAAATAACTGACAATGTTTGATTATTGTCCCGTCCTAAAATAGATTGATGATTTTTTAATGAGCCAGATACCCTGAGTATCTGGCTTTTTACATTAAGCAGGACATGAATAACGGTCATGAACCTGGGCAGGTGTTCTCATATTCAAACTTAAATGAGGTCTGATATTATTATAGACATAAACAGACTCATCGATAAGCTGTTTAAGCTCACCCATCGTATTGCACTCATACAACAAGAACTCATTCTTTAAAATACCATTAACCCGCTCAGCCAAAGCATTCTGATAACAATCATAGCCATCAGTCATAGACGGTGTGATGTTATTTACTCTAAGCACCTCTTGATACTCTAAGGCACAGTATTGAAGACCTCTATCAGAGTGATGAATCGCTTTATGCGTATAACGCCGCCTGTGAGCTGCCATCTTGAGCGCCTTCACCACCTCAGTCGCTGGCATATGATCACTTAAATGATAGCCCATAATCTGTCTTGAATACGCATCTGTCACTAACGATAGATAATGCACCCCTTGCTTGGAGGTAACATAAGTGATATCAGCGACCAACGTCTGCTCAGGTTTAATAGGTGCTGGTGCATCCTTCGTTAGATTGGGATGCTTTTTCATCCAATGTTTGCTAAAGGTAGTCTTGGTATAGCTACGTTTGGGCTTAACCAGTAGTCTGTGTGCTCTTAGATAATCAAAGAACCCATCACGGCCAATCTTGATACCATGCGCTGTCAGCTTAGGCTTAATGAGCCAATATAACTTCCGACCTCCTATGCGAGTCATTAGCATTCGATACGCTTGTACCCAGTCCTTGATGACGGCAAACCTGCTTGCTTTGTTATGCTGCCGGATACGGTGTTGATACACCGCTTGCGGGCTAACACTAAGTAACCGGCATCCTTGGGCTAAACTTATTTGTTTGTCTGTTTTGAGCTGCCAGAGGATGCCGTAGCAGACTTTTTTCTAGCATGTGCTCCATAGTCGTTTTCAAATACTTCGACGACTTTGCTTAAAATAAGGTTATGCGCTTTGGCATCAGCCAGTTCACGTTCTAGACGTTTGATGGTTTGCGCTGGGGTTTCTTTAGATGGCATAGTCTGACTCTTAGGTAGGTGGGTCCAGTCTAATTTACCATGACGTCGCAGCCATACCAATACGGTACTGCGTCCTTGTATGCCATAAATCGCTTGCGCTTGTTTGTAGGTCATGTCGCCTTTTTCTACACTGTCAACGACGGCCAATTTAAAGCCTAGCGTGTAATCTTTTTGCGTACGCTTAGCCCTTGTTGTCTCTAACTTGTCCATGAATAAGCTCCTTTTTCGTAAACTTATTTCAGGACGGGACATATTATAGAAAAAAGCCAGATATGACGAGTATCTGGCTTTTTTCTGTCGCAATAGTTTATGAGAAATGCTTCATAAATAATGCTTTATAGATAAGGTAACAAAATTCAAAGTTAAAAACGGATTACATCTGCCAATCAAAAGGCATTTGATGATGACCACGTAGCGCCATCATTAACGTCTGCTGCATTTGTGCCAAGACTTCTTTGGTATAAGGCACCGCAGGCACACCCCATACTGGATTTGGCCATTGCATATCGTTTTGATAACGAACAATATGATGAAAATGAAGCTGCGGGACTTGGTTACCAAGCGCGGCTACGTTCATTTTATCTGCTTGAAAAGTTTTGGCGAGTTGACTTGATAACCAGCTCGACTCACGCAAGAACTGCGTTTGGTCTGCCTCGGACAACTCGTAAAGCTCTTTGATACCCGATACGCGCGGCACTAATATCAACCAAGGAAATTGACAGTCATTGATCAAACGACAAGTAGATAATGGAAAATCACCCACTAAGAAACTATCAGCAGCAAGTTTATGATGAAGTTGGAACATAATGACGGTTCTCTTGTTGTTTAATGCAAATAAAAGTACGTAAAAAATATCGAAGAAAAAACAATCCGGTTATTTTATCAGTTATCCCTGCGATAAAATAGCATCATACACTATTGCCTTTATGGGTTTACCTAAATGTGAGCTTTTACTCATCAAATCTAGGCCGCCTCCGCCACCATATGTTTGCTAAAATAACACAGTAATTCCTGAATGACGGTCACTCGTTGCTGCGGCGTTGCCAACTTATCGCTATGTTGATAACGAATACCAGATGCCCCATTCATACGATAATGCTGTCCATCTGACTGAATCAGTTTAATGATCGCTAAGGCATCGACGGGGGTATCTGGTGCAAACTCCAGCGTCATACTACTGCTATTGGCATCGATTTTGTTGATCTTCAGCGGTTCTGCTTGCAAGCGTAGTCCATGAATGGCAAATAGCTGCTTGGTCTGGTCTGGCAATGCACCAAAACGATCTATCATCTCCGTCCGGATATCCGTCAATGCTTCTTTATCATCTGTATTGCTAATACGTTTATAAAACAGTAGACGCTGATGCACATCATGTAGATAGTCTTCTGGAATAAGAGCTGAGCTATGCAAGTTAATCTCACTGGTCAGCGATAATGGCGTATTCAAGTCAGGCTCTTTACCGGCCTTGATCGCCTTAGTCGCACGCTCCAGCATATCCATGTATAAGCTAAAACCAATCGCCTGCATATTACCACTTTGCTGCTTACCCAATATCTCACCCGCACCGCGAATCTCTAGATCTTCACTCGCCAGCATAAAACCTGCGCCGAGTGTATTGGCGCGTTCAATCGCATGGAGGCGACGCTTGGCATCGCCTTTGAGACCTTTAATAGAAGGCACCAACAGATAGCAATAAGCCTGATGGTGACTACGTCCTACGCGGCCTCGTAGCTGATGTAGTTGCGCCAGACCAAACTTATCCGCACGCTCAATGATAATGGTATTGGCATTCGGTACGTCAATACCTGTCTCAATAATAGTAGAGCACACCAGCACGTTGAATTTTTTATGATAAAACTGCTGCATGATTTGCTCAAGCTGACGCTCTTGCATCTGCCCATGGGCGACCCCTACTCGCGCTTCTGGTACGAGGTCACGAATAGTCTCTGCCATACGCTCAATACTAGCCACATCATTATGCAAGAGATAGACTTGCCCACCGCGTAATAACTCACGCAAGATAGCCTCTTTCATCAGCGCTTCTGTCTTTTGCATCACAAAGGTCTTGATGGCAAGACGACGTGCTGGCGGTGTGGCAATAATAGACATGTCACGCATACCTGAGAGCGCCATATTGAGCGTCCTAGGTATAGGCGTCGCGGTCATAGACATACTGTCTACATCTGTCTGAATAGCCTTGATACGCTCTTTGTGACGTACTCCAAAGCGGTGCTCCTCATCGACGATCATTAGCCCAAGGTTGGCAAACTTCACGTCAGGCTGCAATAGTTTATGGGTACCAATCACGATATCTACTTTACCATCAGCCAAGTCAGCTAAAACCATCTCTTGGTGTTTTTTGCCGCCAAAACGTGACAGGCTTTCAATACGAACTGGCCAATCGGCAAAACGATCACGGAAGTTGTCTTCGTGTTGCCCAGCGAGCAAGGTAGTAGGCACCAACACAGCCACCTGATAGCCAGCACTAACGGCAATAAAGGCTGCTCGCATCGCCACTTCTGTTTTACCAAAGCCAACATCACCGCAAATGAGACGATCCATCGGTTGGTTTTGTCTCATATCTTCCATAACCGCATGGATAGCATTGGCTTGGTCAGCGGTTTCTTCAAACGCAAACTGACTGGCAAACAGCTCATATTGTGACGGATCTATTTTAAAGTGAATACCAACTTTTGCCTCACGTCTTGCCTGCATATTGAGCAATTCAGCAGCGACGTCATGAATTTGCTCTAACGCTTTTTGCTTGGCCCTATCCCATTTGCCACTACCAATCTTATGTAACGGGGCCAACGCTGGATCGCCGCCACTATAACGACTAATCATTTGCAGATTAGCCACTGGCACATAGATACTAGCGTCATCGTCATACTTTAAATGAATAAACTCTTGCTCACCATCACCCACATCTAAGGTAATCAGGCCATTATAACGACCGATACCATGCTCGATATGAACGACTGGACTGCCATCTGTTATCTCAGTGACGCTCTTAACCAAGAACTCCTCTGATACACCGCTTTGGCGACGACGACGTGTCTGTAAGACTTGACGACCAAACAGCTGCGTTTCACTAATTAATACTAAGCGCTCAGGCACGTATACACCGCGCTCAATCGGTGCCACAGTCAGACCGACATGTGGTAGTCGAGCGTTATTCATAGCGCTCGTCTTATCTGCTGCTAAAAATGCTTCAAAGCTATCATATGCTTTGATATCAATCTTGCCTTTGAAGAGTTCAATGAGAATCTCGCGACGGCCAGCGGTTTCTGCAACAATTAGTACTGGTGTTGCTGTTTGTTTTTGAACGTTTAAAAAGTCGAGCAATTCAGTTAATGGCTCAGACTTTTGATGGTTTACTGCCAGTTGTGGCGGTTCTTCGGCGCTTAATGTCACCAAGCCTTGCTGCTTAGTAGGCTTTAATGGCAGTTGCGGCTGAGAGGAGTCACTACCTTCTGGCGCTGCTACATCATTCATCGTAGCCAGCTCATCACGTGCACTTAATATCACTCGCGGATAGTGATTTAGCTGCTCATTGAGCGCATTAGACAATAGATATAACAGCGTAGGGTCAACGATAGGCTTGTCAATATCATGTCGACGTTCTTCATAGCGGCGCTGGATTTGCGACCAATAGTCCGCCTGTTTTTCGTTAATCAGTTCATCTGTGATAAACAACGCATCGCTTGGCAAATAAGAAAACAATGTACTTTCTTCTTGCCAATCTTTTAAGTCAAAAAATAGCGGCTGATAATACTCCAGTCCGCTACTCGCGATACCTGCCATCACATCTTTATGCAGCTCAGACTTGCGGCTACTGGCATTAGGGAACATCGCCGCAAAATTCGTGCGAAATGTCTCTCGCCCTTCATCCAGCGGAAACTCTTTTGCTGGTAATATTTGGAACTGCTCGATCGGTTTAGAGATGTCTGGCAATTTGTGCAGCAGCGACAGTGACTCTTTGCCCATGCTGGTATCATTGCCTGTCAACATCGCCTTGAGATCATCAGCGGTCAATGTGCGCTGGGTTTGCGGATGAAAAAAGCGAATCGTCTCAATTTCGTCATCAAATAAATCTAGACGCAGCGGAAAAGGCTGACCCATAGCAAAGATATCGATAATGCTGCCACGTACCGCAAACTCACCGGGTTCAAAGACATTTTCAACCGCTCTATAACCCGCCTTTGCCAAAAGCCCACGTTGCGTATTGATATCAAAACGATCACCGACGCTTAGATCAAAATGCTGCCCAATCAGCCAACTTGGCGGCGCAACACGATGCATCAGAGCCTGTACTGAGATGAGTAGCACACCCGTTTTTGGCATATCTGTCAGCAAATTGATACGTTCACTAACGATGTCTTGGTGCGGAGACAGCTCATCATACGTTAGTGTCTCCCAGTCAGGGAATACGTAAGCATCGACGCCGCAAAATGCAAGCTCGGTCTCTATCTGATTGAGTTGGTTTTGGTCACGTGCCACCACGACCTTTAGGCGCTTGGCAACATTCCACATAGGCGTTTGAACCAAGCTTGCCAACCACAAGCTACTGACCGCACCATGGACAGGTGCTAGCCAACGCCGCTCGGCATTTTGTATAGGGAACAACTGCTGGTTAATGGGATCAAACGCGTCAGTCAAAGCAGTGATAGGCATAAAGAATAGGATCAAAGTTAAGGAGTCAGAAAGCTATTATACGAATATTTGAGCAATTACCAAAACTTATGCCGTAACGGTTTGTCACGTAAAAGTTTACTCATTCATGATCGAGGATTGATAACGATTATTAAGCTTTAACTATCATTACATAAAAAAACCCCAACTTATCAGCTGAGGTCCTCATTCACACTGGTTAAACCAAGTTTAAATTAACGGCTTATCACTAGCGATAATGCCATTGTTGTCAGCATAGACAAACATTCCCGAGTTCAACGTTAAATCACCAAAGCTGATTTCAATATCCGTTTGACCTTCATCGCGGCGAGTAGACTTGCGCGGAATACAACCAAGTGCCATGACACCAATATCCATCGCTGCCATGTCGTCGACATCGCGTACACAGCCATATACGATGACCCCAGCCCAGCCATTATCGATAGCTGATTGTGCAATCATATCGCCTAGCAATGCACAGCGCATAGAGCCACCGCCATCGACGACCAACACTTTACCATTACCGGCTTTGTCTTTACCATCACTATTCAATAGTGATTTGACGCGGCTATTGTCTTCAAAACACTTCACCGTCACGATTTCACCGCAGAATTTATCTTTTGCACCAAAACGACGAAATGACTTACCTTCAATATTTGGTAGACATACTTGCAACTTAGGATTGGCGTCCAGTAAATCACATGTGACAAAGTTATCTTTATTCATCTCCATCGTTTTTACTCCTTATTATGAATGATTAAGCTGCTTGATCGTGTAATACTTGTTCATACTTAGCTGTAGTCTTGACTCAAAAATAATGCTTTATTTTTTCACGCGAGTCATCGCAAGCATCTTCTTATTTTCAATGATCTCTGTATGTTCAATCTGAGGTTCTGTACGGTATTTACGACGATGATAAATATCATGCGCACTCATCGCCATAGCACTAGCGACGCGCTTAGCCGAGATAGGATGTAATGAGAGTGACTCTGAGACTAAAGGCGAAATAAGCTTAAATGCTTTTTGACCAATGCTCTCAAGCGGACGCCCTTTATGCTTGCCTAATAATAACGACGGTCGAAATATTACCAGTTGGCCAAAGCCTAGTGCCATAATAGATTGCTCAGTCTCTGCCTTGACTCGATTGTACAAAAAGCGGCTGTCAATATCGGCATTCATGGATGAAAGTAGAAAAAAGTTTTCTACCCCTTTATCACGGCATAGCTTAGCAAAGTTAAAATTGTAATCATGGTCTATCTTTCGAAAAGCCTCATCACTGCCAGCTTGTTTTTTAGTGGTGCCAAGACAACTAAAGGCATCTGTCGTTCGATCCGCACCAACACTCGCAAACACTTCTGAGAGATTATCAAAGTCATTAACCTGATAAAAACGCATGCTGGCATTAATATAGCGTGGCGGGCGCCGAGCGATCACAATCAATGTATCATAGAGCTCACTCAGCTGTTTTACCAAATGCTGCCCTACCAATCCTGTTGCGCCAATCACAATTGCTTTTCGCTGCATACCCTATCCACTTATATAACGTTAGAGGTTCTATATTGATGAAAAGTGACCTATATCAAGGCCTATCATTAGGATATCATACCTAAATTCATGAATAACTGACGCTATTATGTAGGATATATTGTAAGAGATTTTATCAATCAGTTGCGCCTATTGATGTCTGCTATTGATTTAGATACCTAAATAGGCCAAAATTCATGAGTTTACAGCACTTCTTTGCGCATTAATCATCAAATATATTGTCCTTAGCGCAATAATTTGCTAAGATAACCGGCTTTACACGTCAACGCTGTTTAATTATTCCAAACAGTTCTGGCGCTTGCGATGATCTATTCATATTAGATACTTTAATATTAGACATCGACATCATGTTTGGCGAGAGGCTGCTCGTCACCGATGATTGTTAAACCCATTATTGCAATCAACATTCATATTTTTATCTGTCTTTATCAAGGAGATACGCGTGGCTAATACTGCACAAGCTCGTAAACGCGCCCGTCAAAACACCAAACGTCGTCAGAACTCTGCGTCACAACGCTCTATGGTTCGTACTTACTTAAAACGTGTTGATGCGGCTATCGAAGCTAAAGATTATGACGCGGCTACCGAAGCTTACAAAAAAGCGGTACCAGTTATTGATCGTATGGCTGACAAAGGTATTATTCATAAGAATAAAGCTGCTCGTCGTAAGAGCCGCCTAAACAAAACAATCAAAGGCCTACAAGCTTAAGAATTGTATTGTCTAGACCGCATTACGCTTTTATAGCGTCATGACTAAAACCTTGCTACTGGTTCTAATACTGGAGCAAGGTTTTTTTATGCCTGCTCGATATATATCTAGTGAATCATCATTGCCATTTTTTGATGAAATTTTATGTCCATTGCACCTCTGGTGGTAATAGCAGTTTACTTGGGTGATACCCTGCTGCACGATACCCATTCAACAATGAACTAATCGGACGCGTATATACTTGGCCACGCCAGATAAAATGCGCATTTGCCTGATCAAAAGGTTTATCATCAAACCACAAAAACACCCCTTCCATCATTTTTGGCCAATCATTCCAATCGATCTCTTCCACATCGAACATCACGGCTAAGAATGCAGACAGTAATGTATCATGGCTGACAGCCAGCATAAGATGTCCATGCTGCGGCTGGTTTTGATAAAAGAGCGAAAGAATATCAAGGCCACCTTGATAAGCATTTTTGGTACCTTCAAGATTGCCTTGTAAAAAGCGATTGATAAAATTCAGTACACCAATCTCTTTGAATATTGGGTTGGCTATTTCAGGTTCAGTAACGAGGCTGCCAGGCTCAACCAGTAGTGACTGATGCGTAATATCACGCTTTAGACCTGCTCCTTCCTGCATGAGCTGCGCCGTATCAATACAGCGTTTAATCGGGCTTGAGATGCTATCAACATCAAGTGAGTATGGAAGATGACCTGCTAACCAACGACCCCAAGACTTTGCTAATACACGGCCTTTAGGCGTTAACGGCAACTGATAACTGGCAAAACCATTGCCGTCAGAACGCTCACGCAAAGAGTGTCTGGTAAATAAAATCAGCCGCTCATTCTCAGGTAATAGTCTGACCGAAGGGATCATACTATCTGGCAGATGTGAAGGCGCAGGCGCACTTGGTGTGTGACTCGCAAGCTTGTCAGCAGAGACTTTTGATAAGGTGCTATTAAGATATTTACTCATGGTAGCAAGCGTAGCAGATTTTTTGACAGGAATGAACAACATACAAATCCAGTTGCAATATATCTTGTAAATATCCTGTTATATGTGAAATGGGTATCTAACTTTTGAGAATGGCAAGCTGTAACAGACAGCCATCACTATTACTTACATGCGCAAAATCTTGGCTAACCAATATCAACGACTTTATCCCACGCAAACTCCAGTGCAGTACTGCTAATCTCGTTAGGGTAAGCCCTTGGATTAACGATCACCCGCGTATTGCCTATCCGATAATCGAATGCTTCGTGCGTGTGTCCATGCACCCATAGCGTTGGTGCCCAGTCCTCATGCATCCAACCAGATAAATCACTGACAAAGGCAGCATTGCTTGGTAAATTGGCATATTTTTCAGACACGGATAATGCACTGACACTATGATGACTCATGACGACCGTTTTTTTGCCTAGTGCTTTGGCAGTGATTAGTGCTTGCTGCAACCACTGACGATGCTCTGAGTGGATTTGCATGGAAACTTCAGGTGAGAACATCTCCTTACCTGCATATATCTGCTTATAATCACGCATAAAATGCCTAGCAGCAGCCATGGTATCTTCATTGGCATGATACTGATAGTCCGTCCACAGTGTGCAACCTAAGATTCGTGTATCACCAATATCAATATGCTGGCACTGTAAGACACAAACCCCTTTGTTAGAAGCAGCATCATAATTGTCCCAAGTCGCTAACTTTTGGTCAAAATTAAGCACATCTTCGTCAAAATATTCGTGATTACCTGAGATTGTGATCAGAGGAACTTGTAACCGTGCTGCCTGCTCTTGTAACCACGGCATACCTCTATCACTATTGGCAGTATCCCCTGCTACCAACACGATATCTGCATCAGTTTTAGGAATATGCCCAATAGGGTGTGACTGGCGTGCATAACTATCAATATGCAAGTCACTTAATATTTGTAATTTCATATTATCCAATATCGTCCAATAGTATCATTATCAATAATTTGAGTCGTAAGCGTGAGCAAGCGCTAAAGTAGTGTATCAGCTTTTTCTCTACCGTCAAAAAGTAAAAAGACAGCGGTTTAGGCTGTCTTTTTACTTTTTAATATCAAAACTTAAATACTTTGCAGTATTGTCTGCAATTTAGCCGCAGGGTCTGTAGCCTGAGTAATGGAGCGTCCAATGACCAAATAATCAGAACCGTCTGTCAATGCCTGGCTCGGCGTACAGATGCGTTTTTGATCATCAGCATTGTCTTCTGCTAGTCGAATGCCTGGCGTGACCAATTTAAAATCTTGACCACATAACGCTTTAAGCGTTTTCGCTTCTTGAGCAGAACATACTACCCCATCTAACCCAGCTTGCTTGGTCAATTGCGCCAATCGGCTCACCTGTGCGTCTAAGCTATCAGTGATACCCGTTTGCATCAATGCGTCACTGTCCATAGAGGTCAATACAGTCACCGCGATGAGTAATGTATCAAGGTCTCTATCTATTAAACGCTGTTTTGCCAACGACATAGCCTCTAGACCTGCACTAGCATGAACATTCACCATCCATACACCAAGCTCGGCAGCAGCTACTACCGCTTGAGCGGTAGTGTTAGGAATGTCATGAAACTTTAAGTCTAAGAATACTTCAAAGTTACGCTGATGTAGCGCCTTAACGATGTCAGGGCCACAGCGCGTAAACAGCTCTTTACCTACTTTTAGTCGACATGACGTCGGATCTAATTGATCAGCTAATGCCAACGATGCTTGCAGAGTCATGTTGTCTAAAGCAACAACGACGGGAGAATTAATCACATTATTCATGGTTTTGCCATCTATCATAATTATCAGAGCATTATTTTTGAGGTCGACAATGTAGCCAATAGCCATCGCCTAGCAGATTAATCTCGCTTACGCTTAGACAGCGTACCACCTTTACTTAAGTGAGATTCTGTGGTGTCTTGCACATTAGTAGCAGTCGCACCATAAACGGCTTCTTCTACCGTCGGCGCAGTTGCTTGACGGTCAATGACAACATTAGCTTGAGTCAGCTGCTCTTGCAAGTTGGTATTTGCCTTTTGCAAACGTGAGATTTCCCACTTATTCTGTAGTACACGGAATATGAGCAATGACAATAAAATACCAATAATAATGCCGAGTATTAGACATAGAATGAGCAGTAGCCCCAAATTCATTGTAGGTGCTTGCGAAAACAGTAAATTGACCCCGACCTCGGTATTATTTGCCAATACCAGACCAAGCGAGTAAGCAAAGCTCAAAAACAGCAATACGAATAATAAAAAGCGCATGAGACAGTTACCTCAGGTTGGAATGATAGTTTTTGGTCAGTCAATCATTAATGAGTATTAGCTATGTGCTACTTTATCATTGACTGCTTCACGTAATGCTTTGCCTGGCTTAAAGTGTGGAATCGCTTTGGCAGGAACTGGTACGCTCTCACCCGTTTTAGGATTGCGTCCGACACGAGCGCGGCGATGATGTAGACAAAAACTGCCAAACCCACGAACCTCGACTCGGCCATCATTAGCTAAAGTATGGGTCATCAAATTTAATATTTCGCGAACGGCGTCATCAACGATGGTATCTGCCATGTTGTCACAATTCGCACTCAAATTACTGATAAATTCGGATTTGTTAATCGCTTGCTGCATTATTACGCTTGCCTTGTTGATTGATGGATAAACTGATAGTAAGTTAAAACAGTGTTATCAATAGAAACTCTAATAGCTAAATCAATAATAGCTTATATCAGAATAGTCTACTTACAAAAGTTATATCGCAACTCTAAATACACTGTCGCTCACATCTCGTTACTCAATGTTGCAAATGATAGCGGATATTGAGGAAAATAGGAATAAGAGTTTCCTTATTTAGCCAAAAACCTTACCTATTAATACAAATATCAAAACTTAATCATAAAAAAAAGCGACCGAAGTCGCTTTCTTTATATTACTTTTATATCAATAACTTACAACTTACTGCATTTGCTCTTTGATCAAATCACCAATCGTTTTTGGCTGTGCATCAGAACCTGCAGCGGCAGTTGTGTTCGTGCTGCCAAGATCTTTGATCGCTTGACGCTCTTCAGCTTCGTCTTTCGCTTTGATAGACAAGTTGATGTTGCGTGTTTTACGATCAACGCTGATGATTTTTGCTTCAACGTCATCACCAACAGATAGATGCTTAGTTGCATCTTCAACGCGGTCACGTTGAATCTCAGAAGCGCGTAGATAGGCTTCAACTTCGTCAGCAAGCTCAATAGTAGCGCCTTTAGCGTCTACTTCTTTTACTTTACCATTAACGATAGCACCACGGTCGTTACCGACTAGGTATTCGTTGAATGGATCAGAGCTCAACTGCTTAACGCCTAGGCTGATACGGTTAGCTTCTGCATCTACAGACAATACCATAGCTTCTACAGTGTCGCCTTTGTTGTAGTTACGGATAGCATCTTCGCCAGTTTCGTTCCAAGAGATATCAGAAAGATGAACCAGACCATCAATACCACCGTCTAGACCGATAAAGATACCGAAGTCAGTGATTGATTTGATCGTACCAGTGATCTTATCACCGCGCTCATGTTTCTTATCAAACTCATCCCATGGGTTAGCTAGAGTTTGTTTGATACCTAGGCTGATACGACGACGTTCTTCGTCGATATCAAGAATCATTACTTCAACTTCATCGCCCACTTGAACTACTTTAGATGGGTGGATGTTTTTGTTGGTGTGATCCATTTCTGATACGTGTACTAGACCTTCGATACCTTCAGAAATCTCAGCGAAACAACCATAATCAGTCAAGTTAGTTACGCGAGCTTTAACAACACTACCCACTGGGTAAGTACCGCCAACGTTGTCCCAAGGATCAGTACCAAGTTGTTTTAGACCTAGGCTTACGCGATTGCGCTCACGGTCAAACTTCAATACTTTAACTTTTAGGTCTTGACCAACTTCAACAACTTCAGATGGATGCTTGATACGGCGCCATGCCATATCAGTGATGTGCAATAGACCATCGATACCACCTAGATCAACGAACGCGCCGTAATCAGTAAGGTTCTTAACGATACCTTCGATCTCGATGCCTTCTTCAAGCTTGTTCAATAGCTCTTCGCGCTCAGCTGAGTTTTCAGCTTCCATAACTGCACGGCGGCTAACAACAACGTTATTACGCTTTTGATCAAGTTTGATGACTTTGAATTCTAGCTCTTTGCCTTCAAGATGAGTCGTATCACGGATAGGACGTACATCTACCAATGAACCTGGTAAGAACGCGCGTACTGAACCGATATCTACAGTGAAACCGCCTTTAACTTTGCTTGAAATGATACCTTTTACGATCTCATCATTGTCAGCGATTTTTTCAAGGAAGTTCCAAGTTTCAACACGCTTAGCTTTTTCACGTGACAGCAAGGTTTGACCCATGCCGTTATCAACCGCTTCAACTACGACATCAACACTATCGCCAACTTCAACTTCAAGTTCGCCTTCTTCGCTTAAAAACTCTTCACGAGCGACGATACCTTCAGATTTCAGACCAGTATCTACTGTGATCCAATCGCTATCGATGGCCACAACAGTACCGTTGATAACCGAGCCACGCTCGATATCTAGGCCTGTTTCTTCGATGCTCGCTTCAAATAGTTCAGCAAATGATTCCATTATGTCTACCTTTGTATAGCCGTATCCTGTCCAGCACAGTACGGATCAAATTTATGATTGCATAAAACGAGAATACTGGTTTTATATCTTATGCAATCATATATAAAAACGTTTGTTGTTAATAAGCGCATATTTAAACTTGCTAACAACAACTGTCTTAATTTAATTCATTTTATCAACTGAGCCTAATAAATGATTAATCGTCAAAAAATACTAACTTCCAACTGTATAATTCTACATTAAAAACAGGGACTATAGGAAATTTTTTAGTACTTAATATGTTGTTTTTATTAACTATTAAAAAACAGCCCTTGATCTTGGCAATGTCTTTTTACTTGTTCGTAAACCGCATCAGCATCGAGCATTGAGCTATCAAGTAACAAAGCATCTGCTGCAGGTTTTGATGGTGCGGTGCTACGGTTCTCATCACGATCGTCACGTTCTTTAATCGTCGCCAAAATCGCGTCAAAATCTGCTGCTTGCCCAGCGTTAATTAGCTGGGCTACGCGGCGCTCAGCACGTGCTTCAGCGCTAGCGGTCAGATATACCTTAACATCCGCATCTGGAAACACAACCGTCCCCATATCGCGACCATCAGCGACGAGTCCTGAACGTGTCGCCATATCCTGTTGTAACGTAAGCAAAGCCTCACGAACTTTTGGAAATACTGCGATCTGCGACGCATAGCCGCCTACTGTCTCGTTGCGTACTTGATCACCTACCGCTTGTCCATTCACAATGATGTCTACACGCCCAGAATCATTATTTGGTACAAAGGCTATTTCCAAACTTTTCGTCAATGCTAACACTGCCGACTCATCGATTGGTTGGCTAGCATCTGCTGTGATCAATCCAGCTTCAAATGCTTTGAGTCCTACAATTCTATATAGCGCCCCAGAGTCTAATAGCTGATAGCCCAATATTTGAGCTAAGCGCCATGTGACCGTACCTTTACCAGCGCCACTAGGCCCATCGATACAGATAACCGGATAGCGTGCTAAATGGTCTGCACTATCATTTTTATTGAGTAGATCGTTATCAGATACGGAGACGGTCATAATACTTACTCAATAATAGTTGTTACCCATATAGCTGTCATGCAGTAGCAATGAAGCGATATTTACTGGTATATCAAATGCTTGACAGCAGGCTAAAAGATTCGCTACCAAATAGGGCGATATTATAGCAAAAAATCATCGCTATCACTAGCGCCCAGACTGATATCTTATTTATTAATCATTTTGAATTAAGCGCTGTTTTTATTCTGTTTCGCTAATCGCCTACGCTCACGAAAGAACGTCTTTAGCAATTGACTACTATGCTCGCCGCACAACCCTCTATGAACTTGGATATTGTGATTATAAAAAGGCTGCATTGATAAGTCCATCTGGCTGCCTACCATACCAGCGCGTGGCTCACTCGCCGCGTACACTAGCCTATCAACACGTGCGTGAATGAGCGCGCCAATACACATCGTACAAGGCTCTAGTGTCACGTACAAAGTTGTCTGTAGTGGCAGTCGATAATTTTGTAGACGCTGACAGGCCTCTCTCAACGCAACTATCTCAGCATGTGCCGTCGCATCATGGCAGCCAATCGGTTGATTGAACCCTTGACCAATGATCTGCTGATCATGCACCAATATAGCACCTACCGGCACTTCACCCAGCTTAGCGCCTTGGCTCGCTAGTCTAAGCGCTTCTTGCATCCATTTACTATCTTGCAATGTCCAAAACATAAGAGATGCAAATGGTATACCCTCAAGTTCGCTCGGCGCTAAAAAATAAGATGCTAAACTTCTATTCATAATATTTAGCATTTATTGCGGTAGCTGCCAGTCAATGGGCGTTTGGCCATATTGCACCAAGTAGTCATTTGTTTTAGAAAAAGGTTTAGTGCCAAAAAATCCACCACGGTTGGCAGCCAACGGCGAAGGATGCACGGCGGTCAAAATAAGATGTTTGTCGGTATCGATATACTTACCTTTCTTTTGCGCTTTACTGCCCCACAAAATAAATACGGTATGCTCTGTCTGCTCGTTGACCGCGTCAATGACTGCATCGGTAAATTGCTCCCAGCCTTTATTTTGATGACTGTTTGGCTCGCCTTCTCGCACAGTTAGTGAGCTATTAAGTAGTAGAACACCTTGCTGTGCCCAGTAAGTTAGGTCACCATGTTTTGAAGGTGCGATACCGATGTCATCTGCCATCTCCTTGAGCAAGTTGTTCAATGATGGCGGCTTAGGAATCGCTTTAGGAACAGAGAATGACAATCCCATGGCCTGCCCTGGCCCATGGTAAGGGTCCTGACCTAAAATCACCACTTTAACTTGCGATAAAGGCGTGAGATTAAGTGCATTGAACATCAGTGGCGCGGGTGGATAAATGCTATCCCCTGACTGATAAGCTTCTTTTAAAAATGCGCGTAGATTGTCCATATTTTCGGACGTTAACTCATCTGCTAATGCCGCCTTCCAATCTTCTGGCAGACGGACGTTGTCTAAAATGGCTTGTTTTTGCTCTGGTGTTTTAATTGTCGGCTCGTCAAACAACTCCATGGTATATCCTTTTATATTTATTATGAAATGAATGCTCAGTGATTGGCTTATTCTAAAGGCTAATAGTAACAAAAAACCGTATGAGCTTTGTTGATGAATTATAGCAACAAAAAAACGGCTACCGTAATGTTACGATAGCCGTTACTCTTATATTCAAACTAAATGTTTTAGCTAGCCACTGACTCAGAGTCTGAACGTGGCTCATGAGTTTCGACCACAGTCAAAACAATCCGACTATCAGGTGAACCTTTTTGCGAAGATTTATCTAACTTCACCGTATCAGTATCTTGCGTATCGTCAGTTTTAGGCGCCAAGGTCAAATGAACGACGCCACCATTTACCAAGTCACCGAACAAAATCATACTTGCCAATGGCTTTTTGATCTCATCCTGAATCAGGCGCTGCATTGGACGTGCACCCATGAGGCGGTCGTATCCTTTATCAGCCAGATAATCACGCACATCATCATCAATCTCTAACGTCACTTGCTTATCATCAAGCTGTACTTGTAGCTCGACCAAGAACTTGTCGACAACTGATACGACCACTGAGGTATCTAGTGGATTGAACTGGATAATTGCGTCTAGACGATTACGGAACTCTGGCGTAAAGACTCGCTTCAGCGACTCGGTATTATCACGGCTATGATCTTGCTGAGTAAAGCCCATAGAGGAGCGACTGATACTATCCGCACCAACGTTCGTCGTCATAATAATGATGACTTGCTTAAAGATAGCAACACGACCGTTATTATCCGTCAACGTACCATGATCCATCACCTGCAATAGCAAGTTGAAGACATCAGGATGCGCTTTTTCGATCTCATCAAGCAACAATACGCAATGCGGATGTTGATTGATTTTTTCAGTGAGCAAACCACCTTGATCATAACCAACATAGCCTGGAGGCGCACCAATTAGACGTGATGCGGTATGGGCTTCCATATACTCTGACATATCAAAGCGTACTAGCTCTACACCTAATAGATTGGCCAGCTGACGAGAGACCTCTGTCTTACCCACACCCGTCGGTCCTGCAAACATAAACGAACCAATTGGTTTGTCCGGTGCTTTTAGTCCTGCGCGAGACAGTTTTATCGCATCGGCAAGCGTTGCAATCGCTTCATCTTGACCAAACACTAAGTGCTTAAGATCACGGTCCAAGTGCTCTAAAATACTCTTATCATCACTCGATACAGATTTAGGTGGAATACGCGCCAATTTAGCAATGATAGCTTCGATATCTGCCACATCGATTTTCATCGGCGGTTTTTGCGCTTTAAAAGCTTTTGCACCATCAGTAGACTTGGCACGATCGTTCGCTTTAGCAGTTTTTGCTTCGTCCTGCATTTCGTTATCACTGTCTGCATCGCTATCGATACCTTCAACATCAGCATCGATCTGTGCATCAAAGTCTTGCTCTAAATCCGCAATAAAACTTTCCTCAGCTTCGATATCATCGACATCAGGAACGACACCTAAACGCTTATACGCACCTGCTTCATCGATCACATCAATGGCTTTATCAGGTAAAAAACGCTCGTGTATGTGCTTGGCTGATAATTGTACTGCCGTGACCAACGCTTCATCTGTATATTCAACATTGTGGAATTCCTCATAGCGAGGCTTGAGACCACGTAAAATATCGATAGTATCGTCTACACTTGGTTCTTTCACATCGATTTTTTGGAAACGACGTGATAGCGCATGATCTTTTTCAAACACTTGACGGTACTCGGTAAAGGTCGTTGAACCAATGCAGCGTAACTCACCGTTGGCAAGCGCTGGCTTGATCAAGTTCGATACGTCCATATTGCTGCTCATTGACGAGCCTGCGCCAATGATCATATGAATCTCATCGATAAAAAGAATAGCATTTGGCTTTTTCTTCAGCGCATCAAGCAATGACTTCATGCGCTTTTCAAAGTCACCGCGATACTTAGTTCCCGCAATCAATGAACCAATATCAAGGCTATAAATCACGCAACCATTAAGTGGCTTCGGTGCTTTATCATTGATAATCAACCATGCCAAACCTTCAGCGATAGAGGTTTTACCAACGCCAGGCTCGCCTACTAACAATGGGTTGTTTTTGCGGCGGCGGCATAAAACTTGAGCGGCACGTTCAATTTCAGAAGCGCGTCCAATCAATGGGTCTGTTTTGCCTTCAGCAGCACGTTGGTTTAGATTGGTTGCAAACTCAACCAGTGGATCTTTGCTGGTTTTTTCAGACGCACTGCGACGTTCACCAGTCATAGAAGCACGTTGCTCAGATGGCTCTTCTTTATCCTGGCCATGCGATAGATATTGGGTCAGCTCAAGACGGCTAATACCCTGTTTTTTAAGCAGATAAACCGCGTAAGTATCATGCTCTGAAAACATAGAAACTAAAATATCAGAGCCTTCTACCAATCGACCACCACCTATAGACTGCACATGAAAAATAGCGCGTTGCAAGATACGATCAAAACTTTGAGTTGGCTGCGGTGACTGCTCCGTGTCTACATCGACGGTTGGCGTATGCTTATTGATATACGCTTCAAGCTCAGACCGCAGTGCCGATACATTGGCATTACAGGCAGTCAGGGTATTGGCAGCGTGAGTATTTTCTAATAGCGCCAATAATAAATGTTCAACAGTAAGATACTCATGCGATTTTTGGCGCGCAAGCGTCATTGCTAAACGTAGAGAAACTTCGAGATGACGACTTAACATAACAACTTCCTACGGTTATATCTATCTTTATAATTGATAGTTTTATGAATGAGTTAGTAAGTAAATCAGGGCGATAGATTGATTGTTCAAGGGTAAGATTCGTATAATTAAAAATCATGGATATATCATTTGGACCATAGACTGTTTGACGAATGCTGTAATCTATCTATCAGTGAGCAGTGATTGTGATAATTCATAGTCGCTTTTCTTTATATCAACACGATACTTCGACAGAGTCAATCTATTAACACAGACTAAAGTGTATCAAAGCATACTATGAACACATAAAGAAGAATGTGAGAGCAACGATCAAAGCTTAAAGAGCTAATGTGGATAAAAGGTAAGTAGATGAACTAGGGTATTAATAACGAGTGTTCGAAAGGTTGTAAAAATTATTGAGAAGACTAGTTAGTATATAAGGATATATTATAATAAAATCAAGACTATAAGAGCGATATACTTGCTGACATGCTTAATCAAATATGGGTATATAAAGCAAGGCTGTAAAAATAGATGGCTTAGCTCACTTTGAGAGTGAGCTGCTATAACGATTAGATGAGAACAAAAAATTATTAGGTATGGCAGTGAGAGCTGATGTGAGAACAAGATATGGTGTCTTACTCTCTTTTTACTCGCCTTGATGTGGCTCGATTTGGGTCAATAGTGGATAGCCCTCACGATGTGCCAGACTATTTACTTTTTTGGCCTTAGTCTCAGCAATATCCTTGGGATAAATACCAGCAATACCTTTGCTACTATTGTGAATAGTCAGCATAATTTCTACCGCAGAGTCCATACTATGGCGGAATTCTGACTGCAAAATATAGACGACAAACTCCATCGGCGTGTAGTTGTCATTATACATAACCACCGCATACATAGGCGGTTTAGCAACTTCTGGCTCAGCAACCAGCACATCTGCTTGCGGCGACGTTTCACCCTCTGTGTCACCGTCCTGTGCGCGATGGGCAGGCATATTTGGAAAATGCCAATCAGCAACCGTTGGCGTAGCTTGTAATATCATTTTTTTCATCATAATCAAAGTATAATTATAAGGTAAGTTTGGAATAAGAGAGGTTAGCTAGGCAGGCGATGAAACATTAAGCACTATGACTATATATAGCCATGGTGCTTTGTTTTCAACTACATCATCGCTGTTTGGTATTTGTTAAGACTTGTATTTGCTAGGGAACAATTGGGCTTTCATCAACTTCTGGCAAGTCTAAAAGTGATGGTAGCATGTTATCAACATTATCACCGAGCTTCCAATCGTACAACTGCTCTACTGTTTGACCACCTGCTTGCAAGCTCAGCTTTGCTTGTAAAGGTTTAAAACCTGAGGGCATCATAAAACGACCGCGTATACGAACAATACCTTCGATCACATAACTTGCAGGATCTAAAGGCACTTCTACAAGGTCATCATTATTGAGTAACGTCAAAGTTGGCTGGAGTCGTTTGGCTTGACCGTCGCTACTGAGCATACCAATATCAAAACCATACTCAAAAGCATTTTCGGGCAGCGGCTCAATCTTAGCGCCCAATACTTGTAGCGGCATGCCACCTTTTTCAGCAATCACATCAGCATATATCTCATTAAGCTGTGAGACCTGCCTGTTTTCTACTGTCAATGATTGCTGGTTTTCACGCAGCTCTTTTAGGTTTGCGAGACTTATGGCCAGCTCTTGCTTGGCTGTTGCGGCTTGATTGGTCGCGATTTTATTACTAAGACGCAAGTCTTCTAGCGCTTTTGTCGCTTCGGTACCATCAATAATCGCTTGCTGGGCTTGCGTTTCCATTGAATGAAAACCACGTTGATAGCCCAGCTTATGTCCGAATAGCAATCCAGCCACGGCAGTCACTAATATCACCACGACAAATAGGGCCAATACTAATGTAGACGCGCCTCGTTGAGTGCTACCGATATCACTTATAAAACCATCTCTATTCTTGTCGGAATGCGTTTTGCACGCCAAACCATATAGAACAGAATCTTGACACGATAGACGTGATGACTTTAAAAAAAAGCGTCGTTCAAGCTTAACACGCATTTAGATGGTATCTCTTAAGAGTAAAGGCAAGTTATTATAGCGGAATTTATAATCAATACCTAGTACCATAAATATGAATGACTTAACGGCAAAAAAGCCGGCGTTAAGGTACGATAGGTGCAAAATTGAGTCCCATCGATTCATCAAATCCAAACATCACATTCATGTTTTGGACAGCCTGCCCTGCGGCACCTTTTACCAAATTATCTTGCACCACAATGACCGTCAGCTCAGCGCGCTCATTGTTCTGATGTACCGCGATACGTAAGCGATTACTAGCACGCACACTGCGCGTGTCTGGATAAATACCTTTTGGCATCACATCAACGAAACCTTCTGATGCATAGCTGTCCTCGAACGCTTGCTGCCAATCGATAGCCGCACCTGCGTCAGTCAGCTCCATATGAATCGAGCTCAGCATACCGCGTATCATCGGCACTAAGTGCGGTAAGAAGCGAATACGGTGTGTAAATTGGCTACCCAATAACTGCGCCACACCCTGCTCAATCTCAGGCAAGTGGCGATGACCTTCTACACTATAGGCTTTAAAATTATCCGTTGTTTCCGCATAATTAAGTGCCAGTGACGCTTGACGACCAGCACCTGACACACCAGATTTGGCATCGATGACAATACGAGACTCGACTAGTCTTTCTGCTTGCTCATTTTGTGCTTCAACAACAGGTTTCAAACCCAAAATCGCAGTAGTCGGATAGCAGCCAGGGTTACCGACTAATAAAGCGCTGGCAAGCTTATCACGATTGATTTCAGGCAAACCGTAAACCGCTGTCTTTAATAGCTCAGGACAAGCATGAGATTGTTTGTACCAGTGTTCGAACTCCGTCAATGACTGTAAGCGAAAATCAGCTGCCAAATCGATGACTTTCACGCCAGCTTGGGTCAACGCCTCTGCTTGCTTCATCGCAACACCATGCGGGGTCGCAAAAAATACAACATCACATTTTTGTAATGCCGCAAGCGTGTTGTCACCTAAGTCACTAAAAACGATATCTGAGATACCACGTAAGCTTGGGAATATTTCATCAGCGCGAGTACCAGCTTCGCTACGCGAGGTTAGCAAATCAATAGACACTTCAGGATGAGCAGATAATAAGCGAATAAGCTCAATACCTGTGTAACCTGTACCACCGACAATCGCTGCTGAAATCATAAATTATCCTTTATTCTTAGTAAGCACTCATTATATCTAATAAATTCTATATTTTTATCTAGCTCGCAAAGCCATATAGACAGTCTGTCAATCCTACCGTCTCTGAATACTATGGCTTTGAATACCATAGCTTTGAATACCGTGGCTTTTAGATCTTGTAGTCATGTACCGCATCGACAAATACTTTGGCATTGTCAGGATTCACCCACTGGGTAATACCATGACCTAAGTTTGCAATGTAGCCAGTTTTTTCGCCATTAGCATAGGCGCGATCAAGCATCGCATTCACTTCAGAGCGGATGGTGGCAGGTGATCCGTATAACGTTGCTGGATCTAAATTGCCTTGAATGGCTTTGCTGCTTTGTAGCTTCTTATGCTTTTTGGTCAACTCACGCTGGCTCTCAGTCAGTACTTGACGTGCGCGGTCAAGCGGCATCGTCCAATCTAGACCTAAAGCGTCAGCTTCGCTATCAGCCTGAATATCAAGCCATAACCCGCCACCTTTGGTAAATAATACCACTGGTACTTGTGGATGGCGTTGCTTTAGTTCAGCCACGATACGCTTGTTGTAATTGTGCGAAAACTCGATAAATTGACGATGACCAAGCGCCCCGCCCCAACTGTCAAATATTTGTACGATCTGAGCACCAGCTACGATTTGTGCATCAAGATAGTCAATGACCGAAGTCGCAAGCTTGTCTAATAGCTGATGTAAAAAATCAGGATTGCTATACAAAAAGCCTTTGGTATAACGATAATCCTTTGAACTACCACCTTCTATCATATACGTAGCAAGCGTCCATGGACTACCAGAAAATCCAAATAAAGGCACTTGACCATTCAATGCTTTACGAATGCTGGTCACAGCACGCATCACATAGTCAAGAGAATCATTAGGCTCAAGTACTGGCAATCTATCAAGATCGGCCTGTTCGCGAATCGGATGCTTAAACTTAGGACCTTCGCCAGTCTCAAAATATAAACCCAAGCCCATGGCATCAGGAATGGTCAAGATATCACTAAACAAGATAGCAGCATCTAAATCATAACGACGTAACGGTTGGAGCGTCACTTCAGTAGCACGATCTGTATCTTTGCACAGGCTCATAAAGTCGCCGGCTTCAGCGCGAGTGGCTTTGTACTCTGGTAAGTAACGACCAGCTTGGCGCATCATCCAAACTGGCGTGATATCGATGGGCTCAAAGCGTAATGCACGTAGCAGCCTGTCATTTTTTAGCGGTGCAAATTGCTGCTGAATCGAGTCACTCTTGTCTGAAGCACTCATGTACAAATCTCCAAAACAACACAGTATCCATATTTATTGATGGATATTGTGCTGGATAAAATAGGTTGAATAAAATAACAATAAATATTTATAAAGTATAAACAGTCTTGCTTAAGCTTGAAGCAAATCTCAAAAGCCTTTTATAGCTTACCTAAAATCATAGATAAGCTATAAAAGCAACAGCTGTGCTATATCATGAATACGTTATACGGTTATCGCGAGATTATCACGATGCACCATCACCACACGGTCTTCGTTACTACCAAAGATTTTGTCAAACTTCTCTGTACGCTCACGGGCAACACGATGCGCCTCATGCGATGAGAAATTTACCTGACCAACGGCTATACGCTCACCAGTGTCTTGATGAACAATTTCTACCACATCACCTTCATCAAAGCCGCCACGAACTTCTACAACACCTACTGGTAGCAAGCTTCTGTTATGTTCAGTCAATGCTTTTGCGGCACCTGCATCAACGACCAAGCTACCTGACATACGCAAATGCGCGGCAAGCCATTGCTTCCGAGCAATGATTTTATCTTCTTCATTAGTCGTCAGTAGTGTACCGACTGCCTCACCTGAGACAACACGAGTGATCACATCATCGATAGCACCGCTCACAATAACGGTTGGGCAACCACCCATCGCGGCAAGGCGACCAGCACGGATCTTAGTTAACATACCACCGCGTCCAAGCTTGCCACCGTCACCTGCGATATCAAATAAATAATCAGCCATGGCACGTTCTTGACGAATCATCTTAGCATCAGGATTGTCACGTGGGTTATCAGTGAACACACCTTCTTGATCCGTTAAGATAATGTACAAATCTGCATTAACCATCGCGGCTGCCATCGCACCCAACGTGTCATTATCGCCAAATTTAATCTCATCAATGGTAATGGTGTCATTTTCGTTAATAACCGGTAGTACACGCCATTCTAATAGTTGCGTCAGCGCGCCTGTGGTATTGAGATAACGGCTACGATTGGATAAGTCATCATGTGTCAATAAGAGCTGTGAGCTTTGAATACCATGCTGAATCAATGCTGACCACCATGTTTCAATCAGTCCCATTTGACCAATAGAAGCGCAGGCTTGTAATGCTGCCAGTTTTTTAGGGCGTTCCTCAAGGTCCATACGTACCACACCTTCAGCAACGGCACCTGACGATACCAGCAGCACTTCAACACCTTTTTTGTGCAGCTTAGCAATCTGCTTTGCCCACTCATATATGGCAGTACGATCCAACCCTCGACCATTATTCGTCAATAACGATGAGCCAATCTTGACAATAACGCGCTGAATATCAAAGTTGCGAGATTTTTTAACAAATCTTGCTTCTTCGGTCGTGTTTGCTATGCCATCTGCCATATAAACTCCTTTTTTTCATATCAATTGATTGTAGGGATTAAATTCACAATTCAAGTATAACCGCTTAAGCATACTAGCTTAAGGAACATACATTACCTCAACACCATCGTCGTCATCATCCAAATCGGACAAATCTAAGCCTTCACGCGCAGCTTTACGAGCGGCACGATACGCTTCACGCTGTGCTTCGGTGTTTAGACGCACTTCGGCTTCTAAACGCTCAAATCGCTCTTTCTGTGCTTCAGCGAATATAGGATCTTCTATTTCACGCTCGCGCTCAAGTTCAATATCATTCATTAAATGATATTTTACCGCATCAACACCTTCACCAGTCAGCGTTGCTGTACGGAAGACCATACCTGTCCAACCAAGCTCTGCGACGATATGTGTACAAAGCGCGTTCAAGTCTTCATCATTGACCTGATCGATTTTGTTTAATACCAAAATCTGCGGTAAGTTGGCCAATTCAGGTGAAAAACGCTCAAGCTCATTTAGGATAACGCGGGCGTTTTCAACCGGGTCGCTACCATCAACAGGCTTAACATCGACCAAGTGTAGCAGACGACGCGTACGCGCAACATGTTTTAAGAAGCGAATACCAAGTCCTGCGCCTTCTGATGCGCCTTCAATCAATCCAGGAATATCTGCCATCACGAACGAACGATGGCGACCAATATCAACCACACCCAAGTTTGGTACTAGCGTGGTAAATGGATAATCAGCCACTTTTGGTCTAGCAGCAGAGACTTGGCGGATAAAGGTCGATTTACCAGCATTAGGCAAACCAATCAAGCCAACATCAGCCACAACTTTTAGCTCAAACTTAAGAACTTTTAACTCACCTTCAAAACCAGACGTGGCTTTACGAGGTGCTTGGTTGGTCGAGCTTTTGAAATGGGTATTACCCAGACCACCATCACCACCTTTGGCAATCAGTAGTGTCTGGCCGATCTCAATCAAATCACCCAATACTTCGTCTGTCTCGGTATCAACGACCGTCGTACCAACTGGTACTGGTAAATAAAGATCATCAGAGCCCTTGCCTGAGCAGTTTCTGCTGTGGCCATTCTCGGCTCGCATAGCGTCATGACGACGGGTATAGCGATAGTCAACTAGAGTATTGGTGTTATCCTCTGCAATGACATAGACGTCACCGCCCTTACCGCCATCGCCACCATCAGGTCCACCACGTGGGACATATTTTTCTCGGCGAAAACTGGCGATTCCGTTACCACCGTCACCTGCTTTTACCGTTACGACGGCTTCATCAATAAATCGCATCTTACGTTCCTTAATTCACAATCCAGTCTATAAACTGGTTACAACCAACGGTTGTATTTTAGGGTTTTGCTATATTGTTGCGGCACAACGAACACTTTATAAATAGTAATTTTACTTAGTGCCCATGATGACAATAACACCCGATAATCAATCGGACTATCGGGTGTTTAAGTATGACAGTTAAAGTGATACCAAGCTATGCAAAGTAGAGTCTATTGCAGCATAATCTTTAAAGTGATTATGCTTTGAGAAGCTTAGTATGACGTTATTGCTCTACTGTATTTAGAGTTTTATGCTGGAATCTGAGCGTAGCTGATTCCTGCCATCTGCGTCGCCAAACGCAACACCTGAGTACTATAACCGACTTCATTATCATACCAAACATAGACGATAGCTTGGTTATCAGTCAAAATAGTCGCTTGGGCATCAACGATACCGACATGGGTGGTACCAACAAAGTCAGTAGATACGGCTTCTGTAGAATCGGTATACGCAATTTGCGACTGCCACGTGCTGCTGTTAGCAATCTTACGCAAGAACTCATTCAACGCATCAGCGCTTGCTGGTGCTGTTTTTAGATTCAAGTTCAAGATGGCTAGGCTGACATTTGGTGTCGGTACACGGATAGCGTTACCCGTTAGCTTACCGTTCAATTCTGGTAATGCTTTACCAACGGCTTTTGCCGCACCAGTACTGGTGATAACCATGTTCATCACCGCACTACGGCCACGGCGGTCTGCTTTGTGATAGTTATCAACTAGGTTCTGATCATTGGTAAATGAGTGAATCGTCTCTACATGACCGTTTACGATACCGTACTCATCATTTAATACATTTAGTGTCGGTGTAATGGCGTTGGTCGTACAGCTCGCAGCACTAACAATCGTATCGTCACCAACGGTATCATTGTTCACACCATAAACGACGTTTTTAATATCGCCGCCAGCAGGTGCAGTCAATAGTACTTTTTTCACGCCAGTAGACTGTAAATGCTTGCCAAGGCCCGCTTCGTCTTTCCAAATACCGGTGTTGTCGATAACTAGCGCATTGTCGATACCATAAGCAGTATAATCGATTTCACTTGGGTCTTTAGCATAGATGACTTGTACAAAACGACCATTAACGATCATGCCGTTATTATCCTCATCGATAGTGATGCCGCCTAAGAATCTACCATGGATTGAGTCGCGCTCAAGCAATGAGATACGCTTAGCCAAGTCACCAGCAGCGGCTGGACGTACAACGATTGCCTTTAGTTGTAGACCTTTCGCGCTTGACGCTTGCGACAATAGTAGACGGGTTAAAATACGACCGATACGACCAAAGCCATATAGTACAACGTCCGTTGCGCCATTCACCGCACCAGCGTTGTTTATAGACTGTAGAGCGGCTTGTACATCGGTATCATTAGCAATCAATTGACCAACATCGATACGAGTAGCTTGGATATCTTTGTTCTCTGCGATCGCCTTCACCATAGCTAGAGTATCAGCGATATCGATAGCTTTGGCATCGTTGTCGCGTAATGCTGCTTTTTGATGTAGTGCAAGTATTTGACCAACTGAAGTAGCGTCTAGCGTTTCGCCAAACAAAGTCACTTGTACGTCTTGCTCATTATAGAGCTTGCTCAATAGCCCCATAAGCTCAATGGCTTGTTGCTCTTGATTGTTGTAGTTTTTTAAGTGGTCTTGATGTAATTGGCGTAAGGTATCAGCGTTGCTCACGAGAAACATCCTTATGGTCAGTAATGTATGATCGATAAAATATGAAGAAATATAAATAAGATAGGTCGTGTATGCTCTAAGTGGTGACTTTAATAGGATAATCAACCACTATCAATATCAGTTCTTGACGTCAGAGTATTCAAATCGCCTAGATTTTAGCCTAAAATGCCTCATTTTGCCAGTAGTAACCGATTAGCTAGTGTGCATAATAGGTTTTGTTGTTATATACAGACTCATATATAGACAAAGATAAAAATAAAGGCAGCCATATATGCTGCCTTATTAGAACGTTATTTAAATGATAATTGCCATAGCGCTTAATTAATTGAAGCAATAATTTTCATTGTATCTATTATTGAGCTAAGTTCACCGTTTGGTTGCTCTGAGACGTCAATGTAAACTCTTTCAAATCATATCCTTGTTGCTGGGCAATCTGACGATATTTAGTATACGTTTCCTGACTGATATTTGGCGAACGTGCTAATAACCATAAGTATTTTTTATCAGGTGTCCCTACTAGTGCAGTTTTATAATCTGCATCACGTGCTAGCACCCAATAGTCAGCACGGCCCACTGGAATCCAGCGTATCCATTTCGGTAAGAACGTCACTTTTAGTTTGCTGCCACTTTCATCTACTGGCTTTGCCAAACCTTCTGCCGTAATACCTGAACCATCCTCGCTCACGCATTTGTTAGTGACGACAATGCCTGAGCCATCAGTCTTTTGCGTATAGTTTGCCGTTACATCGCCTGCGCATTTACGTTGAAAATACATCGGTAAACGTCCGATCTCATACCATGTCCCAGCGTATTCATTGAGATCGACACTATCCACTGTCGTTGGCGTGCTTGCAGACTTATAGATAATATCGCTTGGCTTAACAGATAACATTTGCGTCGTTGTCTCACTACTCATCGCATTATCTTGCATATTACTAGCAGTAGCCATATTAGTGGGCGGCGTTGCAGCATAGGCTGAAAATGCCGCTAGCGGTATGATGATCGCTAACGCAATGCCTGTATGCTTGATAAGTCCATTCATAAATATACGCTCCGGTATGTCTTTATATGACGAGTTGATAGTGGTTGATGATGTATCGAGGATTTGCTTAGCGCTGTCTTGCAAATTACTTGCTTGGTCGTCTACAAGCTCAGAGATTAGCGGCTCGTCTTTATTCAGCATTGCTGATCGCTTGTAGCCATTAGCAATGTTGAATTGTTCTTTATCGCTATTTTTCAGATGTTGATTTGTTTTGCTGTTACTCATAGCGGACTCTTTTGCCTTAGTAAGGCTTTTGTCGGCGCTTTTGTATCCAAAATAGCTGTCTTGCGAAGACATATCTTCTGCCAGATGGTGCAAATATTCGCCGTTCAAGTTTTCATTGCTCAGTTTTTTGTGGCTATAGTCTGCATCATTACTAGCATTTTTTGTCTGTTGTGCATGACGACCGTTGTTATAGCTGTTTGACTGTATAGGCTGCTGAGATTGAGAACCAGCTGCCCGTGAGTCAGACCATGCTGAATCAGGTAACTTATTGGTTTTCATAGGGATACCATTATTAATAGTGACTGTTAAAATACGTTATCTACATCATTTATCCGAATTGATTCTATAATGAACCTGAGTTTTAGAATTAATTATCGATCCAAACTCTGCTGCTACAAACGCTCTTTTTTATTATAATTTTTGATAAATTCGTTAGTAATCAGTTCACTGATAAAAATCAGAATCAATGTGCTGTAGATATGCAATATATGTTAAGGGCAGCTGGACTATTAAAACAGTAGTGCAATGTAGGGAAACGCAACGGTTTGTAAATAACTATGTGTTTATGCATTGGTATGCACACATCATAATCACATAGTTACTGACTGGATAAATAACTTAAAAATCAGTTATTTATACTTACTTATTTTAATAAGCAAACATAGTCAAGTGAATGGTACTGCTGCTTAATTGGCACTCATTTCTGGTTTTTTATTCGTGGAACTGACGAATACCTGCGACACTGACACCGCCGTGCGCTAATGTCTGGTCAATCATGACAGGGGCCAAGCCGCCTAGACCAATGACTGGCATGTCAGCTAACTGCGCCAAAGCTGACCACGCCTCCCAGCCAAGTGGTACCGTATCAGGATGCGTCTGAGTTGTAAGTACAGGAGACAAAAAAGCGCCAATCACTGGCGGCAACTGCTGCTGTATGCGCATACTCGCAAGTTTATTAGCGGCAAGAATGCTGGTAATATCGTGACAGCTGACTATCAATGGATACTCACTTGAGATACAGAGCAACTGCTCAGACTCTGTAATATCTTGAGTAACATTGAACCATTCCATTAATACCGAATGCGTCAGGTGTCTAGCGACAATCGAACGATTGGTTTTTGCCTCTACCACTGCATCTGTACTTGTCGTTTTGGAGTGCTGGTAGTCATTGTCGTACGGCAAAATCGCTAGGATATCTGGACGCACATCCATTAGCTGCTCGGCAATATATTCTGACTCAGACGCTTTTAGTCGGATATAAACCCAAGACTCTGGTGCCAACTGTTCTCGATGATAGTGCACCCATGCTGCTGCTGAATTTGGCTGTGCAGAAAAATGCGCAAGTGGATACGTAATCGCTATTTTTGTAGGAAGCTTTAGCCACTCCAAAATAGTTTTATTGGCAGCGGGCAGATGATACTCTCCTGCTAGTAACTTAGACTTATCAACCCAAGTCATTGCCTGCCCTTCTAGGCCATATTCACAGTCTTTGTGCTGATCATACTGCTGTGCGGTTAGCTCAATTTTGTACACCTGCAAGCTTACCTGCTTGTCACCATAGTCGTGATGCAAACGCCCAAGCTTGACGATAATATTTTGAGCAATACTAATACCTGTTTCTTCAACGACCTCTCGAATCAATGCCTGCTCTGCTGACTCATCAGCCTCTATCTTACCGCCTACGAACTCATAGCGATTGCCTTGATGCTGGGCCGCATCTCGGAACCCCAGTAAATACTTGTCTTCATAATGAATAACGGCAACCGCAACATTAACGATGGTGATGTTTTTAATTTTTGCCTGATTGTTGGTTTCACTCAGCATAGCATTGTCCTCTACTGTTAAGTCTGTTTTTGCTACTTTTTAATTGTTTGCTTGTATATTCTGATGAGCCTGCATGGATTTCATATCATTCCAGCCAGTCTCTCAATATTTTTATATAGGTAAAAATTCAAGTATTGACGTTTTGTGGCAGTTTGTGACGCCAGCCTTATATAAGTTTACACAATGACTGCATTTTATTTTATCAATTACCTTGCAAATTTATTCAATCTAAATGATAATTATTATCGTTAAAGTTCATTGGAACATAGCTAATTTATTAAGCCACTTCTTATCAAAAGGAATTCACCATGAGTATGGTTATCTCTCGTTATCTAAACTGCCGTGAAAATCGTCTGCCAACGCTACAGTCACAGCATCTATTTGCCCTGACCAAAGAAGTACGTATCGAGCATGAAGGCGAAGAGTATCGACTACGTCTGACTCGTAACAACCGCTTAATTTTGACCAAATAATTTTACACTAAGCTCAATACACTTATAAAAAAACGCCTTCGTTACAAGGCGTTTTTTGTTGGATAGCAATGATAAAAATCGCTTTCTAATAATGTCAGTTATAAATTAACCGTCTACTAAATACGTCATTTAAAACTGCCAACTATAGACCACGTCTACCGCATTCTCGGCGGCCGAACTGGCTTCTACGTAAATACGGCGAGTCAACTG
Source organism: Psychrobacter piscatorii (assembly GCF_904846415.1). Classification (GTDB taxonomy): domain Bacteria; phylum Pseudomonadota; class Gammaproteobacteria; order Pseudomonadales; family Moraxellaceae; genus Psychrobacter; species Psychrobacter piscatorii. The sequence goes on along the minus strand of NZ_CAJHAR010000010.1, from coordinate 31,220 downwards.
ATAGCGAACAGACAGACTGTTTTGAGCATTGAAAACACCTACGCCGTAGCGAATATACAAGTCAGGAGTCACGTAACCGGTGACATTGACGTTGGTATCTTCACTACTGCCTGAGGCATCAACGGTCAAACTCTGTAAGCCAAAAACCTGTCCAATTTGATTGGTAAGGCTGCGCGTTCCACTAAGACCAAAGCTCAGTCCAGCGGCTGCCAAGTTATTGGTCACTTGTGACTTGAACCCTTGCTCACTGATTTGAGTCGCACTCTTGTTATCGATTCGCCCTGTCACCAGCGCATTCATCGCTTGCTGCTGGGTCAATCCTGCATTATTAAAGACGATGATATTTGGGCTTTCAGTCGTACCTTTCACACGAAAACCCACTGTTTTACCATTGATGGTTTTTGCAGCTTCAATACTCAAGCTGGGCTTCATAACATCGCCATTGAAGCGCACTTGACCATAATTGAGCTCTAGGCTCTGACCAAAAGCATTAATATTGGTACGACGCGAGACCTGAACCACTCCTTTTGCGCGCATAATGCCCGTGCCATTTTGGTTGATGTTAATCGCACCAGCCAACGGAATGACGGCACCAAAACCACGGAAGTTGATATCATCGCCTAAATCGACACCGATATCAGCATTGATAGACCAAGGTTTTGACATTGCCAATACGTCATCGATGTTACCAATCAAACGACGATCCAGCACAACTACATCTTCAGACTGAGTCACAATGTCTTCGCTGGCTTCTGGTGGGCGAATGGTCGCTGATGGCACGCTGACTGCCCCTTTGATGTCCACATAGCGGTCGCCTGGGCGTACAATAATGTCAATGTCAGGATTGATCTCAGCCACTAGTAAAGGCGGCTGCGTAATCACGAGCCCTTCACCAACAACACTCAATTTGGCTTGTAGCTTTTGCTGCCAATTGACCGTGCCAGTCAGTGTGCCTGTTCCTGTACCGCTTTTGAACGTCCCATCAATAGTCGCCTGCGTACCGCGAATTTTGGCCTGTGTGTTGACATTGGTCAGATTCACTGGCAAGTCTAGCATGGCGATGCGACCGTTAGAAAGTTTCACATCACCATAAAACTGCGGCTTATCTAGCGTACCGCCCAGTCCTCCTGCCATTGTAACGTTGCCTTTTAGTACTCGCATGCCCGGGAAGAAAGGCTTAAAGATGGCCAAATCAAGCTCATTTAACACGAGTGCACCAGAGATTGGTTTCGGTGTTTTATAAGGATCAACAACGACCTCAGCATAACCGCGAGCACCGCGACCCGTATTGATGTCGGTACGCAGCTTGATACCTTCCGGCACCGACAAGGCGATTAGTGAAACACGCTTATAAGGCAGTGTCACAGGCGTGCTATCCCCGTCTTGAATCAAGCCAATTTTGCCATTATCTGAATATAGTGTCGTGTTAATGGTTGGCGGACGACCACGTTGCCAACCGACAATGGCTTTACCATTAATCTTGCCGTGCCAATCAATATCCTTTGGTAAGAATACTGAAAATAATGACGTATCTAAATTCTGCAATGCCACATCGACTTCACCACTGGCTGGAGAAGCAACTAAGTTCTTGCGTAAGCATAGCTTGCCCGTTTGGTCCGCGGCCTGCCAACAATGTGCAGCCAACTGTACTTTGAGATCTGTATTATTGCCATTTTGATTATTAGGCAAATTCACAATCAGCTGTGCTGGCTGTAATTGATTTAAGGTAGCGTATCTGGATTTAACGCGGCCTTTACCGATGACCCCTGACCAGCGTAGTGTGTTTCGATCGAACCCACCTTTTAGTCTGGCACCAATGTCCAGTTGCTTATTGGCCACATTGAGATCAACCACATGAGATTTTTCAGTACCATTAAATGATGCTTTAACACTATCGAAGCTTTGTCCCGCAGCATCCAGACCTTCAGCGCTGACGATAAGCTGGCTTGGACTATTGGCTAGATTAACCAGCTTGCCGCGTATACGACCTTGACGCAAAATAAAGCCCGGTAGTGCAATCCGCTCACCGACCAAATCGATATAAATCGTTGGTAGTGCCTGACCTGCTGGTTGAGACAAAGTCGCTCCACCAGTTACTTTGCCAGCAAGCTTATCCGACAACTGATCTAAGCTTGTGATATTAATTTTGGTTTGTAGCTGTTTGGCATTGCCATTAGCAGTGACATAGTTGTCACCCCAGCGCAGTATCAAGTTGTCAGCATTTAAACTATCGATCAATGCATTCACTTGCTTATACTGTGCTTGGGCATCTTGTGTTTGTAGACGTTTGAAGTAACTGGCTAAGTCTTTTGGCAAGCGCAGTTTTGCGGCCAAACTACCTTTAGCACTAAGTGGCTGGCCTTTCAGCATACCGCTCAGATTGACTTGTTTGATATTGATCGTTTGCTGTGTATCGCCCCAGCGCCCATCCGTATCGATAGTACCCGTGATAAGGCTTGGTGTATCCTTTAAGAAATATCCGATATTGAAGCGATCCATCACCGCATTGATGTCCCACGCGATGCCTTGACGCACATCGACCGTTCCTGTGGCATCGATACTACCTGCTGCACCCACGTGGCGGAAGCGCTTGATACGAATCAGTTGGCTATCACCGCTAGCTTCAACATTGAGCTTACCTGCTGGTAATTGCTCGGCATCCAAGACCCCATCAAAATTCACGGCAAAACGCTGTAATGTACCTGCGGTATTTGGGCTGTTTTTAGGCGCAGCCTGCCATTCACCACTGGTTTTTAGATCACCTGTGATGATTGCTGGATTATTGGGTAAAAAGTAACCTAAATTGAAGTTGTCAAAGCGACCATCGACGGTCCAGCCAATATTGTTACGTAAATCAATGACGCCTTTGGCATTCACTGCACCAGCCTCACCATTATAATTTAGTTTGCGGATACTAATCAGATCAGGCGTACCCGCTGCGTCGATTGATAGACGACCTTTTGGTACGTCTGCTGTATCGATCTGACCATCAAAACGGGCGTCAAATACAGACAACTCACCACCCACGATATCGACACTGGCATCACCACTACCTGCTATACCGATTGCGCGACCGTTTTGCGTGGCATCAAGCTGTGTCTGTAAGTCGGTATTATTGACAGTAATCACATGGCGCTGACCGCTCACCCCATTTTTGGTGATATTTAGCAATCGACCACGAGCACTCAAGCGCCCTGTTAAACGCTCAAGTGGTAAATCGCTACGGTACTTTTTAGGTAATAAACCCTTGGTCGCTGCATCGATTTGCCACGTCAGTGGGCGGTTTTTATTTGCTAGTTGAATTTGTCCGGTGCCTGACAGATCGCCTACGATGCCATCATAATTGAGTCGGTTGATATCAATAACGTCACCTGCTTTACGCAAGCGCACATCATAGTTGCCTTTAGGTGCAGCATTGAGTTCATTGATAACGGCATTGGCATCAACGGATAGGTTTGAACCACGAACGATGACATCGGCCTGACCGCGAGGACTATCAATATTGCCGATGTTGGGCACATCACGGCGGATCAAATTTTGCCATGTGGCATCAACGTACCAAGGTGCCACTTGCTTAGACTTAGCAGAGGTTTTACCACGGATCATATTGGCATTGATATGTTCACCATCACGCTGACGCAAATCTGCATCAATCTGTGTATTACCTTTGCTGTTCTGCTGCTGATAGCGTAGCGATAACCTGCCATTAAGGGTTTGCGGAGCATACGCTTTAAAATCAGCATAGTCATCAGGAATAGCACGGCGAATATCAAAGTTACTACCAGCCGCACGCAGCGTCGCATTAAAGCTATCTTTCCAACCTAATATACCCTGTATTACCAAACGCCCAGATGGAACGTCAGCTTCTAAACGATCAATACGCAACTGACTGTCTGCAATGACCGCGCGCCCTTGATAATGACCGGACGGAATGTCTTTGGCAGTCAATTCCGTATTGATGCGAAGTCGTATCTCAGAGATGACCCCTGATGCAGTCGCCATACCACTTTGCAGACGAATGTTTTGGTCGTCTGCATAAGGGACCAAAATATCATCCCACTGTAGTTTTGCTTGAAACGGTGATCCTGTATCCAGCGCCTGAACGACAAAATCGCCACTAACATCGCTATCGTTATAGCGGCTACGCACCTGCCCAACCGTACGTTTTAGCGTACCGGTTGCCGTAATATTCAGTGGATCAATGTATGCTTTTTCAAGCGCACTGACTTCTGCAATCGCACTCAAATCCAACGGATAGTCGCCTTGCAAGTCAATCTCGCCTTGTAGGGCACTGACTTTGACGATATCAGCATACTGTAAGTCACCGCGACCTACCGTGACGGTACTACCAACCCAAGTCAGATCACGAGCCGTAATGTTATTGATAACAATAGGATCTTTGGTTACTTGCTTATAAATGATTTTCTTAATTTTTGCTTGATCGAAACGTAGATTGACTGGTAACTTTAGGGTTTTATAATCAAACGGTTCGCCAGTCGGTGGTTTCTTATTGAGAATTTCGATGGTCTGTATATCGGCATCGCTCAGATGCACTTCTTTTGCAAATACCGCGCGCCAGCCTATTTTGACATAAGCTTTGTCTACTAATACCTCAAGGTCTTCAGTTGCCTCTATATCGATATCAGTCAACCAAATACCATCACGCAAATTACCGCGCCCATATTTGAAATCGATACCCGTCTCAGCACTGATTTTTTCTAAAATAAACTTGGTGCCAGAGTCCGTGCCTGCGGCATAAAAAAATATCGCAAACATAATCGCTAGTACGATAAGAATCAGTACCAGTAGCTTGAGTAAAAATGATAGCGGATACCAGCGCCTAACGGCACGAGCATCGCGCTGTGCTGGATCTTCATCTGGTGCATTGTTAGGCGGGGTATTTTCTGTCAGCATGACACTCAACTACGTTAAAAAGTGATGACCAGCAATCGGTACGGTAAGTAATGAATAAAACGGTTTAGGCAATCTATTTATACACTGATAAAGCGAGCATCTACAACGGTGAGCCAATAAAGAAGTGTAGTCGCACAGGAATATTGTCTTCTGTCACACCTGCGGCGACATCGACACGCACCATCCCAACAGGAGAGGCCCAGCGCACACCGACACCAACGCCAACTTTGGTTTCAGCATCAAAGTCTTTGTCGTACGCATTACCAACATCGGTAAAGAATGCGCCACGAAAGCCTGGTTTGAACTCATAGTTGTATTCTGCGCTACCAACCGCTAGTACTTGCCCGCCTGTCAGATAGCCTTTATCATTTAGTGGCGATAAGCTCTCGTAGTCATAGCCACGGATGCTTTGGTCGCCACCTGCAAAAAAGCGCAATTTATAAGGCACATCATAGAAATCATCTGCCCAAATATAACCACCATTCAGACTACCAAGCACTTGGTGCTTTTTGTCATCGCCAAAGCTATAAAGTCCGCTCACGCCAGCACGCACGATGGCCAAATCAGTATCACTCAGCGCTTTGTCAGCACCTGCTTCAATCGAATAATACTGACGCATACCGCGCGTTGGATTGGTCGCACTATCCGTGTCGGTTTTATTCATACCATAGCCAAACAATAATGCTTGCTGCTTAGGATTTGAGGAGGTAAAGCGAATAGGTAAATCATCACGCGCGGCGCCGTCAACGCCCGTTTCTAGCTCATCCAAACGATACCGTACAGAGTAGCTACGATTCCAGCCATTGTCACAACGGATGTTGCGGGCCAGAGCGGCTTTTAATGTGGTGGTAGATAAATCAAAATTACCTTTGCCTTGGTCAATGACCTCTTCTTCATAAGTCAGACGCCCATCTAATTTATCATTGAGCGGATGATTCCAAGGGCGGCTTGCATAGACAGCGACGTTTTTGCTGATTCTGGATACTTCCGTTTCTGCGCCTGCTTGATAGCCCTGACGGTTAAGCAAATTATAATCGATCTTGGCGGTTGCTCGAACGCCTGTGTCAGTACCATAACCCAAACCAACTTGAGCATCACGTGGCTTATCAGCGTATACAAAAACGTATAATGGCACTTTTTTGCTGGTCACAACGTCTTGCGGTGTTTTACGTCCTGCCAGCGTTGGCGGTACGAAATCCTCATCAACGGTGAAGTCTGCATCATCAGGGAATATTTTTTGGGCAACATTGCTAATTGAATCACTAATTTTTCCTAATAAGTTATCAGCTTCTTGGTCTTTTTCATCTAGCACGCGATTATCAGGTAAGTTACTTAGGCGCTCTGCTTTTTGCTTAACGGCTTGTAGCTTATCAAGCGTTTCTTCATCAGCCTCAAACTCGATAGCAGCAATATCAGCTTCATTGACAGTCTCTCCACTACCGTTACCAAGCGCACTTTCACTAGATACGCCAGTACTACTACCCGTATTTTCTGTACTAGCCAAACGATTATTGGATGCTGCTAGAGTAGCATTATCTCCAGTCATATCTGAGATGCCATCATTATCAACATCCTCATCCAATATAGCATTGCTATTGGCAGGTGCATTATCAAATGCCAATGTACTGGCCTCACTCCGGTCATCTGGCGGTAATATCGATTCGACATTGACCATATTAAAATAACGAGTCGCTGATAAGTCATTACTAAACTTTGTCACTGACGGACGATAGAAAGGATCGCCTGGCGCAAACTCATACAACTGCTGCAATAACGACAATTCTACTGGGAGTTTGTCAGGGTCTTGTGTCAGCGTGTTGGTTTCTTTGTCATAGGTAAAGAAAACAACATCATCAAACTCGTAGCGGTCGCCTGTGTTATAGACCAAAGACATATCCGCTTTGTTGTCTGGTAAAATAATATCGACAGATTTGTTCAACCAATATTGATCGAAATATCCATAAGTATTACTTAAAGACTCAAGCGCGGCTTTGCTGCTCTTGTAGACACGGTGGTTAAAAATATCACCTTCTTGCGGTGGTAATTCTTTTTCAAGCGCGACAAACTCTTCTTGCTCACCGCCCTCACCGCGGATATCAACGATACGGCTGTCTACAATAACAGGCTCGCCCAGCTCTTCGATAACCACATTGATCGTATCACGCGTAGGCTGACGTAGACTAAGCGTCACATCATAGTAACCCACTGCTTTGGCAGCATCCAATGCTGTTTGGCGCAGACGTGGCAGCGCCGCTGTAAAATCAATGACCGATCGCACTGAGGTGTCATCGAGGGCCGCTTTGATGTTTTTCATTGGCTGAATATCGTCGTCAGCTTTGATGAGTTTTGGCTGACCATTAGCCGTGTCTTCGCCAGCGGCTTGTTGTATATAAACCGTGGTCTCCACACTAGGCAATGCCATTGCGCCGCCATTGAACAACCGGTTATAAAGACGTTTAACAATGTTGCTTTTATTACGTGCGAGTGGCTTTGACTGGTCAGCTTGCTCGATGCTTTGATTGACAGCCTGAGTATCATTCTGATAATCAGGCAGGTAGTCTTCAGGATCAATCACATCTGAAGGCATGTTACCGCCATCGGTTATATCGCTATTATCCGCTATTATCTCGTCATTGATGCCATTTGCTGCATTGACATTGCCACTACTGACAGAGTCACTCACGTTAATGGGACGTGACATAATTTCAGCTGTGGCTGCCTGCTCTGCTGCTGTTTCACTTTTGCCTAATGTGTCAAGATTGCTAGGTGCAGATAAGTCGGTCGCATCTAACTCAACATCTAGACCAATGGGCGGCGCTGTGTCGTTTAGTGTGGCAATTGGCGCATCAAAAGCACTGTCGTTGTTAATGCTGTCGATATCTTGAGCATTTTGCAAATCCATCGCAGCCAACTCACGATCAATCTGCTCAGGCGTCATCATCTGATAGCCTTGCTGCTGTATCATCGTTGCTTGTTGCAACAAATCATCGTTAGATAGATCTGCCTGCATGCCCTCTGCGTACATATCCTCGTCGAAACGATTTGAATCTTGCAGGCCACTATTCTGATTATTATTTCGGGCACTGTCATTCTGAGAAGATGACGAGTTAGCACCTGATTTTTTGATACCTAGTGTTTGTTCGCTATAGTCATCCAAGACCGACTGATCAATAATGCCTTGCTCCACCGCCTTTTTTAGACGTAGTGCATCTAGGGCAGCATCGAGCTGGGTATCATCATCTGATAGTGCGCCTGATGTATTATTAGCCGTTTGATTGTTAGCTGATTGAGTCTTAGCGACTTGATTGCTGGTCGATGGATTGGTGATATTTGTATTGGTTGTCTCAGCCAATGCCGCAGGTGCAACACTGACTAGGCTAGTAGCTAGCGCGGTACAGAGCGCTGAGCGCTTAAAATGAATACGGGGAGTACCGACATGAGTGCTTTTGATGCTGATATCGTCCTGAATACTCACGCTGTCACGCTGCCTCATTAATATGTTGCGTGCTCGAGTTGAAGGCGGCTGGGTCATGTTTACGTCCTATCCCTTCACGCGGCATCCTATTATTAACGATGATTATCGCCAAGTCTGACCGGTGAATAAACTTATAGCAGTGGGCTGAAATTAATGGTTTACTACGTTGCTTGTCATGATGGAAGTCTCTAGCGCATATTAAATCTCAGCACTCGATGGGTGACACCATACAAACAGTCTTGATTGATAGCAAGCCTTCACCTTTACCGTCGCTCGCACCTTTTAATGCAACCACATAAAATTTACAAATCATAACTTAGTTAATTATGAAATCATAGCGCAGGTTTCATGTATTTTTACCTAAGCCTTGCTATTATACGGCTTAATATTGATAAAACCTATGCTGTATTTTGATAAGTTTTTGATAATATTGATGATTGCTATCGCATTATAAGCTGCGTTTAGCGCCTCTTCTTACTTTATCAGCCGCGTCTCATCTGTAGGAACGTTCATGTCCAATCAGTTTCAGCTATTTAAGCGCCGCCGTTTTAGCGCCATGTTTTTTACCCAGTTTTTGGGTGCGTTTAATGACAATATCTTTAAACAAGCACTCATACTGGTTCTGACTTATACCGCTGCCAGTCAATTGGGCGTCGAAGTCAGTATTTTAAACAATTTGGCCGCGATGTTATTCATACTGCCCTACTTTTTGTTTTCGGCATTGGCAGGACAAATCGCTGATAAGTATGAAAAATCCAAGCTCACGCAGTTTATCAAAGTGCTTGAGCTGGTCATCATGGCAATCGCTGCGGTTGGTTTTGTTTTTGAATGGTACACCCTTTTATTTGTCGCGTTGTTTTTGATGGGCACGCATTCGACTTTTTTTGGACCGATTAAGTACGCTTATCTGCCACAGGCGATGAAAGAAGATGAGCTGGTCGGTGCCAACGGTCTGTTTCAAATGGGTACTTCTCTAGCTATTCTTGTTGGTATGATTGTCGCTGGCATTTTAACTCAGCTGTCACACTCGTTGTATTGGATTAGCGCCACCGTATTGGTCGTTGCTGTGCTGGGTTATCTAGCAGCACGTTACATTCCTAACATGCCAGCTATGCAGCCTGATCTTAAGATTAACTGGAATATTATTACCACCAGCTTGTCTACGGTGCGCTATCTCTACTCTTTGCCATTTTTGTTTTTTGTCATTCTTGGCAACAGCTGGTTTTGGTTTTATGGGGCGACGTTTTTGACCCAAGTGCCAGAGTTCAGCAAAGTCATTTTGTATGGTGATGAGTCGGTGGTGATTTTTCTGTTGACGCTGTTTTCGGTAGGCGTGTCGATAGGCTCACTATTATGCAAATCATTGACCAAAAACCAAGTAAGCCTGCGCCTATTGCCTTTTGGTATTGCTGGATTGAGTATCTTTGCTATTGATTTGTACTTTTCACTTTCAAGCCTAAACATAAACGTGAATAATGACACATTGCTTGGCATCAGTGATTTATTTGGTGTCAGTGGGAGCTGGCGCGTCTTTGCTGATTTGTTCTTATTGGGATTCAGTGGCGGTTTATATATTGTGCCTTTATATGCCTCAATGCAGGCCTATGCGCCAAAGAGCCATCGCGCGCGTATCGTGGGTGCCAACAACATATTCAATGCGATATTTATGGTCACATCAGCGATTTTTGCGATTGTCATCTTAAATGCATTAGGGCTAAGTCTACCGCAGCTATTTTTGGTAACAGGTGTGCTCAATATTGCTTTTGGTATCTTCTTATACCTTAAGCTAAATAGGCATATCAAACAGGCGGTTATCCAAACCAATGATGAAGTGGTTATATAAATAAGCCATATCGAGCTTAAATAACGATAGCAATCGATACGTTATCAAAGTAATAATATTGATGCCGATAATTTGGATTGTTTGCTATAGTAATGTGCATAAGATCTGTGCATAGGATTATTACCCTAGAGCAGTCACTAGTCTTATTTTATTGATAGAATTTAACGCCATCAGGAGTGAACCATGGCCCTGCGTCCTTTATCCAAAATCGATCAGCTATTGCTTGGGGTCGACAAAGCATTACGAGCTGTCGTGCCAAACTCAAACCCCAGTACGCGCCCATTGCCAGTAAGTAGTGACGAGATTCCTGAACTGACCATCACAGAGGCGCGTCATGTCGCAGGATTGATGCGTATCAATCATACTGGGGAAGTGTGTGCGCAAGGTCTCTACCATGGACAAGCATTTGCTGCCAAAGACAGTGGCGTCAAGCAAGCCATGCAAAACTCTGCTGAAGAAGAAGTCGATCATCTGGTCTGGTGCGAGACGCGCTTAAATGAGCTGGGTAGCCATGCGAGTGTGTTTACACCGCTTTGGTATGGGATGTCTTTTGGCCTAGGCGCAGTTGCAGGCGCCATCTCAAATGAGTTTAGTTTGGGGTTTGTCGCAGAGACAGAAGCACAAGTTAGCGAGCATCTGCAAGATCATATCAATCAACTGCCCGAACATGATCAACGCTCAAGAGAAATACTGGCACAAATGGATATCGAAGAGCGACACCATCGCGAGCTCGCACTGGCAAGTGGCGGCGCTGCATTGTCACCACCTGTACGTCAGACGATGCGCTGGATGGCCAACCGTATGAAGGCGACCGCTTATCATTTGTAGAGGTAAATATAATAAATTCGTCGATGGCATGGCTGGTCTAACTAACACTGCTAGATTTGCTCAACACCAGCGAGTAACAATCCTACCACAGATAGCGCAAAGCTTAATTTGCTAGGGTATTAAAAATTTGTACGATTTTGCAGCAAAAATATATCCTGACTATCAACCGATTAATGAATAAATAACGACTAAATAAATTAAATAAGGTAATGATTTTTATGAAAGCAACTCTCTCTAATAGCGCGTCTCCCAAGTCACCGAAGCTTGCAACCTTGACTGCGCTTGCAGCCGCCTGTGCAATGATGCTTTCTGCGCCTGTGAATGCCGCAGAAACCGACACTACTGCTACATCAACACCTGCTGTACCGAGCGCTATAGATTCCAGCAAACGTGTGATTCGTCTGGCAAGGCCAGGTGCAACGGCCAGCACAGCTCAAAGCACAACAGATGCTACGCCTGCTAATAGCGCTCAGTCAGTTGGTACTCCGCCAATGATGCCGTCAAGCAACACTCAGCCTAACCGTACGCCTTTGAGCACGGCACAGGCAGCACAGATGATGCAATCAAACAGTACTCAACCAAATCGTGTACCCATCAGCGCCGCTCAGCCACCAGCATCGCAAATGATGAATCCAGCTAACGCCCCTGTGATCAGCGGTACCACTCGCGTCTACGAGCCAGGCCCGATGACTGCGACTGGTATTGATCTGCGCAGTGGTCAGCTCTCGAATATTCCAACGCCACAAGTACAGCTCTCAGATGTGAGCTTTATCAAAACCGTCTTGATTCCACAACAAAAAGGCCTAGGTACTGACAAGCTCGACGTCAGCTTGCTTGATGATTTCATCGCAGACGTCTCACCGAATGCTCGTCACTATCCACCAAACTTCCCTAACCGCACTCAGCGCCATTATACTCGCGAAAAAATCAAAGTATTGGCCGATTGGATCGAGCCTTACGCCAAATCACCAAATGCGTCTTACGATGTATTGATTCGCGCAGCCAAGCTAAACGGTATGGGTCGTAATCTAGACTTAGGCTCAGACTACACGGTACGCGGCGGACAGTATGTTGACCGTGCCATCAAAATTCAACCAGATAGCGGTGAAGCCAATTTCTTATATGGCATGATGCTATCAGAAGGTGGCGGGTTTAAAGAAGGCCAAAAATATCTAGACCGCGCCGTATCGCTAGGTTATACCGAAGCAGAGCAAAGCTTGGCACAGTCAGACCTACTTAGTGATCGCCGTGCTAACGCTTTAGAGCGCCTACGTCGTCTTGAAGCAAAATACCCTAACAACACCGTGATTCCTCAGCAAATCAAACTGGTTGAAGATGGCAAATTCTACATTTGGGACATCCCTGCACCAGATATCAATGTCAAACCAGGTGCCTAAATTGATATTGTTTGTCTATACTAAAGATGAATAAATAGTTTTATAGCCTTAGAATACCTAGCGCCTTTGTTTTTATGAATATAAAGCAAAGGCGCTTTTTTGTGTCTAGCTTTTTTGTGCCTAATAGAAACCTGCTTGCACAGAACCTTGTCTTTTTCTACTTTATCTAAATAAACGCCCTTTTTAACCAAAAGTTTAAGCCTATTTCAAAACAATAACCATCATTTGAAAAAGTCATTCGATACATAACGCTTGGTTATAACCCTTCAAATAAAATAGTCTAATATCAAAAGTTACGCTAAACTCTATTATAACCAAGAGCACTTCCATTGCTGGTTTTCTCATAACTACTTTTTTACCGGACTGACCTATGACTTCTGCTAGCACTAGCAAAAACACGGTAACGCAAGCCAATAAAAAAATGCTGCCTATCGCCTCAGTCGCATTACTGACAGCGGCAATGCTGCTACCAGCCTGTAGTGTCGTCTCGGTGGAAAAACAAGCATCGGCCAAGACCATCTCAGCACAGCGCGGTAATATCGTCACTGACAATCAACTAAGCAGCGATACGGCATCTGCCTTGCTATCGGCAGGTCTTAACGAGCAAGCTTGTATGCAGCAGTTCGACTTGTGCTTGACTCAGCTCACGGATAGCATTTTAAATAAACACTATCGACCTGCACTGGCGATTTTTGCAGAACTGCACTACGCAAAGGCGCGCCAGCTTGCTGATTCACAAAACTGCCGCAATGCACTTGCCCGTCCACCACTTGACCCATACTATGCCAATGCGCCTTTGAGCGACGATGATGCCAAAACGCAGCAAGAAGAGACCAATCTTTGCTTAAACAACTATCAGGATAGACTGTTTGATGCGGTTAAATATAGCTATACCTATTTGTTTTATGACAGTCTGACTCATGATTTTGAGGGTGCTGATGAAAGCTATAGTAGTGCTCACACGCAAACCCGCATCCCAACTGACAACGATATTCAGACCCAAGATATCTACAACGCTGCCAGCAATGATGTCATCACGCAGCTTTATCGATCGACCGAAAACTCAGATAAACTGATGAATGGCACAAAAGTAGAATACTTAACCATCCCTTCTGCCAAGCGCGATAGCAGCGATCAAGCAGCGATTGCCAACCGAGCCCCGCTAAAAGGTAAAGCGATCGACCAAGTCAAGGTCATGAAAGTACAAGTAGATGATTATGACCTCGGCATCTATTTGCCCAATGAAAACAACTATTTGCAAAATGCTCATAAGCAAGACTCTGCGCTAGCCGACTTAGTTTCTACTTACGAGCTACGTCTCTCTGGGCTGAACTCTGTTAGCAAACGTCCCGGTTTAGGTATCAGCTTAGTTGCTTCTCTGGATGATCGTTACACCACCACGATTCGCCAGTTATTGTCATCATCACTATCGGGTCGATTAGCCAATGAGAGTGACAATACAAAGGATAGCGAGCCAAGCTCACGCATTTACCCTACCGGTCATCTACTGCTGACTGGTTTGATCAAACCAAGTGGTGATAGCGTGCTGGATGTGCTGAGCAGTCGCCAGCTCGATATCCATCTATACAATCCATACCAAACTGAAACCGTCAATATTCTTAACGATAACTATCCATTAGCAGCCAACTTCTCAGCAGGGTATGGAATGTGGCTGGCAGAAAACCAGTTGGATAGTGTGGGTTATTTGAACCTCATCACGCGCCAGCCAGATGCTCGTCTACCCAAACTGTTTATGCTCGAACCTTATGACCCTGACAAACGTGTCATCATTATGCTGCATGGTCTGGCCTCTAGCCCAGCCACGTGGGTCAATCTCACCAACGATATTCTCAATGATGATAAGCTGCGCGACAATTACCAAGTTTGGCAAATATTTTATCCAACCAACTTGCCTATTTTAGAAAACCGCTATCAGATTCAGCAATTAATCAACACGACCTACGAGCAGACGGACCCAACAGGACAAAATCGCGCCAGTAAAAACAGCGTGATCATTAGCCACAGCATGGGAGCCATTATCGCGCGCATGATGCTATCCGATGACAATTTGGTCGATGATTTGGACAGACTTGATGATCAAGACATTCTCTCTAGTAGCGAGAAACGGCAAATCCGCGATGCACTAAAAGAATCGTTTGGTGAAAAGGAATTAAAAAAACGGTTTGAGCTACAATCCTTGCCACAAGTAGACACCGCTGTCTTTTTATCTGCACCTTTTCGCGGCACTGACTATGCAGACCGCTGGTTTACGCGGGCGCTGCGCCGTATTGTTTATTTACCAGTCGGTTTGGTCAAGACCGTGACTGATAACTTAGCGACGATTGCCACGCAAGGGGATCTGGCGCAAAACCCATTAGGCGCTTTATATCTACAAAATGGTGCCAGTCAGCTCAGTGACAAGTCTTCTTTTATCGAATTAACCAAAGATCTGACAATCAATAGCCGTGTGACTTATCATTCAATTATTGCCAACAATGATGCTGATATCACCAAAGGACTGGCTCAAGCACAGCCTGACGGTGCCAAAATTGATTTATCGCAAGCGGTAGAAGAAGACGCTAAAGACGAGCGCGCAAGTGTCAGCGTGTCAGAGGACACATCAGAGCTGCCTCCTGAGCCACTGGTCGCTGCCGTCACTGTTGATAAAAATATCAGTCAGGCCCTAACCCAACGTTTATCAGATGGCATTGTTCCCTATACCAGTGCTCACCTAGATGGCGCCGCCTCTGAAACCGTTATCAATGGCGGTCATAGTATTCAAACCAATCCACAAACTATTTTGACGCTGCGACGGATTTTGCATAAACAGTTACAAGAATGATGTATGTTTTTGTTATTGGGGAACATTTTAATGCATGGGACACCAAGTGATAAACAGAACAGATGTTTTATGAAAAATATCCGCTATTCCCAAGTCATTGTTATTAATAAGGTTAATTTTATTTTCAAGGGTGTTTTATGATTGTTTTAATGACTCCTAGGTATGTAGCTGTCTAACGGCATGGGTTGCGTGACTATCTAGGGAAGCGCATAATATATATAGCACATGACTGTAATATATGAATTTATAGGGACATAAATTATTCAATTCAGCTAAACAGTGAGTCGCAAGCTTAGCCACAATTTATGCCTAATGTTGCTAAAGTAAAGTTTTGCGTCATTGAGCCATTGCCCGTAATCTTTGTCACCTTGATTTATGTACAGTTACGGACAGTTACTTAAGCGTTGTACGGAAGCCAGCGCTATTCAGCTAACAGATGAGAGTAACCGTTTATGTTCGCTACGTTTATGATTGACCAGCTCGATGCGCTGACCCTCGCGCGCATCCAGTTCGCTTTTGTTGTCTCTTTTCATATCGTCTTTCCCGCTTTTTCTATTGGACTTGCCAGCTGGCTGACCGTACTTGAGTTTCGCTGGTTAAAAACAGGCAATCCTGTTTTTGCGGAAGTCTACAAACACTGGGTAAAAATATTTGCCGTGGTGTTTGGTATGGGTGTGGTTTCAGGGGTGGTAATGTCTTACCAGTTCGGGACCAACTGGGCAGTCTTTTCAGATAAGGCGGGTAACGTCTTAGGCCCACTGCTCGCTTATGAAGTACTGACTGCATTTTTCTTAGAAGCCTCCTTTTTGGGCATCATGCTCTTCGGTTGGGGCCGCGTTAGTAAGCGCATGCACTTTGTAGCTACTGCAACCGTCGCTATCGGTACGTTGATCTCAGGGTTTTGGATTTTGGCCGCCAACAGCTTTATGCAGACGCCGCAAGGCTTCATGGTCGGTGCTGATGGTCTGCTCTATCCAACCAACTGGCTTGAGATTATTTTTAACCCCTCATTCCCCTACCGCTACGCACACATGATGACCGCTGCTTTCTTGACGACTGCTTTTGTGGTCGGTGGTATTGGTGCTTATTATCTACAATCCAAAAAACACATCGAACACCGAAAACATGGCCGCGTGATGTTGGGCATGGCGATGATCATGGCGATTTTTGTGGCACCTGCGCAGGTATTAATCGGTGATGAGCATGGGCTAAACACCCTCGAGCATCAGCCTGCCAAAGTCGCAGCCATGGAAGGTATTTGGGAAGATGAGCGCGGCGCGGCATTACGTCTCTTTGCGATTCCTGATCAAGAAAATCAAACCAATAAATACGAAGTAAAAATCCCTTATGTCACAGGTTTGATCCTCACCCATTCGTTAGATGGTGAAGTGAAGGGTCTCAAAAACTGGGCACCAGAAGACCAACCACACGTTATTATTGTGTTTTGGGCCTTCCGTATTATGGTTGGCATTGGTATGTTAATGGTGCTTGTGGGTCTATTTAGTGTCTATAAATACTTTAAAAAACAGCAGTTCAATCCTGACAGCAAGCTGTTCCACCGTGCATGGATGATGATGACGCCGCTTGGCTTTATCGCGCTACTTGCCGGTTGGTTTGTCACCGAAACAGGTCGTCAGCCATGGACAGTCTATGGTGTAATCCGTACAGCTGAAAGCATGTCACCTGTAGCGGCCCAACAAGTTGCCACCACATTGATCGGCTTTATTATCGTCTATACCTTTGTTTTTGGTGCAGGTAGCTTTTATATCTTGCGCTTGATTGGTCAAGGGCCAAAACCTTATACCGATCCTGCCGAAGATAATTTCTACGAGCATTCAGTAACCGAAGGTCAAGGTCGCACGCTGAGCGGAGATAATGATCCTGCTGGTCACACTACCAAGCAAGATATCGACACACCAGCAGATGACATCGATGATGGAGGGTTACGCTAATGTTTAATTTCGGTGATGTATTAGACTTACCCTTAATTTGGGGTGGATTGATTGCGCTTGCAGTCTTTATTTATGTACTGCTTGATGGCTTTGATTTAGGCTGTGGTATTTTATTTCCATTTGCAGGCTCAGACAAAAATCGTAGCCGCATGATGAACTCTATCGCCCCATTCTGGGATGGTAATGAGACGTGGCTGGTATTGGGTGGCGGCGGTCTATTCGCAGCTTTCCCAGTCGCTTACGGCATCATCATGACAGGGCTGTACTTGCCTGTATTTTTGATGCTGGTTGGTCTGATCTTGCGTGGCGTGGCGTTTGAGTTTCGTTTCAAATCTAGCACGCATCGCTACATATGGGACTCTTTGTTTTTTGTCGGCTCAATCACTGCTGCCTTCTTTCAAGGGGTGATGCTTGGCTCGTTGGTACATGGTCTTGATGCCAGTAATCGTCTGTTCACGGGTGGTCCCTTTGACTGGCTCACGACCTTTTCGATTGTCAGTGGTATTGCGGTCATCATTGGTTATGCGCTATTAGGCTCGACGTGGCTGATCTTAAAGACAGAACATGACTTGCAGGTCTGGGCAAGAAAAATCTCAGGGTGGTTATTGTCAGCACTGGTTGTCGCAATGATTATCGTGACGATCTTTATGTACTTCTCAGACATTGAAGCGCTTGAAAATTGGTTCACCCTAGCACGCTTGCCTTACTTAGCGCCGATGCCGATTATTGCACTCATATTGTTCTTTATCATGCGTAAAGATTTGACTACAGAGCGTGAATACCGTCCTTTCTTATTGACTGTCGCGCTGTTTTTGATGGGTTATATTGGGGTGTGTGTGGCGATGTTCCCTTATATCGTGCCCTATCAGATGACTCTACATGAGGCTGCGGCTGCCGATACATCGCTATCATTTATGTTGGTGGGTGCGGTAATCATGTTACCTATCATCTTAAGTTATACTGCTTATGCGTACTATGTGTTCAAGGGCAAAACTGATCACGAACATATGTACTAGTCATCGTAAATGACAAGCAGCTAGTAATGAGATAAGCAGGTGCTACACATTTTTGTGGCACCTGTGCTCAATTTGTCAGACAAGAGGTCTTTATGAAAAATCTCAGTAAAAAACATTTGAGTAAAAAGCAAAGACAATGGGCTTGGTTCCTGGGCTTATATGCCGCAGGATTTTTGACGATTTTTACGATTGCCCAATTGATTAAGCTGGCAATGGGCGTTTAACACGGTTATCAGACAATACTGTTACCAGATAATGTCGTTACCTATGTGCTACGCTCTCAATTTGCTAGCCCTTGTATTCACTCTTCATTTCTATTGATAAAGATTGGATACGATATAGAAATCATCTGTGTAAAAAAGCAGCGTTGAATAATCAACGCTGCTTTTTTGTGTTTACCAGTGTATTTTTGCTTATCTTATGAACTTACTCGACCTTGATGATTATCGGCATCGTTTTTTTCAATAAACGCATTCACTTGTGCCAAGCGCTCAGTTGTACCAACGTCGATCCAGTTGTCGGTAATCACTTCAGCAGTAATCTGAAATTTAATCATCGCTTGCTTAAGTAATGGTGCCAATGCAGCAGGCTGTCCTGATACGAGCCCCTCTACCAACGTCGGAGACATCACGCTAATACCAGCAAAAGTGAATTTGTCCGCATTGCCAACTGGCTGCTCGCTGGCAAGACCATTATTGATAGCAAAATCACCACCATCATTGTGCTCTGGATTGTCAATCAACAATAGATGCGCGCGCTGATCTGCTCCTAATGTATAGTCTCGCAACTGAGCAAAATCATAGGTCGTCCAAACATCAGAGTTGACGAGAATAAATGGCTCGTCTCGCAGCTTTCCTGACTGTAATGCCTGAAAAATGCCACCTGCCGTCTCTAACGGTTCATCACCTTCTATTGACCAATGTAGTTTGACCCCATATTGCGCACCGTCGCCTAAGGTATCCATCAGCTTATCCGCCAGCCATGATGCATTGATCGTGATATCGGTAATACCTGCGGCTTGTAGTGCTTTAATATGCCAGACAATAAGTGGCTGTCCACCTACTTCAACCAAAGGCTTGGGCGTTTCTAGTGTCAATGGTCGCAGACGTGTGCCCTTACCAGCAGCCAAAATCATGGCTTGTGTAATCGTAGAGCTAGACATGCTTACTCCTATTTTTATTATTTATATCATTAATTTGATTGAGCATCATCTAGGCTGAAGCAAACTTACCTTTGTATGCAGGTACGACAGCATCTTTTAGCCACTGATTAAAAGGTAGGACGGCATACTTGACCTCATCATTACCTTGTTCAGCCAGCCAGTTTAACTCAATAATTAAATCACGCATGACTTTGGGAATATCGGCCAAATAGCGATCTTTGCCATCGCGTTCAGATAATCGAATAAAAATTCCTAGTACTTTTAAATGACGCTGTACGCCCATTACATTGACGTCGTTTTCAAGCTGAACCACATTATCGGCTGTGGTTAGCGATTGTTGCTTTTGTAGCTGCCAAAAGTCGTTAATCCATGCAGATACTTGACGCTCTGGCCATTCAACATAAGCATCGCGTACCAATGATACTAAATCATAAGTATAAGAGCCGATTACGGCATCCTGAAAATCAATCACACCTAAGCGCGATGTGTCCGCTTGGTCTTGCATGAGGTTACGACTATGATAGTCACGATGCACAATGACTTGTGGCTGCAGCAGGATTTCATTCATCAGTGCCGATTTCAAGTTTTCCCATACCTTCTCATTCAGCTCTACGCCGATATAAGGAATAAACCACTCGCTAAACAGGTTCATTTCGCGATCTAATAACGCCGTATCGTAATCTGGCAGCTGATACTGAAATTTTGCAGTCTCGACTGTCACCGTTTGCAGCGCTACTAACGTCTGCATGGCAAGCTGATAATAGTCATCGATTTGCTCTGGTGTTGCATCAGTCAGCAAATGAGCAAACTCTACTACACCAAAGTCTTGTAGCACCAAAAAACCTTTTTCTAGATTTTGTGCGATGAGCGTCGGCACATTGATTGCAGGCGACATGAGCTTGGCAACATTAATGAACTGCCGCATGGCATCCTGCTCATCAGCAGAATCCATGACGATATAACGCGTATCTCCTGACCCATCAGCCTCTAGCAATTGAATACGATGATAGCGGCGTGCACTCGCATCACCCGGTAAACTTTCTAGATTAAAGGTCTTATCTACAAATACTTGCTGCAACCAATGCTCGAGTTGTTGTTGGCGATTGTCGTTATTGTTATCGGTCATGTCAGGCTCTATAGTGGTTTTATCAGTCATAAGGGGCATCGTAGGTTAAATATAAATCATAAATAATTAAAGTAGTGATAAGTCAGGCAAATACTTGCTAAAATGGTCATATCTTAAGCCGCAACAACTGCGTCAGTAGACATATCAAGATATCATTCAATAATTTAACGCTAAGCTGAATCTTTTAGCTCATTTAAAAGCAGCTTGGCTATATTATAAATTTTGGTAAATAGTGTAGCTGATTTGGTTTTTTTTGACTATGATTAGTCGTCATTATATGTAAAACAGCCAAATTCTTGAGATGACGCTATCGATGAGTGATTTTTTAGCCGTTCATTAACAACTCTGTCTTGTTGAATAATACGACTATGCAATTCAGTATCGCAATCCAATAGGCTCTGCAATCATAGGTGTGCCCTTGTTATATTCTCCGCTTTACCAAAGCATTCGTTTGATCTTATTTGGTGCCTTAGGCTTATCTAGCCTAACGGTTAGTGCTGCCATCAACGATGCTGACACACAGACAACTGAGCCATCAAGTGCTGGTAGTACGAGCAGCTACCTCTCTGATACCAATAACAGTAATGTCACTCAAAGCAGTGATTACAACGATATACGTTATAAAGACGCGCGCTCACAGGTCGATAATTCTCAAAGAGCGACTCCTGCCTCTGATTTTGATGACACAGGTTTCGCAAGCGATACTACGTTAGAAGACAGCGCCTCCGATGATGTTTTGAATATCACAGAGATTAATGAGTCTTCTGATACCGCCTCGATACAATCATCAAATATGACGGATAGCGATCAGGTAAGCCGCGACACACGCGCTAATGCTATGGTCACGTCTCAAGATACCGTAGCGGATAACCGTCAGCTAGATATCAGTGATGAGAGCATTCAAGACAGCTTAGTGCGTTTGGCAGAATTCTATGAGCTCACACCAGAGACTCCTGTCTCAAATGACGTGGATAATACAGAAAATGCTGAGTCAGATAACATACAGAGTACTTTAGCGCCTACAGCGCAGACTATTCCAAAAGTCGGTAAGAACTTACGATTATTACCAAACGCTATAGATAGTGCACAACGCTGTGAAGGTCAATGGGTCTATCCAAAGAGCAACCCTAATTATCAGCGTGCTGTGAATGAGGCTGGCGGTGCAAATGGACAACCAGTGCCTGATGTTGACAGTATTCCCAACAATAAAGCACCTTTATTCACAGAGTCAGACTACGGCTATTACAATAATATCAACTATGCTGAGCTATCAGGTAATGTGAAAGTCGATCAAGGCACCCAGCATATCGAAGCAGAAAAAGTTGTGATTGATCTAAGCAATGGGGTGGCTGCTGCACAAGGTAGAGTCATGTTTACCGATCAGGCGACAGGACAATCACTGCCACGTAGCAATGCACCGAGTAACGCTCAAACCAGCTTTAATGAGAAAGCAAAAAAAGGTGGTCTGATTGGGGTTGCAGACAGCTTAAACTATAACACTGAAACTGGACAATCAACAGCCAACGATGTGGCTTTTGCTAGTGTTGAACTACAAGCACACGGCTACGCTAAGCGCTTGAACAAGCCTAATGATAGTGAGTACGAGCTGGACGAGGTGATGTTTAGCACCTGTCCACCCACGAATCGTAAATGGCAATTTGATGCCAAAAGTATCGATTTGAATACTGATACAGGACGCGGTGAAGCCTATAATACGACTTTTCGCATTGCTGACGTGCCCGTCTTTTATCTCCCCTACTTTAACTTTCCAATAGACAGTCGTCGTAGTAGCGGATTTTTATTACCAAGTGCTAGCGTGAGTAGTGAGAGCGGTGTTGAGATTGATGTTCCTTATTACTTCAACCTAGCGCCCAACTACGATGCCACGCTCAATACGCATGTATACACCGACCGTAATCCTATGGTCTCAGGTGAGTTCCGTTATTTGACCGAAAACTATGGAGAAGGCATTTTTAACGGTTCATACCTGCCCAATGACAAAGAATATAATGACGAAGATCGTAAAAGCTTTTTTTATGATCATTATTGGTCATCCAAAAGTATTCCGCGGTTAAGTGGTGATGCCAAATATAGCTATGTATCAGACGCAGACTATCTTAACGATTTTGACACTTTAGGTTTATCAGATAACACGATCAATCTACCAAGGCGTGCTCGAGTTAATTATTATAATGATTACGTCGATGGTGAGTTAAAAGTAGAAACCTTTCAAACGTTAGATGCGTTTACTGATAATGGTGAGGCTCTAGAGGATAAAGACAAACCCTATTCACGCCTACCACAACTAAAGCTCAACTATCGACTGCCGTGGGCGAAGAACTTTGATATCACTGGTGTACATGATTCTGCCTATTTTAAGAAGTCTATTGATGATGGCTCTGAGGATGAAAAAAGCGGTGCACGCATTTATAACAAAATAAGTGCCGTCTATCCGATGGAGAAGTCTTGGGGCTATATCAGACCGAAGCTAAGCCTACAGCATCTTTATACTTCCTATGATGAAGACAGCTTGGCAGACAATAACATTAGTGAAGGAGATGGTAGCCAATCAGTCTTCGTTCCGCAAGCCAGTATTGATGCAGGTCTGAATTTCTACCAAGCAGGCTCACCCTTCGGTGCTTTTGATGACACCATGGGTGGCTATCGCCTGCTTAGTCCACGGGTGAAATACACTTATTCACCGTATAAAAATCAAAATGATATTCCTAACTTCAATACTCGTATTGCGTCTATTAACTATGAGCAGCTATTTTCAGACAGTTGGTTCTTAGGCCATGATCGCTTGCAAGATCTGCACTCTATCACGCCTGGTGTCAATTATCGTTACATCGATGCAACGGGTGTGACACGTTTTGATGGTAGCATTGCAGAACAGTTCTATATAGATGATGGTCGTGTCACGCTTGATGATGAACAAAGAGTATTCAACTCTTCTTCCTCAGGCATGGTATGGGATACCAGCACCCAACCTTATAACAATTTTTGGGTTGATGTGAGCGGTGCGCTGACTAACGACTATGATTTGAACTATATCACGACTGAGTTACGTTATCAGCCATCAGACAATAGCTTGTTCAATGTGGGCTATGTCAAGCGTCAGCGTGATGAAAACACTGATCAGTTGCCATTGTCCGCATTTACCGCCTCTGCCGTTTTCCCTATCAATAATAGCTGGCGGATATTGGCTCAAGGTCAATATGACTATAATCGTAACAAGATGCTCGATTCACTCATCGGCGTTGATTATGAAGATTGCTGTTTTGGCTTTGCAGTTTACGGTCGCCGTTACTATAATGACTTAAACGTCAAAGACGAACCAACACAAGCTGTTATGGCAGAAATTAGATTAAATGGGCTTGGCAGTGGCAGTAGCCGCCTAACACGGTTGCTCTCTGACAAGATATTAGGCTTCGAACCTGTCCAAACTGCATGGAAAGACTAACGAGATTTTTTGCTAGATTACAGCACTATTTGCACAAATATTTATAAGATATTATCTATAACCCTACTATGGGCCACGCTGTCAAATATTTGATTATTAAGTATTGGATTGCGTTGACCGACTACCATCCGATGCGATGACATTGATGAGGAGCATCATGAGATTTTTTTCTTTACGTCAAACCAGCCGCGCTGTACTGCTATCTATGAGTGCCAGTCTTGCACTGACATTAAGTGCTCAAGCAGCGACTGTGAAACCTGCCACAGCACAAGCCTCGACTACTGCTAATCAGAATGCAGTAAGTCGCTTGACACCTGCCAATAGCACCGATGGTATTGTCGCTTTAGTCAATGAAAACGCTATCCTAAAAAGTGAATTGGTCGATGCCATTACACAAACCCAAGCCCGCGCACGAGCAGCAGGAGAACCTATTACAAACTCAGCGCAACTGCAGTCAGAGGTACTAAACGCGCTTATCTTGCGTGAATTGCAACTATCAATGGTCAAGCGTGTCGGTTTATCTCCTGATGAAACCGAGATCAATCAACGCCTTGCTCAAATTGCTCAATCTCAAGGGCTTAATAGCATCTCAGCATTACAGCAACGCTTAGATGCCGCGCGTCCTGGTAGTTATGCCGCATTACGTGCTCAACTGATCGAAGATGCTGCTATTCAAGAGCTGCAGCAGCGTCAAATCAGTCGCCGAGTACGCATTAGCGAGCAAGATATTGATGCATTTTTGGCGTCGCCTGAAGCAAAACGTTTGAACCAAAGTGAATACCAAACTGTGCATGTACGCGTTCCTTATATAGATGACTACAGCCGTCTGTCAGCAGCTCAACGTGAGGAAGCGCTAAAAGTTGCACAGGATTTGCGTACTCGTTTACTTGCACCAAATGTCAATGTCTCTGAAGCTGTTGCTGCAAGCCAAGGTAGCTATCCTATCCCTATTCAAGGTGGCGATATGGGCTTTCACAAAGCGGCCTCCCTACCGACAGAGCTATCAAGCAAAATTACCAATCTCGATATTGGTGCAGTCAGTGAGCCGCTACTAACGCCTGAAGGTATTGATATCGTTAAGCTGGCTGATAAAAAAGCCAGTGATACCATGCTGATTCCACAGTGGCATACTCGTCATATCTTGGTAAAAGTCGATGAGTTACAGACAGATGCACTGGCTGAACAGAAAATTAATGATTTGTATGAGCAACTGCGCAATGGCGCTGATTTTGCTGCCCTAGCATCAACCTATTCAGACGATCCAGGATCGGCTGGCCGCGGTGGTGATCTTGATTGGGTCAGTGAAGAAGATATGGTGGGTCCGTTTGAGGCCACAATGAAAAACACAGCCGTTGGTGACTATTCTGCTCCATTCAAAACTCAGTTCGGTTGGCATATCCTAAAAGTTGACGGTAAGCGTCAGCAGGATGTCAGCGAGCAATATCGTCGCAATATGGCACGCCAAGCGTTATATCAACGCCTAGCGCCTCAAGCACAAGAAGACTGGTTGCAAGAATTGCGTGCAGGTGCTTACATCCAAGTACTCGGTTAAAGACCTACGTTTAACTGCTTGGTCATAACTTAATACACTGAGCGCTAATAATACTGATTAGCTTGCACAGAAAAAGGGTATATGCCAATGCATATACCCTTTTTTTATTTAGAAATTGACTGCCAGTTAATTAGAATAATGGATAGCAAACCGCCTAAGTACAATTAACTTAATAGACGGTTAAACCAATCTATTTAGCTGTGTATGGTAGGAATATTACACATCGACAAATGATGCACAAAGAAAAGCCCCGAACCTAGGGCGATTGGTTCGGGGCTTCAGTGCTTCATGTTATTGTTATTATCTCTCTTCCATGTTGACTCATCCTAAGTCATAAACAGTAACGTATAAGACAGCGGGCTGACCTGTTCTTTTATTGATACCGTCTCAACACTGCATCCTTGCGTATCCTTGTGTTGATGAATGTATTATAGGACAATCAATTTGGTACGAATAGAAGCTAAAAACCTTATTTGACGTAAGCATATGCTTACGTTATAAGAGTAAACTTTAACCTATACGTCGCACTCCTTCTCAACTAAAACTGCCTTGCGCTTCTCTGCGTTCATCTGACATTTTCTTGCCTTCTTTTTTACCTTCTTCAATCTTGCTATCTGCTTCTGCTACATCTTCTGCTTCTGCAGTAGGCGCA
This sequence comes from Psychrobacter piscatorii, assembly GCF_904846415.1. GTDB lineage: Bacteria > Pseudomonadota > Gammaproteobacteria > Pseudomonadales > Moraxellaceae > Psychrobacter > Psychrobacter piscatorii. Next base: position 4,998 of record NZ_CAJHAR010000010.1, on the reverse strand, counting down.
TTGCCTTCCTGCTTACTCGTTTCTTCTGGCTCATATTGTAAAGTCGTCATTACAGGAAAATGATCAGACCCTATAGACGGCATACGTCTGATATCAACCACTGTAAAGCAAGCACTATGAAAAATATGGTCTAATGCCCAACGCAGAAACGGATATTTGACATGAAAGGTGTTGATAAAGTGTCGACCAATACGAGGATCTAGCAGCCCAGAAATACGCTGAAAGCGGCGCGTGGTTTTTGACCATGCCACATCGTTGAGATCACCAGCCAATATCGCGGTTTGCTCATTTTCTTTGATGTGCTTGCCAACCATTAACAGCTCAGCATCACGCGTGGTAGATTTATCAGCCTCAGTTGGACTTGGAGGCATAGGATGCAAGCAGTATAGCCAAATCACTCGACCACCTTGCAGACGTAACTGCGTATGAATAGAAGGTATGTCATCAATCATTAGGTACTTCACTTCAGGATCTATGAGCTCAAGCTTAGAGTACAGGTGCATACCGTATAGATTGTCCAGCGGAACCTTCACTGTGTATGGATAATCAGATTCAATTTGCTGTAAGGCTTTCTCCCATTTTTTATCAGTTTCAAGCGTAATTAAAATATCGGGCTGTCTATGCTTGACCAAATCAACCAATTTTTGTGTTTCATCATTGGGTGTTAATACATTTGAGACCATGATTTTCAATTGATGTACTTGCCCTTCTGGCTTATCTTTTGCTTTTTGCACTTCTTTTTTCCATAGCTTGGTATACGGCAATACCATTCTTAACTGGAACGCTAACGTGATACTAAGCACTATAAATAACAACCATTGACCCAGTTGCCACTCCGAGAAAAACATGATCATGCCAATCCAAGCAATAATGCCAAGCACCATTATCTGAATGCGTGGGAATTCGACGCCACGTACCCACCAATTATCAAGGGGCACCCAACCCCAAATCGTTACAAATGCGATGAATCCTGCTAGCCATTGTAAGCTGTAATATAATAGTGAGAGATCCATAGTATGTAATAACCGTTTATTGAGCTGATAATGGGGCCAATGATGACATATGCCATTCATTCCATGACAACACACATGATTGTTTTAAATGAACTGAATTCTAACTGAACTGACGTCAAGTATTAATGCTAGAAGCTTACTTTAGCATTTCATAAGATTTTCGCCTATATATGAGTCGCGATTCTGCAACAACTGCCATAAAAATTTACAATACCTGCCCAATCAAAATAATAAGTATTTTATCGAGAGCCTTATCCTTTACAGGCAACCAAATATATTTTGCCAATACCTAAGTGAGACTCTAATAATAACGTAAAGTTATAGTACACATAGTTAATAGTATATATAAAACGAGTAAATAATAGCCAAAACGCCTTGCTTTTTTGTACCATTCACGGCATTGTTATCGGTTGGTGATGCAACAAATAATTGTAAATAGGACTGAATTTCATGAGTAACTTAACAGTAGGCTTGGTAGGCTGGCGCGGCATGGTAGGGTCAGTATTGATTCAACGTATGCAAGAAGAAAATGACTTTAACGGTATTACGCCTGTCTTCTTTTCAACCAGTAATGCTGGTGGTGATGCGCCAAAGTTCGACGGTATTGAAACTGGCCAACTAAAAGATGCTCATGATATTGAAGCACTCGCTGCTTGTGATGTGATTATTACTTGCCAAGGTGGTGATTACACTTCAAAAGTTCACCAACCACTACGTGATAGCGGCTGGACTGGCTATTGGGTTGATGCAGCAAGTACGCTACGTATGAAAGATGACAGCATCATCATTCTTGATCCAGTCAATCGCAGCGTCATTGATGACGCCCTAGCCAACGGCAAAAAAGACTTTATCGGTGGCAACTGTACCGTATCATTGATGCTGATGGCTATTGGTGAGCTATTCAATAAAGGCTGGGTCGAATGGGTCAGCGCGATGACATATCAAGCGGCTAGTGGCTCTGGTGCCAATAACATGCGTGAGCTTATCTCAGGTATGGGTGTTTTGCATGACGCTGTACAAGATGAACTGGCCAACCCTGCTAGCGCCATTCTTGATATTGATAAGAAAATCGCTCTGACACAGCGTTCAGCAGACTTCCCTACACAATATTTTGGTGTGCCGCTTGCTGGTAGCTTGATTCCTTATATCGATGTGCAGTTAGAGAACAAACAGTCAAAAGAAGAGTGGAAAGGCGGCGTCGAAACCAATAAAATCCTTGGTAATGACGAAGCTAGCGCGATTCCTATCGATGGTATGTGTGTACGTGTCGGGGCAATGCGTTGCCACGCGCAAGGTCTAACCATCAAGCTCAAAAAAGACATCCCTCTAGAAGAGATTGAAGCCGCCCTAAAAAATAGCGGCAACGAGTGGTTAGACTTGGTCGAAGACGACAAAGAAGCCACTATGAATCGCTTAACGCCAGTCGCAGTGACTGGTACATTAACAGTTGCATTAGGCCGCTTACGTAAGCTTAAAATGGGCCCTGAGTATTTAGGTGCCTTTACCGTTGGTGATCAGCTACTGTGGGGCGCAGCAGAACCATTGCGCCGTATGCTGAATATCATTCGTGAGCAAAAAAACTAAATCGAATAACCAAATATCAGATACAAAAAAGACAGCCATTGCTGTCTTTTTTTTGCGATCAATAATCTAAATGGCTAAGAACAATGAATATATGCCCTAATACCCTTGTATTACTTTTGCTCATACGCAATCATTACCTCGTTACGACGTAAAAATGGCAATGTCCATGGCTCATCGTAACGTGCCAATTCTGGATCACCTGTAGGCGTTAAATTTTTGCTTTGCATCCAATTTCTCAATTCTTGTGTCTTCTTATCTACTTTATCACTTCCAGTAAATCCTGAGAATTTGATAACGCCATAATTTTGAGCGGGTACTTCGATGATTTCGACCTCTGGGTTATTCGGTTTTGGTAACGTCTCCATCGTGTATTTACTAGGCATCGTGAATTGTACGCGCCACTTTCCGTCATCTTGTTGCATACTGACTGGTGCGGTCATTGCGATCTTCTGTGACTCACTATCCCCTTTATTATCAGGCTGCATAGTAACAGGCGCTGTCATGCTAATTTTGCTACTACCACCAGTTGGTGCGGTATTATTACCAAAAATATAATCCGCTAGGATTTTGAAACCTGCACGACTCGCCGCGCGTTGATCACCACTTACCCACGTTTGGGCGATTAACTGCTCATCATAACGACGTAACTCAAAGTCATCTGATTGTGCCAATAACGTATACTCCGGCTCTTCTGGATCAGCAGCCATTGCCCCTTTTGATATCAATAATATCCCGCCAACTAATAGTAGATAACCTGTCTTTTTCATATAACCTCTCCATTTTCTTAAAGTATGCTCTGATGGTTCTAAATACGTCATCATTATGACTTTTACTTTACCAGCGCAACGTAAGGGTTGTCTGTGTGTTTTGAAGCACTGTCTGTGTCTTTTGGTTATAACAATATTACATCAATCAAAAAATGCACTGACTGGCTATATTGATGGCCTGAATATCAATATCCAAAAAATCCCTAACAATGCTATAATTAGCGCCATTTTCATAGCTCATATATCGGTTAACATATGCAATTTGTCTTACATAAAACAGCCAGCGGTGCAACGCGTGCACGCCGCGGCACCGTTCATCTCAATCATGGCGATGTGCAAACGCCTGCTTTTATGCCTGTTGGTACTTATGGTACGGTCAAAGGTATGCTGCCACGTGATATCGAAGCCATCGGTGCTGATATCATTTTAGGCAACACTTTTCATCTTTGGTTACGCCCAGGCACGGAAGTGATCGACAAATTTGGCGGCTTGCATAAGTTCATGCATTGGGACAAGCCTATTTTGACGGATTCAGGCGGTTTCCAAGTATTCAGTCTGGGTGCCATGCGTAAAATTACCGAAGAAGGGGTTAACTTCAAATCGCCTATCGATGGCGCCAAAGTATTCCTTTCTCCTGAAAAATCCATGCAAATTCAATACAGCTTGAACTCAGACATCGTCATGCAGTTCGATGAGTGTACGCCTTATCCAGCGACTCATGATGAAGCGAAAAAGTCTCTAGAGCTATCATTACGCTGGGGACAACGCTGCGTTGATGAGCACAATAGACTGGGCAGCACCAACGCATTATTTGGTATCGTACAAGGCAGTATGTATCCTGATTTGCGTCAGCAATCACTCGAAGGTCTGCTAGATATTGGCTTTGATGGTTATGCCATCGGCGGTCTTTCGGTTGGTGAGCCTAAAGAAGAGATGATAGATGTCCTAGACTATCTCCCTGATGATATGCCAGCAGATAAGCCGCGCTATCTAATGGGCGTTGGTAAGCCTGAGGATTTAGTTGAAGGCGTACGCCGCGGTGTGGACATGTTCGATTGTGTGATGCCAACTCGTAACGCGCGTAATGGTCATTATTTCGTGACGGGCGATGCAGACAATGCTGGTGTGGTACGTATTCGTAATAGCCAGTATCGTAACGACGAAGGCCCATTAGATCCTGAATGTGACTGCTACACCTGCCAAAACTTTAGCCGTGCTTATTTGTATCATCTTAATAAATGTAAAGAGATGCTGGGTGCACAATTGGCAACCATTCACAACTTACGCTATTACCAGCGTTTGATGCAAGGTATCAGAGATGCTATCGAGCAAGATCGGTTTGATGAATTCGTTAGCGAATTTTATAGTAAGCGTGGACAAACCGTTCCTGAGTTAAATTTACGTTAATCCATTTTAGTGTTTATTGATATTATTAGAAATATGAAAAGGGCTTAAGAATTATCTTAAGCCCTTTTTTATGTGTGCTGCTTTTATCACTTAATGATTTAAATCTTAGATTAACACATGAAGTGCAATACCAAATGCAAGGTGAAAAAAAGACCTAGATGCGCTAGCATCAAAGTCTTTATCCACCGACCAAAGTGAGATTGCAACCATGAACTATACGCATCTAA
>NZ_CAJHAR010000009.1 GCF_904846415.1 Psychrobacter piscatorii | reverse complement strand
TGCAGGCACTTAGTTCAGTCGATTGAAGACAGTTTAAATAATCGACCAAGAAAGGTGCTAGGGTTTAGAACACCGCTTGAGGTAAAATCTAGCTTCGGGTGCGTTGCACTTCAATGTTGAATCTAAGGATCACTTTATTGATCACAAAGTATCACCATGATGGCTATCGATAGAGACGCCTAGGTTTTTGAATGAAGTAGTATGAATTACATGGTATAAGTCGATTGTAAGCTGTCAATTTTTCCCGCTAATAATCGCTCGACTTCGTTTTTAATTCTTTGGCCTGCGATATCACTACCAATTTGCACCGCAAAGCCTGCTGGTCGACCACCTTGGGTTTTGGAGTTGATCCAAACCACCTTACCATTCATTGGCAAGCGCTCGCTAGAGTTGGGTAATGTAATAGCGATAAACACCTCGTTACCCAGCTGCTGCGGCTGATCAGAAGGCACAAATAATGCGCCGTTATTCACAAAAGATAAATAGCTGGCATACAGCGTGTCGATACTTTCAATGTGACAGGTTAAGATCCCGCCGCGTCCTGGCATTGCCATAGTCAGCTTCCTTTATCAACTGGGTCTAATATATTTTTATGAGTTATTGAGAGATTATAAATAAAAGCAATTGTGAATGAATAAGCGATAATTAAGCGCTATATCACGACTTTTACAAGTCAGCTAATTCTTGCATTAGCTTATCATAGGCAAATTTTTCTTGCACATTTTGTTGCAAAGCAACTTTGGTCTGCTGCAAGCTGGTGGCGAATGTCTCTAATCCGCTATCGGTAGGTTGATAAGATTCTAGTGCAACCGATAGTTTGATATCTTTTTGGAGTTCACCAATCCCCAGACAAACGCGGCGCATATCAAGCAGCATCAGCTCAGACAGTTGGATAAACTCTTTTATACTTAACTGACTTTGCCAATAGTCACTTGCTGCTACGCTACTACGCTTACCACTACGTAGCGCTTGCCATGTGGTCAGCCATAAGGATCGCTTGCCATACCACGATGCCTGTGCCAGTGCTATCGCAGCGAGTGGCGCTCCGTTCGCTAGCTGTATAAGCTGTTCAATCGCCATTTTACCAACGGCTTCACGATTGATGGTGTGACCGAGAGCACGGGTCACATAATCGATAGCAACAGCAGGCTCAATAGTCTGTAATGCCAACTGTTGTACACGGCTCTTAATCGTTGGAAGTAGCTGAGCAGGCGTATCACTGATTAAAAACAGGTGAACTTGTGCTTGCGGCTCTTCTAATGTCTTGAGTAACGCATTGGCAGCGGCGACGGTCATTTGCTCTGCGTAGTCCAACACACAGATGCGCACCCCTTGCCCGCCTTGATAAATAAAAGGCTGCAAGGCACGAATGTCATCCACTTTGATTTTAAGCGCGCTGCTGCTTGTGGTCTTGGCACTTTTTTTATCTTTTGCGCTGCTTGGTTTGTCCTGAAGGGTGTCGCTATCCACATTGATTGGCATACTCACAATTGGCAGCACTTGCAAGCTTGGATGAGTGCCCGACTTAAGCCACTGACAACTTTCACACGCGCCGCATGCGCCTAGTGGATTCGTATCACGCTCGCGGCATAACAGCCAAGCCACTAACCGCCATACAAAGGCGCGTTTACCCATCCCTTGCATACCAGCAGCGAGCAATGCATGCGGCAAGGACTGCTGCGTCAATACTCGCTGTGTTAATTGTGACCACAACGTCTGCTGCCACGGCAGCAAGGGCTCAAAATAGATACTGTCTGAACACTCTTGCGTGCCTACATTTGCTGTCAGATCATTCATAGTTATAGCTCTATTGGCTCTATCACGTTTTTAGATATTTAGGATGCGGCACGCTAACGATACTCTGGATAATGTGCGAGTGCTTACTCAAACCATTATTTAGCAGGGTTTTTAAAATCAGCTAAGCTCATCGCATTTAAACGGTCTAGATCTTCTTGTGTATCGACACCAGCCGGCAGTTGACAAGCAGCTTCTGCAATGGCGATAAGCTCGCCATTTTCCAGCACACGTAGCTGCTCTAGACTTTCAAGTAACTCAAGTGGCGTCTGTGGCCAATGCACAAACTGCTGTAATAAACTAACGCGATAGGCGTATAAGCCCAAATGGCGATACGCATTCTTTGGTGGCTGTCTTTGATTGTCATCCGCCAATACGATATCACGATCACAAGGAATCGGTGCTCGACTAAAATAAAGCGCGCGCTGTAGATCGTTAGTATATTGACTGACCACTTTTACCACAGAAGGTCGCTGGAACGTATCGTAATCGTCGATAGGCTCACAGAGTGTCGCCATGACGCTGGCCTCATCCGCTACCAAAAGCGCCTGTACCTGCTCAAGCAGTAAGGGCGGTACAAGAGGTTCATCACCTTGCATATTGACCACAATATCATGATCAGCCCAGCCTTTAATAGCAGCCACTTCCGCCAAGCGGTCAGTGCCTGACGCATGCTCGCTACTTGTCATCACAACATCAAAACCGGCATCGATACAGACCTTTGCAATTTGCTCATCATCAGTCGCAATACACATATCGTCAGCAAAGGTTGCTGTTTTTGCCTTTTCAGCCACCCAAAGTATCATCGGTTTAGCATGAATGCTCAATAATGGCTTACCAGGTAACCGTGTGCTCTTAAAGCGTGCAGGAATCACAATATGGGTTTTGGCAGGTGTGGTGACAAGCGACATGGTTTATTCCTAAAAATTGTGGTTCAGTTTGACGTATCGACTATTATCTATGATGGCATTTTTGTACCAACATAAGAGTCAGCCTCAATACCCAAAGCTTTCAATTGCTGGTTTAGATTATCATAACAGTTATCGGATAATACGGCTGTCACAGGCAAAACCCACAACCTGCTAACGAGTTCTGTATACTCATCACTTGATGCTTGGTCCGCCGTATAGTCTGACAATAATGCTTTTATTTTTACCGCATCTTTACTAGTAACAACGATAGGATAATCGCTGTATTGTAAAAGCTCAGCCAAATTAAAGTCATAGTGATCAGGATAAGGATGCCCTATCACCTCAAAACCAAGAGACTCTAACGTATTAAAAAAACGCTGTGGATAGCCGATACCACTGACTGCGTGTACTCTACTATTACTGGTAGGTACGACATTATCTATTTGCTTGGTAGATGAGTGAGGACGCCATAGACGTTGCAATTCATCAGCTTGCAAACGCATGGTCAAACGCTCAGAATTCTGTGGCTTACTACTACTTTTAGTCGAGTCTGTATTTGGTTTTTCATGATAAATAACATGAGCACCTTCTAGTCGTGACATTGGCTCACGCAAAAATCCGGTTGGCAATAATTGCTCATTACCAAACCCTCGCGCGGCATCTACCACAATCCACTCTATATCCCGCTTGAGCGCATAATGCTGCAGCCCATCGTCAGCGATAATTAACTGCAAATCAGGATCAGCATCCAACAAGGTAGTAATCGCTTGCTGGCGATTGGGAGATACTGCCATGACAACACCTGTCATATGAACAATCAAACATGGCTCGTCGCCTACTACATTAGGCAAACTGGTCGTGCTAACCAATGCTGGCATTTGGCTCGTATCACCACCATAACCGCGGCTGATGACGCCGACTTTTATGCCTCGTTTTTGCAAGTGATTGACCAAGGCGATAATTAACGGTGTTTTGCCGCTACCACCCACACTAATATTACCAATAACCATGACGGGTATAGGTGCGCGATAACTTGATAGCAGCCCAATTTTATAAGCGTGACGACGAAGTAATGTGATCAATCCATAAAGCCAGCTAATAGGTAGCAAAAGCCATAACCAAGCGGCCTTACGTTGCCATGCATTAGTAACTGTCGTTTCAATACTCATGAATAATTGCCATGTATCTTATCGATTCGCTGCTTAGGCGTTGACGCTTTATCAAATAAATCTATTCTACTCAAAGTCTCGAGCATACATTTGCGCATAATGACCTTGCAGCTGCATCAGCTCATTATGGGTGCCAAGCTCAACTATCTGACCACCATCCATCACAGCAATACGATCTGCAGATTCAATAGTCGTTAAGCGGTGCGCAATCACTAGCGTCGTACGGTTTTTCATGACGTTATCGAGGGCTTGCTGAATATAATACTCTGACTCATTATCAAGCGCACTGGTGGCTTCATCCAAAATCAAAATCGGAGCGTCTTTTAACAGCGCACGAGCAATAGATAGTCGCTGACGCTGTCCACCAGATAGCTGAAGCCCTTCGGCCCCGATTTCGCTTTGGTAGCCGTTTGGCATTTTCATAATAAAGTCATGAGCGAAAGCCGCTTTTGCGGCCTGCTCGACCTCAGCTTGGCTCTTATTAGCCAAGCCGCCATAAGCAATGTTATTAAATACTGTCGTATTAAATAGTACGACTTGCTGATTCACCATGGCAATTTGCGCACGCAGACTTTCTAATTTGATGTCTTCAATTGGTATGTTATCTAAAGTAATTTGCCCAGAGGATGTCTCCAGAGTACGCGTTAAAAGATTCACTAAGGAGGACTTGCCTGCTCCGCTTCGTCCCACCAATGCAACCGTCTCGCCTGCTTTTATATTTAATGTAAAATCACGCAGAGCAACCGTCGAGTCTGGATATACCAAACTGATATTATCCAACGACATTTGACCAGATAATGCCTTGCTAATAGTGCCTGTGTCTTCTTCTTCTGGCTCATCAAGTAATGCAAAAATCGACTCACCAGCAGCAATGCCTTTTTGCAATTTTTGATTGATATCAGTCAGTGAGCGTACCGGTTTGCTCAGCAGACCAGCCGCCGCAATGTAAGAGATAAACTCACCCGCTGAGATATTGCTAATGACTGAAGGTCTCAATGCAAGCCATACCACCACCGACATGGCTATCGCCATCAGCAGCTGTACTGCTGGGGTATTGATACTATTGGTGACGACCACCTTCATGCCTTGGCGTAAGTTCTTTTTTGAAGTCTTATCAAAGCGCTCGGCTTCATATGCTTGTCCGCCATAATTCTTTACCACCTGATAGCCACTGATGACCTCATTGGTAATATGACTGACACTACCCATCGTTTTTTGAATACCTTTAGAGAGCTTAAGATAGCGCTTGGAGGCAATGCGGATGAGCCACAATATAGGCGGCAACACGACAAATAAAATGAGCGTCAAGCGCCAGTTGCTATAAAGCAAAAAGCCTATCAATGCCACAACCGTCAAACCATCACGCAGTAATGTCTTCATTGAGTCTGTACTGGCAGCAGTGACTTGCTCAACATCAAATATCAGCTTGGATGAGATCGTACCAGCAGGATTGGCCAAATAGAACGAACTTGGTAAGCGCAGTAGCTTATTAAAAACCTCGACCCGCAGCTCATAAACCAAATTACGTGAGACCAAAGCCGAGTAATAGTTACCCAAAAAACTGCCCAAACCGCGTACAAAAAATAGAGCAATGATGAGTAATGGAAATAACGCCTGCTTGCTTCGATCACTTTGGTTAATGGCATCAGTAATGTATTGCAACAGCTTGGCAATCCAAATCTCAGTTCCTGCGTTGATAGCAAAGCCCAAAACCGTCAGTAGCAAAGCCCACCAATACGGCTTTAGATATCTTAATAGACGCAGTAAGGTCTTACTTTTTGGCGGACTAGAAGGAGCTGCTGAAGGTTTTTTAGCAGAAGGTTTTGTAGAGTCAGGTATATAAGCTTGGCTCATAAAAGCCTCAATGTAGGTGTCATGACATGAATGGGCTGTGCTTGATACACAGTTTATAGTAATGATGCGGCAAATGTTATTGCGGCAAAGTTTGACCAAGTGGGACAACGGTGCTGATATTTAAGTTCAAAAATCCGAGTTTACCAGCGACATCCATCACCCGTACGACAGATTGATGGGTAGCGTTGGCATCTGCTGCGATGACAAATAGCATATCGCGATTGCTTCCTGCTTCTTGCTGCAACATGCTGGTCAGTTCAGCCTCATTGCTACTGGCGAGCGTAATACCATTGACCAAGTAACTGCCATCTTCTTGTACAGCTACTTCTATACTATTTTTTTGCTCTGTCTGTGCCACACCTTCTGCTTCAGGAAGGATAATATTTAAACGACTAAAATGATTAAAGGAGGTAGCCAGTAGCAGAAAGACGATTAAGAATAATAAACAATCAATCATCGGTGTCAGATTAATTTCAAGCGGCTCAACAGTCGGTTTTCTAAAACGCATATGAATCTCTTATATTTACCTGCTGTTACGAATGTACTTTGAGCATCAAACTTGGTAGAAAATATGACAATTATATTGTCGCCACATTGGTTTTATCTATATTTAACCGGTCAGGAGCACGCTCATCAATAGTGGTCGTACTATTAGCAGGGGCCGCTGCGTTAGCATTATCGAGCAATTGATAGTCGTATAATTCTTGAATCATCAGTCCTGCTTGAGTCTCGAACTGTGCATTTATGTCGATAATGCGGCGCTGAAAGTATCGATACGCGACAAGCGCTGGGATAGCGACGATCATACCAGCAGCCGTGGTGATTAGCGCTTGTGAGACACCAGCAGCAAGCATCGTTGGATCTTGCATCGCACCATCAGTAATCGCCAAAAATGAAGAAATAATACCTAATACCGTACCTAATAATCCAAGCAATGGTGCAATAGCACCAATTGTTCCCAGCATATTGATATTTTTTTCTAACTGGTGAACTTGTACGCTGGCACGGTTCTGCATATGCATGGTCATAGATTCTAGACCATACTGACGATAGAGCAAACCTGTCGCTAAGATATCACCAAGCGCCGTCTTTTCTTTGACATTCATCAATTGCGTACGGCCGATATCTCCATTTTCGCGTAAGCGAGTGATGAGCTGTTCACGCAATCTGCTAGGCACAATCTTGCTAAACTGTAGTGTATGGCTACGCTCAATAATGATAACCAACGCCAATATAGAACAGACGACAATAGGTGTCATTAGCCAGCCACCTGCCTTTACTAACTCCCACATATTTGCTCTCTTCCATATTTTTCAAAGCAGTTATTACGTAGATGGATTTATACGTAAATAGTCGTTATTAATAAATCAGTCCTACTAGCTTGCGTATTGTCTTAAGCCTGTGCTTCTATGTGCTTAATCAAAGCAGCTAACTGGTCTTGACTGTGAAAAAAGATCTCAACACTACCCTGCCCGTCTTTTTTGTGCTTAAGTTTTACCTCAGCACCCAGCATATCTGTCAGTCTTTGCGTGAGACGTTCTTCATCACGAGACTGTGCTTGTTCGACACGGTTGGCTTTGGGCGCAGGGTTCAAAATGGATTTGACCAGCTTTTCAGCTTCTCGCACCGTCATACCGCCATCGATGATCTTTTGTGCAATAATCGGCTGCTGCTCAGAAGACAATGCCAATAGCGTTCGGGCGTGACCCATATCTAGCGCGCTATTTGCCAAATGATCTTTTACCGTATCATGCAATTGATTTAGGCGTAGTAAATTCGACACCGTCGTACGCGCCTTGCCCACCACTTCAGCAATCATGGCATGACTCATACCAAACTCTGTATGAAAGCGCTGCAACGCGGCTGCCTGCTCGATCACAGATAAGTCTTCACGCTGGATATTTTCAATTAATGCCAGTGCAATGGCAAGCTCATCAGATAGCGCACGCTCAATCGCCGGAATAACCGACTTTCCTGCCATTTTTGCCGCGCGCCAGCGACGTTCGCCAGCGATAATTTCATGAGTAACAAAGGCTTCACTCTTATCTTCATTGGCAAGTAATGGGCGGATAACGATAGGCTGCATCACGCCATGCTGCTCAATAGAAGATGCCAATTCTGCAAGCGCTGTTTCACTCATATCACGGCGCGGTTGATATTTACCTGCTTGTAGACGCGTGACATCGATCTGCACGAGGCTGATTTGATCCTCTGAAGCGTTTACGTCTGTGTTATTACCACGCGTTTTGTTGCTAGCCGTCTTGTTCGTCACACGTGATGAACGAGTACTGTTACTGACAGTAGTGTCATTATCAGTGGATTTTGCAGCCGATTTTTTACTGGCTTTGGGCGCAGCCGCATCGACGGGTGCAGTTTTCACAGGCATATTGGTATCTAGCGTTTCAGCTGGCACGGCCATATCACGTGCAGCCATATCATCTTGCAAGGCAGAGGCGGTGATTTGCTTTTCTTTCTTGATTGACCCTAATAAGGCATCTAAGCCTCGATTGGCAGCCAACCCTCTTTTCTTCGCCATGATTACCTATCCTCTAACGCTAAAATAAAAGCCTATTGATTACTGCTGCGGCTTACTAAATACAATGTTAAGTGCTTTGTTGTTCAAAAGCTTTTATAGAAAAACTAGCTGCTTTGCTTCATCACTTCAGCGGCCAGTTTTTGATAGGCGCGCGCGCCTTTCGACCATCTCTCATATACAATAACTGGCAGACCATGGGCAGGTGCTTCTGCTAAGCGAATATTTCTTGGGATATGAGTCTTATACATAATATCGCCAAAATGCGCTTCTAATTCAGCAGACACATCACGGGCAAGCGTGTTACGCGCATCAAATAGCGTTCTCACAACACCGCGAATATATAACTTAGGGTTTAATTCAGTGAGACGCTCAATCGTCTGCGACAAATCTGCTAGCCCTTCTAGTGCATAATATTCACACTGCATTGGAATAATCACACTATCAGTTGCGACCAACGCATTAATCGTTAATAAGTTCAAACTTGGCGCACAGTCTATAATGACATAATCGTATGACGGCTTTTTTGTAGTGGCTTGATCGCTAACCAAATCTGCCATGGCCGTTTTGAACAATTCATGACTGTCGGTCTTACCCATCAAGGTGATATCCATGCCAGCCAAATCACGATTGGCACCGATCACATCAAACCCTGCCGGACTGGTCACAATGGCTTCAGACAGCGCTACACCATCCAGTAAAACATCGGCTATGGTAAGCGTCAGATCGTTTTTGTCGACACCAGTACCGCTGGTTGCATTGCCCTGTGGGTCTAAGTCAATCAGTAGTACGTGCTTGCGCTTAGCAGCTAAACTGGCGGTCAAGTTTACCGCCGTTGTGGTTTTGCCCACGCCGCCTTTTTGATTCGCAATTGCTATGATTTCCATACACTCACTCAATTTTATTAAGGTCTGTTACTGACTTTTTCTTTTAATTTATTTGACGCAGAATTTGCCGCTCAATCTTATATGCTTATGCAGTGCTGCTAACTCAGCGCTTCATGAAGGGCAGCCATTTATAAAAAAATTCTTTTATAAATTACCCAATTTTCGTTTGTATATTTTCAGTGCTTTTAAATACTATGCCATTTAGGTACAAACGTAAACTGCGTTTCACAAAAAAACGACTGCTGTTTCATGACTGAGAAGTATCTACCATTCAGGCATTTTTAGCAGACATTTCAATCAAATGACGACTATCATGCAGACGCGGTACTGTCAGCTTAATCGTCTTAATGTGCCAATCACTATCGAGCGCTTGCAGCTCTTCATCGCTCGGTGCTTTGCCTTTCATAGCACACAAATAACCGTCATCTGCCAATCTCGGCTGCGCTACTTCAACAAAATCTATCAAACTGGCAAACGCTCTAGAAGTCACCACATCATAGCTGGCTTCGTGCGCTTCAATACGCGAAGCGATCGGTTGCATATTACGTAAGCCAAGCTCACTGCTGATCTGCTTGATAAAGCGAATCTTTTTTTGATTACTATCAAGGGCTGTACACGGGCGCTCAGGCTGACAAATCGCAATAATCACTGCAGGCAACCCTGCGCCTGTACCGATATCAAGCAGCGACCCTGTCGGCAAATGCGTTATAATAGACAAGCAATCAATCACATGTTTGATCAGCGCTTCTTCTGGATCGGTGATGGCGGTCAGATTATACGCCTTATTCCACAACAAAAGCTGGTCTAAGTACAATAATAACGTGCGCTGCTGTTTCTCACTTAGTGATAGACTTAGCTCATTTACGGCTTGTGCTAAGATACTGGCCAGCTTTGGCAATTGTGAGCCAAGCTTCACAAAGCCAGTCGGATCAATATTGATATGACCCGTGCTAGTAGACGACGAAGAGGTTTTAGCGGAAGCTGACATACAACGAGTTATCCAGTTTTGACATGTGAACCGCCTATTTTATCATGCAGTCTGCTCATTGAATAGTTGCAGATTGCGCCAATGTGGGACATCTTATACTATCTGCACCGTTCATGACGCGTTATTCTGCGTTAACAGCATAAAACGCCTTGCCTAGTTTCTTTATTTTTCGTTTATCATGATCAAAGATTTCTGTAAATATGATACAAAACTGCGCTTAATGACTTCGCTAAAATGTGACTATATCTTGTAAGATGTCACTATTAATTATAAAAAGTTCAATGCGCGCATGACCAGAATAAATATATTGTCCCTCATACTCTTTCAATACTTTTAAGACGATTTCTCAAAAACCTATGACCGAACAATCCTATACCCCTATATCTCAAATATCAAAAGACGCTAATAATATGGTGCCACCTACCGCTGACTCACAAGACGACGGACAAATAACATCTAACGCCCCAAATCCTATTTTTACTGAGGTTCAAAAAAGCTGCCGTATTTCGGCTGAGCAACTAAAACGCTATAGCGACCCTGATGAGTTGCCTACAGACACACGTACTGCGCCTGACTTAGATGTTGGCTTCGGTCAACAGCGTGCACTCAAAGCCTTACACACTGCGTTAGACATCAAAGCAAGTGGCTATCATGTGTTTGCTGCTGGCGAGAACGGCTTGGGTAAGCGTACTGTCATCAGTCGCCTGTTGGCCCGTATTGCCGCCGATGCACCAACGCCTGATGATTGGGTATATGTGCACAACTTTACTGATCCACGTACGCCACTGGCTCTGCGTCTACCTGCGGGGCAAGCCGCCTTGCTACAACAGCAGGTCAATAACTTGTGGCAACAAGCGAAAAAGCGACTAAGCCAACGCTTTCGTAGTGACCAGTATCAAAGCAAAATCGAAGCAATCAAGAACAGCACGCACCAAAAAGAGAGTCATGCTTACGACGCGCTAAACGCTGAGGGCAAGCAGTATGACCTCGCCTTAACGTTTCGCTCATTTGATAATAAGGCAGTTTTTGTCCATCCCAGTCAGCTGACGACAGACAGTAGCAGCAACCCTATAAAGGCTTCTGAATCATCTAACAATAATGAAGACTTATCACCAAGAAATGATAACCAAAAAGTCAACATACTGAGCAACGATAAGACTAACCCTGATGAAGATCAAAACAACGCTCAAAACTCTGAGTATGGTAACAGTGAGTACGAGGCTGAGTTAAATAACTTTGTACAGAAAAACCATATGCAAAAGCGCCTCAGTCAACTAACCATTGCGTTAGAGCAGTTAGAAGACGAAGCCAACGATGCGATAGAATCACTGCATCGCAGTATCGCGCGCCGTGCATTACAACCTTTGTTTGCGCCTGTTTATGAGCAATTTGCCACGCACCCGCTTGTTGTTGATTATCTCAAAGCCGTATTTTCCGATATGGTTACTCATGTAGAGCGTATCGTTAACGGCGATGATGAAGAATTTGTGACAGCTGTATTGACCACAACACCCAGCCGTTACGCGGTCAATGTCATTGTCAGTCACGCACCAGACAGTGGCGCACCTGTTGTCTTTGAAGACCTACCGACTCACCTTAATTTGTTGGGTCATGTTGAGCAAATTACCCAATTAGGGACTGTAACGACGGATGTCAGCATGATTCGCGCAGGTGCCCTACACCGTGCCAATGGCGGCTACCTGCTGCTAGAAGCTAGCCATTTACTTGAGCATCCTTATGCATGGCAGGGTCTAAAGCGCGCGCTACAGTCACGCAAAATCAAACTCTCAAGCCTTGAGCAAATGCTGACCTTAACAGGTAGCTTGTCTTTATCACCAGCGCCCATTGATCTTGATATCAAAGTGATCTTATTAGGTGAAGCAGACTTATATTATGAGCTGCTAGAGCTTGAGCCTGAGTTTGATGCGGTGTTTAAAGTTCGTGCGGACTTTCATGATGATGTGACGCGCACCAGCGAGCATGAATTGGCACTGGTAGCGAAAATGGCAGACATCATTGATTATGCCGACCTTTATCCATTCGATAGTAGCGCGCAAGCCACGTTACTTGAGCATTTGAGCTTGCAAGCCGAAGAGCAGGACCGTTTAAGCCTACACAGTGATTTGTTGATTAAACTGTTGCATGAATCAAACCGTCATGCTCGTTTAAATAATGAGACAATGGTGACAGCAGATCATGTCATTCAGGCAATCGACGACATGGATGAGCGCTCAGGATATTTGCGCGATCTATACTGGGACGAACTCAAAAACGGCCAGCAGCTGATTCAAACCCAAGGCAGTGCGGTTGGGCAAGTCAACGCTCTGACCGTCGTCAGCTATGCCGATAGTGAGTTTGGCATGCCGGCGCGCCTCACTGCTGTTATTCAGCCCAATATTGGCGCAGGTGAAATCCTCGATATCGAGCGTGATGTAGACTTGGGTGGTAGCTTGCACGCTAAGGGTATGTTGATCATGACCAGTTATTTGCGTGCGTTATTTAGCCAACACCATGCGCTAAATTTTAGCGCTTCGCTCGCGTTTGAACAAAGCTACGCCCATATCGATGGTGATAGTGCCACCGTTAGCGAAGGTTGTGCGCTACTATCCGCCTTAGCAAATATCCCTATTGATCAATCCTTTGCCATTACTGGTTCTATGAATCAGCTGGGCGAAGTGCAAGCAGTTGGTGGTATCAATGCCAAAATCGCCGGCTTTTTTGATGCGTGCCGTGAGCAAGAGTTGACGGGCGCTCAAGGCGTGGTCATTCCGATGGCCAATGTCAAACAGCTCATGCTACGCGACGATATCATTGCTGCAGTAAAAGACGGCGACTTTCATATTTATGGCGTTTATACCTTGAGTGAAGCATTGACCTTGATGACAGGCCTACCCATCGATACCATGAATAAAAAAGGTCGCTACCGCAAGGACACCCTATTTGGCAAAGTTCTAAATCGTCTGATGCTATGGGATGAGAACCAAGACGGCGACGATGAGGTAGATGATAAAAAGTCAAAAAAGAAAGAGAAGAAAAAACGCAAAGCTAAGCGCCAAAAAAAAGAGGACAAAATAAAAAAAGAAAAACGTAAAGGCGAAAATAACGATAGTGACGTCATTGATAACCGTGAGCAAAGTGAAGCTTAAAGTGTCAATGACAACACACCAAAATGATAATTAGGACGTTTCTAGACTATGTTTAGACGGCGCCTAGACAGCGCCTAAACGATGCCTAAATGTATACGAACGTCCCTAGACGCTTTGATACTTTTCTGAGATGATAAACAACTAGCCAAAATCTGTAGAACAATGACCTGTGACTTTATAAAGGGTATTTTTTAATGACTTTACATTCTACTAACGCCGAGAACATCCAAGCTCAGTCAGATTCTGATGAGCAAGCGATTGCCATAGAGGCGGCAGAAAATGATGTGTTAAAAGAGACCCAAGATAATCGTCACGGGGCAGCAACAACGGCTCGTCAATGGCAAGTACTGTCACAGCTGCAGCGCAATCGCTGGGTAGGTACGACACATATTTATGAACAGCTCATGATGGCCGGTTTTGACATTAGCCTGCGTACCGTGCAACGTGATTTGAACGCATTGGCCAAACGCTTTCCTATCGAAAAAAACAATGCCAATCCACAAGGTTGGCGCTGGAAGGAAGACGCACCGCTACAAAGCTTGCCGCATATGAATCTATCGCAAGCAGTTGCCTTTAACATGGTTGAGGCCAATCTCACTCAGCTGTTGCCACCTGTGATTTTAGATGAGCTATTCCCGTGGTTTGATCTAGCAAGAAGACAGCTCAAAAACAGTAAAGTCACGCATTCATGGATAGACCGCGTGCGTATCGAACCTGCTACCCAACCACTTATTGCCCCAGATATAGATTTAGATAGCAAAGACAACATTTACCATGCATTGTTTTATCAGTTGCAAATTAATGCCTGCTACACTCGCAGCAATAAGTCAGAGGCCAGTGAATACACACTAAATCCTATTGCCATTATCCAGCGTGGCGTGATTATTTACCTACTGGCGACTCGTACCGATGACCCAAAAGCCACCATCCGCACTTTTGCGCTGCATCGATTTGATAGAGTCGAGATTTTAGAGAGCGCAGCACAGACACCAGATAACTTTCAGCTCGATACTTATTTGGATGAAGGCAGCATGGGCTTTAGCCATCCGTTGTTTGGTGAACTGGCTGAGCGTGGTAAAAATACAGCTGTTGAGCTACAATTTACGCAACAGGCAGGCAGAAGCCTCACGGAGAGCAAGCTGAGTGATGATCAAATCGTCACATCAAACGACGACACCCTGACGATAAAAGCGACTGTTAATTTGACCTCACAGCTG
Organism: Psychrobacter piscatorii; assembly: GCF_904846415.1. Lineage (GTDB taxonomy): Bacteria > Pseudomonadota > Gammaproteobacteria > Pseudomonadales > Moraxellaceae > Psychrobacter > Psychrobacter piscatorii. The sequence continues at coordinate 101,295 of NZ_CAJHAR010000009.1, read as the reverse complement.
GTTTGGTGGTTACGTGGTTTTGGCAGTGGCCTGTTGGACGCCAAGCCTGCACTCCTTTATCAAGCAGTATTGGACCAACCTGCAATGACGAATAACGAATAACACTCGAATGACAATAATCGTTAACCACTAAAAATTAAAAAGGAATATTATGCCGACCACTGCCCCATCACCGCTGCTTTCCGACAGTTTAAGAGGACTGGGCTTGGATACGGGAACGTTATTTTTTGCGCTCAACTATGAGTTTACTAAGATCGAGCCAAAAGGGTTGTTTAAGCGTTTTAAAAAGGACAAAAGCGCGGTAGATATCGACTTGGCTTGCGTATTGTATGATGACAATTGCATCATTAGTGATATTGTCTGGTTCAAACAATTACGTGACAAAGCTGAGTCCGTCAAGCACCAAGGAGACAGTCTAAACGGTAAGGATCGCGGAGAGCAAGCCATGTATTTGGCTCCGCTTGATCAAGAACAAATTAGACTGGAGCTAGAAGAAATTCCCTTACATATCACTCATATCGCTTTGATTGCCAACTCCTATCACGGGCATTCACTCTCTAGGGTCAAAAAAGGTGAGATTCATTTGAGTGATGATGAGGGTAACCGCTGTTTTGAAGTCAACCTAAAGCAGCTCCCACGTGATTGTAAGACGCTTTGGGTGGCTCATTTGCGCCGATCTGTTGATGATTGGCATTTAACCCTACAAAACTTACCATTGAGCGCTGAAGATCTATCGAATGCAGCACAAGAAGTCGCACATGAATTGGCACGGGCGCTACCGATTCCTCAAGGAATATAGCGTTAGCCAATCATAAAATCTAAAAAAGGTACTGCGTCTCAATCACACAGTACCCTTTTATGTTTCCTGCCAAATATACTTGTTTCTAGAAATTTTAAGCATAAATTTCTATGATTGCCTGATAGATACTGAGCTATAAAACCTCACCGCAATGTGGGCAAAAATTCTTTTGACGCACTTCTACTTCTCTTTCTCGCCGCTCAAGTTCTTGTTCACGCAGTACTTGTAATACGATATTTTGTGCTTGCTCTTTGTCTAATCCTAGCTCTCGGCGAATCTTATCAATCATCATCTGATTTTGTACCAAATCAAAGTCGCTATCGATCAGTTGCTCACGAAAATGTTGCTCAAGCTCTTCACGGCGCTGCGCCAACTCATTTGCAAGACCCGTTGCCAAAATACCCGCAGGCAGTGCCGCTAGACCCACACCCAATATCGTAATAATAGCACCCAATATCTTGCCAGCATTAGTGATTGGTGTGACATCCCCATAACCCACGGTCGTGAGCGTTACCACAGCCCACCACATCGCCTTGGGTATTGACTCAAACTCTTCTGGCTGCGCATGATTTTCGACCAAATAAATGCCACTCGAGGCGGTCACAATCATAATAATTAATATAAAAATAACTGCTTGGAACGAGCCGCGTTCTTTACTGATGACCACCAAAAGGATACGCATGGACGCAAAATAGCGGGTCAGTTTGAGAATACGGAACAAACGCAAAATACGTAAGAAACGCAGATCAATATTGACAAAGAAGTTTAAGAAGGCTGGAACAATGGCTACCAAATCAATGAGTGCGGAAGGACTTCTCACCCAATCCCAGCGCTGCCTCCACGTTGTATTGTCCGGTTTGGCTTCAGCAACACTCCATAGCCGCAGCAAATATTCAATAGAAAAGATCACAATGGAGAAGTTTTCGAACCAAGTAAAATAATCTTGATAAGGGTAATACCAACTATCAACTGACTCGGCAATCACAGCGGCCACATTAGTCATAATCAGGAATATGAGAAAATAATCAATATAGCGGCTAAACAAAGTGTCATGTTCATCATTTTGCAAAGTATCATAAACAAAATGACGCAAGCGCCTTATAGATTTGAGTAGCATGCCATCCCTATTCGGTGAAATACCGGTGTTATATAAATAAAATAAAGTCACTATCGTAAAATATGTCTTGAACGCTCTGTCACAAAACAGCTCATCTCAATAAAAATTAAGATAGAGATAGTTTCAAATTGCCAATAGCAACACTGAATCATTGAGCACCAACCACAATCAACCCTCATGTGACATGCAAATAGTGAACATAGACCGCTATTAATAGCACCAATACTATTAATAAAACAGAAAATCGTAAAAACTGCTCATCAGCGAGCAATTGCTGGGTTATGTCTTGAGCAGGCACCAAAAATAAATGACATTCAGGGCAACAAGAATCTACCTGAGTCAGTATCTTTGCAGAACGCGCATTCTCACAGCGTAGTGGAGAGTTGCTACAATAACCGAGCATAATATATTACGCCTCTTGTCATATCATGAATATCAATTCAGTAAGCCATCACCATTTATTTCCAATTCTACCGTTTAGACATTAGCAATCATCAATATAATTCTTAGCTATCTATTTTCAGAATATCACAACACGCTTATACCCTACCTCACAATAATTATTTTTTAAATAATCAAAATAATTATACAGTTATCATCTTTACTATAAATAATTAAATAAAACTTAGTAAAGCACAATTAAAACCTTACAGTAATTGTGGTTTTATACTATAATAGAGTCATAATGTTACCGCTTTATCATCCATTATAACATTATGTATCAGTGTGCAATGTCATCCCTCATTTAGCACTGATAACCTTTTAATATATTAAGGAACCAAATCATGAAACTACAATCCCTAGTTTTAGCCGCTGCTACTGCCCTTACCATGACTACTGCTTTTGCTGTGCCTGCTGGCACTTGGTCTATTGCGGCTGGTGCACATTATGTTGACCCTAAAAGTGATAATGGCACTCTAGATAATGGTTTGTCTGTTGATGTTGACGGCGATATACAACCAACCATCAGTGGTGAGTATTTCATTGCCAACAATGTCGGTGTTGAGCTACTCGCAGCACTTCCATTTCATCATGATTTTGATCTAAATAGTGCTGATGGCACACAAGTTTTAACAGGTAAAACCCAACATTTACCACCAACTCTTTCTGTGCAATATCACTTTGACTCTGACAACATGCCAATGAATATCAAGCCATTCGTTGGTGTTGGCGTGAACTATACGACCTTTTTTAAAGAAAGAATCTCTACCGGTGGTGATTTAGATCTTGATGATAGCGTTGGTGTGGCCGGTCATGTCGGTTTGGACATTCCTTTCGCTCCAACTGAAGCTTTCCGTATCGATGCGCGTTATATGGACATCAAAACAGATGCTACTTTAGATGGCAGTGATATCGGTGAAATCGATATCAGCCCTTGGGTATATGGCGTTGCATTTGTCAAACAGTTTTAATCACAAACCGTATTAACCTCGATAATCTAAGTATAAAAAGCCAGCGCTGATGCTGGCTTTTTTGTGGCTAACATTTGCTTATTTCAAATACAGTACTGCTCAAAAAAAAGACCACCCTTAGGCAGTCTTTTTTTTGGTTTTAGCTTTTAGAGTAGCGTATCAGCTATAGCAAAATACGGCGTGGATCAGCAAGCAATGTAGCGACATAACGAGTAAATACCGCTGCATCCGCACCATTGATGACGCGATGGTCATAAGACAATGACAATGGCAGCATCAAGCGCGGCTCAAAAGTCTGCTTAGCCGCATTCCAAACAGGCTGCATAGTCGCTTCTGATGCGCCTAAGATACCCACTTGTGGCCAGTTGACCAGTGGCGTGAATGCTGTACCGCCCAAGATACCTTGGCTTGATATGGTAAAGCTTGCACCTTGCATGTCTTTAGTAGTGAGCTTTTTATCGCGTGCTTTGCCTGCCAACTCACCAATTTCGATGGCGATCTGCTTGATGCCTTTGTCCTGTGCATTTTTAATCACAGGAACCACTAGGCCGTCATCAGTCGCAACAGCAATACCCATGTTAACACTCTTACGCAAAATCACTTGCGTATTGTCATCACTCAAATGACTGTTAAAGCGTGGGTGCTGGGTCAAAGCGTAAGCAGTTGCTTTAACAATAAAGGCCAAAATAGTCAGGCCAATACCTTGCGCCTTCATGTCACCCTTTAGCTCACCGCGTAGTTTTTCAGTTTCGGTGATATCAGACAAATCAAACTGTGTCACTTGCGGTAGATACGTATTGTAGTTCAGCTGCGGGATTGACACTTTTTGCAAGCGGCTTAAATCTTGGGTTTCTGTTTCGCCCCAGATTTCAACGTTGCTCATATCAGGTAGCTTTGGCAGACCTGAGCTAACAGCGCCCTGAGCAGCTGGCGCTGCTTGTTGGGTGGTCAAACGATTTTTGACATGCGCAAACAGATCTTCTTTTAGAATGCGATCGTTTAGCGCTGAACCATTTACCTGTGTGATATCCACGCCAAGCTGACGAGCCAGTTTACGTACAGCAGGACCTGCATATACATCAACCAACTTTTCATTGACTTCCGCTTCACTCAATTTTTTGCCCGCAGGCGCAGCAGTTGAGGTCGGTGCAGACGCTTGCTTTGGCTCGCCTGTTGGGGCTGGCTGTGACTTGCTTTCAGCTTTCGGTGCAGGCTTGTCCGCTTTATCTTCAGTTTTAGCAGTATCCGCTTTCGGTTTTGCCTTAGGAGTACCTGCCGCTTTAATAACGATAAAGTCTTGACCGTTAGCAACAGTGTCACCAGCATTAACCAAGATTTTTTCGACCACGCCTGCTTCTGGTGCAGGCACTTCGACTGAGGCTTTGTCTGACTCAATCAGTAGGATAGACTCATCGGCACTGACCGTGTCGCCTACACTCACCATGATCTCAGCCACTTGCGCTTCATCAACGCCTATGTCTGGCAGTGCATGGGTAGTCGATGCGCCTTCGCCAGCATCATCAGTCGACTCTTCCTCTGCATCATCTTCAACAGATGCGTCTTCATTATTATCGTCTGCTTGTTCTGCCTCAGGAGCTTCTTCAGCAGTGTCGTCATTGTCATCGCTTGCGTCAGCACTCTCTACTTCGATCAATACCATGCCTTCGCTGACTTGATCGCCAATGGCAACATTGATTTTGGTGACTTTACCAGCAGCAGAGCTTGGTACTTCAACTGAAGCTTTGTCAGACTCTAGCAGAACGATGTTGTCGTCTTTTGCGATGACATCACCCACTGCTACCATAATTTCGCTGACTTCAGCACTATCGACACCCAGATCGGGGGCTTTAATGTCCATGTTTTATCTCCTAGTCTTATGATTATTATTCTTTGACATCACCGTCATTGAGCAAGGTTGCATCTGCTTGATCTTCGGCGCGGCCTTCATCGCTGATTTCTTCATCGTCGTCAGCAACGAACTCAGGCACAGGACTTGGGTTTACTTTGCCTGGTGCTGGTGCATCTGGAGAATGATCATAATAAGACTGTTGGTGCCATGCAGGTGGCTGATCCGCATCGATGCCTAAGCTTGAAATTGCATCTTTAACCAAACGCATTTCCACTTCGCCCTCATCCGCTAAGCGCTTAAGCGTAGCAACAACGATGTGAGCCGCATCAACGTTGAAGAAGCTGCGTAAGTTTTCACGAGTATCAGAGCGGCCATAGCCATCTGTACCAAGCGTGGTATAAGGACGGTTGTCTGGTAACCAAGCACGGATCTGTTCTGAGTAGTTACGCATGTAGTCGGTTGCTGCAACTACGATACCTTCGTGCGGTGCTAATTGCTCAGTAACCCATGGCACTTTTTCTTCATCCATTGGATGTAGACGGTTGTAGTCGTCACAAACCATACCATCACGAGTCAACTCGTTGAAGCTGGTGACACTCCAAACGTTTGATGTGATATTGAACTCATCTTTTAGGATCTGAGCCGCTTTTTGTACTTCACGTAAGATCACGCCTGAACCCAATAGCTGTACCTGAGTTGAGTCATTATCTTCAAGTAAATACATACCGCGCTTGATACCTTCCTCGCTTCCTTCTGGCATGGCAGGCTGGTCGTAGTTTTCGTTCATTAGCGTTAGGTAATAATAAACGCGCTCGCCTTCTCCATACATGCGGCGTAGGCCATCATGTACGACAACAGCCAGCTCATAACCATAGCAAGGATCATAAGACACGCAGTTTGGTACCACGTTAAATAAAATCTGTGAATGACCGTCTTGATGCTGCAAGCCTTCACCATTCAAAGTCGTACGACCCGCAGTAGCCCCTAGTAAGAAGCCTTGTGCCTGACAGTCACCTGCCGCCCAAGCCAAATCACCTATGCGCTGGAAACCAAACATTGAATAATAGATGTACATCGGAATCATTGGCAACGCATTTACAGAGTAACTGGTTGCTAAGGCAATCCAAGTACTCATCGCACCCGCTTCGTTGATGCCTTCTTCTAGCATATGACCATCGATCGCTTCTTTGTAGCCCATCAATGCTTCGCTATCTTCTGGCGTGTATTTCTGTCCAACTGCAGAGTAAATACCCAATTGACGGAACATGCCTTCTAAACCAAAGGTACGCGCTTCGTCTGGTACGATTGGCACAACACGGTCTTGGATATCTTTGTTTTTCAGCATGGCTGATAACAAACGCACGAATACCATCGTCGTTGATTGTTCTTTGCCATTACTGCCTTTTAAGACGCGATCAAATATCGATAGCTCAGGGATATTCAGCGGAATATGACCACTGCGGCGATTTGGTAGATGACCACCCAATGCTTCACGGCGACCTTTTAGATACTTCATTTCCGCCGAGCCTTCTTCAGGACGGTAAAATGGTAAGGTCTCTAGTTGCTCATCGGTAAATGGCAAATCAAAGCGATCACGGAAATAAACGAGCGCCTCTTGATCAAGTTTCTTGATTTGATGCGATTTATTGACCGCTTGTGTTGTGCTGGACAAACCATAGCCTTTGACAGTTTTGACCAGTACAACCGTTGGCTGACCTTTGGTTTTCATCGCTTCGCTAAACGCAGCATACACTTTTTGTGGATCATGACCACCACGGTTTAGGCGTGCAATATCTTCATCAGTCAGTGCATCTGCCATTTCTTTTAATTCAGGATATTTACCAAAGAATTCTTTGCGAGTAAATTCAGGCGTACGCGCTTCATATAGCTGGTACTCACCATCGACCACTTCTTCCATACGATGTTTGAGAACACCAGTATCATCATTGGCAAGCAGGCTATCCCATTTACCACCCCAAATGACTTTAATCACACGCCAGCCAGCACCGCGGAATACCGACTCTAGCTCTTGAATAATTTTACCATTACCACGTACTGGGCCATCAAGACGCTGTAAATTACAGTTAACAACCCAAATTAGATTGTCCAGCTTCTCACGACCAGCAAGAGAGATTGCACCCAAGCTTTCTGGCTCATCCGTCTCACCATCACCTAAGAATGCCCAAATTTTACGGCCTTCTTTTTCTAACAGTTTACGGTTTTCCATGTAACGATGCACGTGAGCATGATAGATCGACATGATCGGACCTAGGCCCATTGATACCGTTGGGAACTGCCAATAATCAGGCATCAAATATGGATGTGGATAGCTTGATAAGCCTTTACCACCCACTTCACGGCGGAAGTTATCGAGCTGATCTTCAGTTAGGCGACCTTCTAAATAAGAACGTGCATAGATACCTGGCGCTGAGTGACCTTGATAATAAATCATGTCACCACCGAAGTGATCGCTTGCCGCACGGAAAAAATGGTTGAATCCTGTTTCATAAAGCGTGGCACTAGAGGCAAATGACGCCAAGTGACCACCCAAATCATCATCGTTTTTGTTGGCACGCATGACCATTGCCAAAGCGTTATAACGAATCAACGCACGAATCTTACGCTCCATACCAAGATCGCCTGGATACATTGGCTCATCTTCAACAGCGATACTATTAATATACGCGGTATCCAATCTATTAAATGGTAGCCCTTCTTGAACAGCCATATTGTACAAGGCTTTTAGAAGAAACTGAGCGCGATCCTTATCTGCATGTTTGAGAACAGACTCAAAGGCTTGTAACCACTCTTTGGTCTCGGTGCTATCAGCATCCTTGTAATAATTCATTGTTGTCGATCCTTTTATATCAGTCATACCTACCTATCTAGACGGTAGGGCTTTGTTAAATACTGGTGTGAAGTGAGATATCGGTTTACTTATGACTTCCTTGCTATGTCCAAGCATTCCCTTGTTTCATACGGTGAGATACAGCTAGATTATACAAAATAGTGCCACTGAGAATTGACATATGCGTCAAATGGACGAAACTACAAAACAGATCATACTGTTGTCCCTGTATATTCAGTCATGGATGATTTTGACACTCTATTATAAGCGTTTGCGAGGCAATTGTTTATGGCTGTAGAGAAATGGATAAATAACAAGTATTTTTTAAATAAATAATGATTAGTTTTTTGGAAAATGATAATAAAAACAGTGTGTCTCTTTACTCAAAAGACAGCTACGTGTAATTCCTTAACCAAAATATACTTCCTGTCATGCTAAATCGACCATTAGGAACTTTGCACTGGATTTAACATAAATTGCTTATTAGTATCTCATACTGGTATATTTGTATAAGTATAGTTAAGCTCCATATTGACTGAGCAACCTTGATTCTTAGGAATAGTGACATGCATAAAGCTAAAAAACCCTTAAATATAATGAATGCTTTTTCCTCCAGTAAGTATCAATCTCGAATACTGAATTTGATAGGCTTTGTAATATTGTCATTGATGAGCATCTCATCTCATGCGCTTACTCTAAATAATGGCTCTGCTACCACTTGCCCTGCTGGCTCAACTAAAGGTATTTTAACTAATTCTAGTTATAACAATCTTGTCACGAGTTTTAGCAGTAGTAACTATCAAACTGTATCTAGTGAGAGCACAAACGGATCATCTGTCTCAGTCCCTCTAAGAATCAAGATGAGTATTGCTGATTTTAATAACAGTAGGAGCAGTAGCGTTGCTACGCTAACTAGCGGTAGCTATACTGCCATTAGGTTTACTGGAAGCGCGGCTAATACCTCAGTTCGCAATGAAATCTCACTAGAATTTCAAAACAGTTCAACCAGCGAACCTCTTTTCTTGAACAAAGTCGCCCTCAGCGTTTTTGATATTGATAAATTAACTAATACAAGCAGTTATTGGGATGATAATGTCAAGTTTGTCGGGACCACGCAAAGTAATGCTCCTATAAGTGGTGTATTTCAGACGATAGCTAACTCTAGTGTCATCAATACCAATGGGGAAGGCTTACGACTAGGTACAGACTTTAACTGTGGAAGCACTCTAGAATCCACCTGTCAAGGATCGGTAGTTTTTAGTGAGCCTGTAAAGTCAGTAAAGATAATCTATACCAATACAAATAATGATGTAAGTACCAATATCACCAGTCGAATAATTGACTTTCGTTTAGACAGCTATTGCTATCAGCCCGCATCATATGAAATTACCAAAGATGACGGTATATCCAGTATAGGTACAAGTAGCACTACAAATTATATTATCAAAGTGACTAATAATGGTAATACGCCATTATCCAATATTATCTTAAAAGATCCGATTGTTACTGGTCTTACCAAACAAGACAACATTACCTGTGATACGACAGATAATACCAACACTTGCACCACAGCACCAACCAAAACGCAGTTGGAAAGTACAAGCGGTTTTACTATCTCAAGTCTTGCGACAGGAAAGACTTATAGTATAAAAGTGCCAACTAGAATAACAGCCTCCGAAGGGTCAACAGTTACCAACACTGCTACTATACAAGCAAGCAATCTAGAACTAAAGAGTGCAAGTGATACTAATACCGTTACCTCTATATTTAGCGGTGGCTCTCCTGTAGCACCGGCTAGCTGTCCGAGTGGGCATAAGATGTTCTATATTGGTAGTAACCCTCCAAGCTATACTCCTAAAGAGACACTACCAATTGGTTGGACAGCGGGTGATCCAGAAAAAACATATACTTTTAATAAAACAGAGTTCAAACTTTCTTTCACAAATATTGTTAATTTAGCTTCAGGCTACCCCTCTTCTGTTGATGTAACGAATACAACCTCTAATGCATTAAATATGTTTCACAATAGCTTTCGTACAAATATTGATCATAGGCTGACAGCCACTATCAACAAGCCTGTATCCAAATATGGTTTCGTTGTTCAAGATCTAGACGCTAACGAAGCCGGACAATATATAGAGTCGATATCACTAGCTTCTCCTGGCGGTGTTTTTTCGAGAATAGAGAGCAAGCCATTCCAGCTCTCTAATGGTAATCAAACCATTTCAGGTACTGCTTGGGATAACTGCAATACGGCTAGTCCTTGTAATTTCAATATAGACTGGGGCTATAAGTCTGCGCAAACACCTTTTGCTATTACACATGGCAACCCATCTGTAGGATCTACTTCTACTGCTGCTGGTGCTTATGTTGTCGGCTATTCTGATTTTTATTTCTGCCTAGCACCGCCAAAACTTATCGTAAAAAAATCACTAAACGGTAGCCGAGTCAATGATACTGATACCAAACGTGATCAATTTGAGATAAAAGTTACTGGAAACGCTTTAGATGCTAATACTTTTACCACTACCGGTACTGCTAACACTATTACTAATGGTACTAGTGATCTGTTAAGCTTAGCCGAATCTACAATATATACTATTACTGAAAATGTACTTAATGGTACAACTCTTGGTGATGTAGCAAACTACAACGCGACTTATGCTTGTACCAACGCTACAACTAATAGTACAACGATTATGCCCACTGTCGCTATGAGCTATGACGCGACAAACAAAACTCGCTCATTTACGCTCGCCAATGTCAACTATGGCGATGAAATCACATGTACGATTACTAACAGTCCTGCTACATATAACTTCTCAGGCTTTGTCTTTAACGACAACGGTGGGATTACTGCTAGTAGCAGTAATCAGTATGACACTTCAGCGACTTTTACGGGCAATGGCAATTATGCTAACGGCGTATTTGATAGCAACGAATCTGGCATTTATGTCAGTGGCTTACAAGTCAGACTGACTGATTGTAGCGGTAACAATCTCTCTACGACATCTGCCAACCCGCAAACGGTCTCAAACGCTGCAGGTACACTAGGCCAATACAGCTTTACGGTATTACCAAGTGTGCTATTGAATAAGACCAAAGTCTGTATTATTGAGACAGAGCCCAATACTTGGGAATATCCGATAGACACTACTGCAGACAGTAGAGAAGTAACGCTAGCGTCAAATGTTTACGACTACAAAACAGAAAAAAATACGTCTGGGGTTATTACGCGTAATCTTGATTTTGGTGAGCTAAAATCACAAAACGCGACGCTGGTATTAAAAAAATCTCAGTACGTCCATCAATGCAACGCATCGCTCAATTATGCAAGTATAGGTGACACCAATGATCCTAATACTGGCTTTAGTATGAATGCTGCCAACAATGTCAAACCTGGTAACTGTATCGCTTATAAGATTGATGCTTATAACCGTGGGCATATTGATATCGTCGATGTACAGATTAAAGATATATTGCAAACAGCACCCGTTATATCGACCTTTCAGTTGCCAAAACCAACAGGTAATCCTAGCAATGTTTATCAGAGCAGCAATACTTCAGCTGTCATGGGCAACAACGGTACTATCGTGTCAGACAAGTTTGATTTGGTCAAAGTGCCTACAGCCACAACAGTGCCGACCAAAGCTTCGCTTTATTTTAATAGCAAGTATGGCACCACGACCAGCACCCCATAAGTCAACTTAATGAATTAACTTTAGTATTTTATTTTTTTGATAAGAACACCTCAATAGCCACTATTGAGGTGTTTCCATTTACACACCTGAAACTACCTTTTGTCATTTTTTTAGTGACTGTATGTAATTGTTTTGTAATAATGCCAGCTACAATAAATGCTCACTACTATCAATCAACGTTTATTTATTGATTGTCCATATTTACAGGAAGTTATCTGGCTTGTGTCTGACAATAATGAACTAAACAAGGAATCTCGTATGAAGCCGTTTTATCGTTTACGCCACGCTCTGATTGCGATTGTCGCCTCTACTGTATTGCTCAATAGTGCTTATGCTGCTGACGCATTGCAGATGGAGCTGACCGCCAACAAGGTTACTAAAAACGCAGATGGCAAAGTCAGCTACACTTCGGTACGTAATGCACCAGCAGGTACAGTGATTCAATACAAAGCAAACTATACCAATACTACCAATCAAAACATCAGTGATCTTGCGGTCACCTTACCTATTCCTGCGAATATGACTTTTACTGGTGAAGTGTCTCCTGCCAGCGCACAAGCAAGCACAGACGGTAAAAACTATGCCGACATGCCGCTAATGCGCAAGGTAAATGGCAAACTGGTGAAAGTTCCATTGTCAGAATACAAAGCACTTCGCTGGAACATCAAATGGCTGCCTGCCAATAAGTCAGCAGACGTTGCTCTAAATACTGTCGTTAACTAAACCCAACCGTTATTTTGTGTCAGACACCTAGGAGAACCAACCCATGAGTAAACGTTTATTCAAACAATCCGTACTAGCCGTCAGCGTTATCAGCGCGTTCGGCTTGGCTGGTACTGCAAACGCGGCAAAGTCTACCGCTGACTCGACGCCGACCATTGACAACATTGCAACAGCGACCTACAGCATCGCTGGTGTCGCACAGAACCCTGTACAGTCAAACAAAGTCACCGTAAACATCACCCAAAGCGCAGCTTTCAGCTTAGTTGCTAAGAATGATGACGGCGACTTGACTGATGACTATAACAAGGGGCTTACCGTAACTCCTAAAGGTATTGTGACCTTTAACCACACCTTGACCAACTCAGGTAACGTTCAAGACACTTATACTCTAAGCCTAGCTCAAGGTGGCAATATCCCAAATAGCCCACAAGGCAGCGGTGCTTATGACTTGGCAACGAGCAACGTCACGTACACCATCTACAATGCTGATGGCACGCTGAAGAGCACGACAACGGTTACGGGTACTGAGTTCCAAAGCCGCGCCATTACACTACGCCCGAACGAGTATGCAGACATCTCTGTTGCGGCAAAAACCTCGGGTAACGTGGGCGGCGACACCCAGAATCTAACGCTATCTGCGGTCAGTACTTTCTTCAGTAGTGCAGACACTACCAAAGCGACATTGACCAACATCAACAACAGTACAACTAAAGTACCTGTGTTTAAGATTACCAGCACGGTCAGCAGCACGCTAAACCTAAACGACCCAACCTCGAAAGTGACGTACACCATCAAAGTTCGTAACGACGAGCGTGCCGCTTATGCTATAGCTGCAAATAACATCGTGGTGATTGACAACCTGCCAGCAGGCTTACGTCTTGCCGAGCAGCCAAATCTAAGCGCCAGCAACAACGCTACCATCGTTGCAGGTACTAATGGTGCAGGCACAGGTTTTGAACAAGACAGTATTCGTGTGACTTTGCTTAACCTAGCACCAGGTCAAGAAGCTATCATTACCTTTGATGTGCAAAAAGACTCAGAAGAAAACCTTGCCAATTTAAAGAGCACAGTCAATCATGCGGTCGCAACGCTTGACTTGGGCGGCGGGCAGGTCATTTATGATACCACTGATCCAACAGATACCAATCAAAATACTGCTAATTTCTATCCATCAACAGATGACAGTGAAGTCATTAACGGTACTGCGAACAATGCGATCGGTGGCGATTCAACTGCACCCTTGGTAGCAAACCAACGTGCCATAAACCTCGAATCACCAAGTAGTAAACAAATCCCAACCACCACCACCACAGGTACACAAATCACACAAACCGCTGTGATTAAAAACACGGGTAAAGAAACTGAAGGTGATCAGGCAGGTGAAATAAAATTCACCATCACTGAGGGTGCGAACGACAAGATTACACAAGTTGATGGAAGTGTACGTATTGTCTATGATGCGGATAACAATCCAGCAACGCCAAATGCAACGTACACTCTTGTTAAAAATGGTAATGGTGAATACGACTTATCTACCGCTACGCCTGTCGATGGCGCACCAGCATGGACAGGTATGGCACCAAATTCAAGCGTAACAATCCAGTATAACGTTTCATCCTCTAATGCACTGCTTGACTCAACAGAAACTACAACCGTTAACCTAGTGGTCGGTGGTCAAGACGCGCCAGCCGTCGGTGATCGCTCAGTACAAAACACCACCACAGTCAAAGGCTTAGGTCTGATCAAAGAACAAGCATTGAACACCACGTGCTCAGCAACAGCTTCATTGACCTTTACCCAGTCACCAGTAGCGGCAAAACCTGGTGATTGCATTGTGTACAAAATCACAGCGTTCAACCAGTTCGCAACTACTGATGCACGCTTTAGCTTTGACAATGTCGTGATTAAAGATACCACCGACCGCTTTAACAATAAAGCGCAGGTGCTTAGCAGCAGCACGACTCCTGCATACGCTATCAGGCTAGACGATGCGGCAAATGCTACCGCGATACCTGCAACTAATAAATATAGTGCCGCCAATGATGGTACGGCAGTAAATGGTACCGTAACCACACTAGCGCCACAAACATACGCGGCAATGGTATTTGCTGTGAAAATCAACCCAGATGGTACTACGCCATAAGACTTGATAATTTGTAATATCAGACTGTCCATAGCATAGATTATGGACAGTCTACCCACCTCATAGCGATGAAAATAATGATGATCGTCGCTGTATTCTCTGATTTGATTGTATAGGCACGCATAATGATATCAAACTGCATTGTCCCGTCTACTCATTTAGTAGCTAAGCTATCGGCTTTGACAGTAGCTATGTTGCTTATGCAATCACATTCTGCATTTGCAGCACCTGTGATAATTGATACTATCAATAACACTGCAGATGCGCGCTATACTATTAACGACACACAAACCACTTTAAGCGTGGCATCAAATACCGTCCAACTACAAACTGTCAATGCTGACCAATACAGTATATCTTTTGACGCTGGCAGCAAACAAACTGTCATGGCAGGTAGCAAAGTTACTTGGAAAAACACCATCACCAACACAGGCTATGATGCGGTTACTATTAACCTAAATTTTAACTACCCAAGCAGCCTATCGAATTTTGAAGTCTATCAAGATCTTAATAAAAACGGCATTATTGATGCAAGTGACCGCCTTATCACAGGTCTTGACCAAATCAAATTGGGACAAAGTGAGCGTCTTGATTTAATCATTCAAGCCGTCACCAATAGCAATGCCAGTGATGGTAGCAGCACCGACATCAAAGTTGGCGCAACAGTATTAGAAGACAGCTCAGTAACCGCCTCAGTAAAAGACAGCTTCGTCATTGTTGCCCCCGGCGTACACTTTACCACCCCAGATTTTTTATCTGACAAAAGCAGCACACAAATCAATGATAATGTATATCTTGAAGCTGGTTACACGCAATGTAACGTGCAGACGGATAAGCCTGATCAAATTTGGGTGACCATCACCTCACCTACTACGGGCGACACTTATTCATTAAAAGGTATTGAGACGGGCAATAATACAGGCAAATACCGTCTGTCAGCACCGACCGAAAAAAATGCCAATGCTATCAAAGACAGCATTATCCAAACGATGACTGGCGATACATTACAAGCTAAATTGGTTGCGTGTATCGATCCGTCTGTCGGTTTAGATGAGACGCCGAGCAAAAGCGACTTTACCACCAATATCAGTGGTTACAGCAGCGAGATTAGTATTGTCGATAACAACCCAAGCCTACAAGTCAAAAAAGAAGGCGATCTCAAATCGGCAGCGCTTGGTGACTATGTCAATTACACTATTAATATCACCAATAATGGCGCAGCTACCGCTTATGACGTACAGCTAAAGGATGCCCTACCGCGCGGCTTTGAATATGTGAAAGGCAGTGTACGCTATGCGGATAACGATTTGCTTATCAATAGCATGCAAACCACAGAGTTTCAGGCAGAAGGCAAATACCAAGTGCTGCACTTGGGAGACTTACCTCAAGGTACGAGCAGAGAGATTACCTATCGCGTTTTGATTGGGTCATCAGCGCTGGGTGGCGATGGAGTTAACCGTGCTGTTGCCACCACGCGCATGAATAACGACCAAATCCTAAGCTCAAGAGAGGCGCAATGGCATGTCGATGTCGATCGCGGCGTAATGAATACCGACGGTATCATCATCGGTAAACTATATCATGACATCAACCGCGACGGCATCCAGCAAAAAGATGATGGCGAGCTAGGTGTGGCGGGCGTACGCATTTACATGGAAAACGGTAACTTCATTGTGACCGATCCTGAAGGTAAATATAACTTCTACGGTGTCAGCGCCAAAACTCATGTGCTCAAAGTCGACCGTACAACACTACCTGTTGGTACACATCTGATTACCCAAAGCAGTCGTAATGCTGGTGACGCAGGCAGCCGCTTCGTCGATTTAAAATATGGTGAGCTACATCGTGCAGATTTTGCTATCGTTGGCGGCATGGGCGACAGCACAGAACTTTTAAACCAGAATCTTCTTGCACGTAGCAAGCAAGTTGATGCCAAAAACGATGCCTTAGAGCAGGCGATTAAGCGTGATCTGACCCTAGAGCCAGACTACAACCGCGACTATAACGATAATATTGATGCTAGTGGCTGCAAATCTAACGATGACCTAGATAGCGGCTTAAATTGCGATTCAGCCATCGTAGCAGATACTAACAGCACCACACCGCGTATAAAAATGAGTGTGAGCACCATCACGCCACCAAAAGCAATCGAGCTTGAAGAATACCTCAAAAAAGTACCTAATAACGAGGTCTTATTTCTCAATCTACAATCCGGACAACAGCTGGCTACTTATAAGCAGTTGGTGCAAGTTCAGGCACCGCTTGGGGGTCGCTTCACACTTTACGTCAATGGCAAGGCCATATCTGATAGTCAAATTGGCAAGACCGCTGAGCAAGAAAAACAGCAAGTCACGGCTTTCGACTATTACGCCGTGGCCCTCGACCGTGGCCGCAATACTTTGCGCGGCGTCGCAACCGATGTCACAGGTAGCATTATTTCCGAACAAAGTATCGAGGTGATTGCCCCTGATAGTCTGCAACGCATTGACTATCGTACCCAAGACATCTTTGTCGAAGCCGATGGCTTCAGCGAATATCAAGTGGTCATTAGCCTAAAAGATTTGGGTAACCTACCCTTTATTGCCGATACCCCCATCACTTTAGATACCAATATCGGTCGTATCAATTTACCCGACACCAACAAAGACCAAGCAGGCATACAAGTAACCGTCAGTGGCGGCGAGCTGCTCATTCCTATCACTGCGCCAACAGCACCTGGCAAAGGGGAGCTGGTCATCAACACTGGAAACAATAAGCAGGTAATTCCACTACAGTTTACGGCTAAGCTGCGTCCACTCATTGCTGTGGGTATCGTCGAAGGTGCCATCTCACTCAAAGACTTTGACGGTAGCAGTATTACGGATGCTCAAGGTGCCTTTGAACAAGAGCTGAATGATTTTGCCGGTAATGATGACTATACCGCATCTGGTCGTGCGGCGATGTTCTTGAAAGGCAAAGTACGCGGCGACTATTTGCTGACGCTGGCTTATGACAGTGACAAAAAAGGTGAGCGATTATTCCGTGATATCGAGCCTGGCGAATATTACCCTGTCTATGGTGACTCATCTGCCAAAGGCTTTGATGCGCAATCAACCAGTAAGCTCTATGTGCGTCTAGACAAAGGTCGCTCATTTGCTATGTATGGCGACCTAAAAACACAAATTGACAATGATGAAGGCATCAAACTGGGTCAATACAACCGTACATTGACTGGTCTAAAGACGCAATTTGAAGATAATAATACTCGCGTAACTGCATTTCTAGCAGAGACCAGTACTAGCCAGCGCGTTAATGAGACTCGCGGCTTAGGTATTTCAGGTCCCTACCCACTAGCGGAGAACTTTGACGCAGTACTAGAAAACTCTGAAATCGTCGAAGTTATTACTCGTGATGCCAATAATCCCGGTCTTATCATCAGCCGTGAGACGCTAACTCGTTTTGCTGATTATGAGATAGACCCAATTAGCCGCAGCTTATTTTTGAAATCACCGATTGCGAGTCAAGATCTCGAAGGCAATCCTATCTACATTCGTGTCACAGTAGAAGTGGATGAAGGTGGTGAGGACTATTTGGTTGGTGGTATCGCTGCCAAACAGCAACTGACTAATAAAGTCGCTATCGGTGGTAGCTATATTAATAGCGACGATCCGTTGAACAAAGAAGAGCTGGCTAGTGTCAATAGCGTTATCAAGTTCAACGATAAGCTAAAGCTCGTCGCTGAATACGCGATGAACAAAGCTGAGAACCCTAACTTTCAGCCAAGTAATCAGATCAACACCACAGAATTAGACGATAACAATGTTGAGGGCAATGCCTTACGTGTCGAGCTTGATTTTGATAATAAGAAAGACACGCGTGCCAAGGCTTATTACAATGATGCAGATAAAGGATTTGTCACTGGTGCGTCACCGCTTACTGCTGGACGTACGGAGTCTGGCGTAGAAGTCATCCATACATTCAACGACAAGAAAACAGCGCTAAAATTAGAAGGTGTACGCACCAAAGATCATACTACTGATGCGAGTCGTGAAGGCGTACAAGCCAGTATCGAGCAACGTTTGAGTGAAAACGTCGTTGGTGAAATCGGTGTGCGTTACTACAAACAAGATGCCACTGCTGCCTCACGCAATAACCAAGCAGCCACAGATGTGGTAGATGTTACTGATGACACGCTGTTCAATGACGACATTATCAACCAATCAGCGTTGAATGGCGTTAGTGATGCTGACAAAGACATCGAAGGCACCACGGTTCGTGCCCGTATCACCTCTCGCCTACCCAAGCTAAATAATAGCTTGGTATTTGCAGAGTATGAGCAAGATATTGAAAATAGCTCACGTAACGCGACGTCCATCGGTGGTGAGACACCAATCGGTGGCTTGGGTCGTCTGTATGCACGTCATGATTTGATCAATAGCTTGTCTGGTAGCTACGGTCTTGATGATACTGATGAGCGTCAACGTACCGTTGTTGGCTTTGACGCCAATTATATGAAAGACGGTAAAGTCTATAGCGAATACCGCATGCGTGACGCGATCAGTGCGCGTGAAGCGGAAGCCGCTATCGGTCTAAAAAACAAGTGGTATGTACAAGAAGGTCTGACTCTAAATACGTTGCTTGAGCGCGTTGAGTCATTAGAAGGCGAAGAGAACAACACCGCCACTGCGGCAGGTTTTGGCGTTGAGTATCTTGCCAAAGAAAACTACAAAGCATCAGGACGTGTTGAGAAACGTTGGGGCGAGACAAGCGACACTTTACTTGGTAGCGCAGGTATTGCCTATCGTTATACCGATGAGATTACCTTATTGGCTAAAGATACCTATTCGCGCATCGACTATAATGATGGTGATCGCACGATTAATCGCTTCCAACTTGGTGCCGCTTATCGTGATTACGACAGCAACCAACTAGACATGCTTGCAAAGCTTGAGTATCGTTTGGATGACAATAACACGGGTGATGATACTTATCAAAAAGACACCACTGTCTGGTCATGGAATGGTAACTACCATCCAACGCGTGCCCTAACCTTGTCTGGTCGCTATGCGGGTAAGTATACAGAATATGAAGCAGACAACATTACCAGTGACAACACTGCTCATGCCGTTTATGGTCGCGGTCTCTACGATATTAGCGAACGTTGGGATGTTGGTTTGCAAGCGGGTACTTACTGGAATAAGCAAGCAGATGATCTGTCTTATATGTTAGGTGCTGAAGTGGGCTATAGCCCAATGACCAACCTTTGGTTGTCACTTGGCTACAATTTTATGGGCTTTGAAGATGAAGACATCGCCTATGACGATAGTACTCAAGAAGGGGCTTACTTTAGATTGCGTTTCAAGTTTGATGAAAATCTATTCAAGCGTGAAGACCCACGTAAGAACAAGCGTTTAAAAAGTGACTCTACGCAAGTTAATACGACTACCTTGTAAGACAATGATAGCGTCTTAACTCCTGTCTAATGGCAATATAATAAGCGATTAGACAGGAGTCGCAGAGTCAGCCCTAATAATGGTAAATACCCACACTCATTACCTTCAGATAAGGTTTGCATCATGTTTAAAGCTGCCATTAAAACCACTGCTTATAAACAACCAGTATATACTGCACTCTCAGCACTGTTACTTTTGAGTGTCGCATCCCTTGCTTCAGCACAAGATAGCATCGCTAACAACACGGCTCAAATCGTTGATACGAATAGTGCTGTAGACTGTCGTGATGATATTCAGGCTCAAGCGCCTTCTTATAAATATCAAAGCACACAGCAACGTGTACTCAACTGTATGGTAGAGCAACTACAGCCCTATCAGCAAAAAGACAAAACCGCTCATCAGCAGTACCTCGCTTACAAAGCACAAGCATGGCTTACTTATGCTATTCATCAAGACAGTATGAATAGCCGATCAGCTGCGGGCCCATTAGCAGTAGAAATGGCTGAGAATATATTACAGTCACTAAAAAATAATACAGCACAAAACATCAAACTACAGCAAGATATCCCTACTACCTCTGCTCTAATGCGACCTGATCTGTGGGCCACGCTGAGTGCGCTAAAAGACAGTGGCGGTATAGAGTCAGCGCCACGTGAGATGGCATTTAGTGAAGTGGCGTTAATTTGGGCGGCGACCAATCAATGTAAGCGAGGGTGGCGCGAGTCAGGCATACATTTTCGTATGGCAGACCGCTGGCTTGAGCAAGCACGCGAAGCTTATGTGAATGCTCACGATTCACAGACTAACGTGGCTTTAGAGCAATCTATCGTCAGCTACTACAAGCAGTATGCGCCTTTAGATGCCAGTGATGATATCTGCCGCGGACAAGATCTAACGCCTGATAATTAAAGCGCCTTACTAAATGACAGATATAAAAAAGCCGACAGATTTGTCGGCTTTTTTGTGTCTAATATAGATAAAATTAGCGGTTTTTACGTGGTAGTTTTTCTGGTAGATAGCAGCGTAAGTACGCGATAAATGCTGTATTTGCTTCTTGAATATAGTCTTCAGTGATATTCTGATGACGACGATAAGACAAGGTAAATATCGCATTAACAATGCTATAAGCAATCAATAACGTGTTTTGGATATCCTCAAAATTTGGCATCTCATAACGTTCTGATAAACGCTTATAGACCAAGTCAACAATTTGATGGTCCATATCTTCACCAAATTCATCACCTTCAAAATCAGGTGTATTGGTGTCATAGATGAGTTTGGCTTTGGTCTCATCGTTGTGGAATATCGTCACGCATTGATCAATCAGCGCGGTTAGATATCCTTGCCATCTATCGTAGTTACCGATATCAACGGTTTCTACCATCTCTAATATTTCAATCGCATTCAAAAATCGCAATGCTAAAAATATTGCTTCAATGTTAGGGAAGAAATGGTAAGCAGACGCTCTTGGTATGCCTGCTTCTTCACACACAGCCGCCAAAGTAATATCATTGATGGCTTGTGTTTCACTCAACTTTTTGGCACCAGCCAAAAGTTTTTGACGACGTGCGCGGCCCTGCTGACTGGTAAATTTAAACTTGTTTGGTACAAGTTTTTTTGCCAATTCCGAGTCTACCAACACATCTTCAATTTTTTCGTCTTTGTTATCACTCATTATAAGTCTCTTAATGTTACGCCCTATTTTATAAATATAATCCTCATCGAATAGTATTCATCCTAAATGACCGGATTACGAGTTATTGACTGCAATACAAAGCCAATATTATCGCTACTAACCTCAATGAGGAGGCATCATAAACGCTTGTACACTATCAAGCAAGGGACATGAATGGGTTAAAAGTTAATGTATCGATTAACACTCTACTAGAGTTAACTATCTAATTTTATGAAGTTAATCATTCAGTTTAATTTTCGCTCTTATAATACCATGATCAGTCACCCTATCTGAATAATCCCACTTAAGATGGTCGTTGAAATAATCAACTCTTTCGACCTGACCGAGCGAAAACTTGCTATCAGGTAAGAACTCTTCTGAGACAAACAACTGATCGATCACTTCTGGCATACCTTGGTGAATATGGGTATAAGCCACATCTTTCATCCAACCATAGCGAGCTTGAATACGAGCGGCGTCAAAAAGTGCGACATCACGCATACTTTTATCATAATTAACCTCGCCAGTCTCAGTCATGAGCTGAGTCGTTACGCTACCAGTCACATCATTCATGTCGCCAAGCAGTATCAATGGCTCACGCGTGTGATGCAAACGTTCCATAATAGACATACGAATAGATGCCGCCTCTGCAGCACGCATGCACAAACTACGAAGCTTGGCACGAATACGGATATTTGGATCATCCATATCTTCTAATAGGTGACCATTTTCGTCACGTAAGAAAAACGCACGTTTACTTTTCAGATGCGCCGTGATGATCGTTATTGGTTGACCATATGCGTCAACACGCAATATCAAAGGTGGACGATTAAAATGCTGATGAGGCCCGATATCAGGGATATCAATCACAGCTTTTAGTGCAATCTCTTCTAATAAGGTCGTCTCTAACTGCTCAAATCGACTAATAATACCAACGGCTGGCGTATCCTGTGCGCCTCTACCTTGAGTATATGGACTTGCAGTGTCATTGCTTGCAAGCGGAATGACCACCTGTTCTGGTTCAAATCCTAGTGAGACAGCTAGTGCTTCTAGTGCATTGCTATCCCATACTTCTTGTACGGCAATGATATCAGCGTGTGCTTTAGCCAGTAGGTCTGTCAGACCACTTAGCTTATGCTCATAGGCTTTATTATCATAAGCTGGGGCATTCTCATAATAAATGCGATTAGGGTTAGCAAAGTTCAATAAATTAGCTGTGGCAATATAAAACTGTTTACTACCGTCATTATTAGTCATAAGTCCCCTGTCATTCTTGTTTTTCTTATATTATATTATATTATATTCATACATATAGATTCATAGCAAATTTTATGCCAAAAAAAACTTCCAAAGGTTAACTTTGGAAGTTTTAAAATAACATAAATACTGCTGGTCAAAGTCATTAATAGAACCAATCGTACAATCAATCTATTTTCAGCAACGAAATAGTAATCTCTTGTCAGCTTTTTTAAAAGACCGATCGCCTATCAAACTGGCTATCTATTAAAGTCATTGAGTAAACAGTAGTCATATTCTTAAATATTTTTAACATTTAACTTTTTTGTAAAATACGTACTACGATACACGATGCCATGCGTCACGTGATGCTAGACGCGCTTCATCCCACGCCAAACGAGAGTCGCCTTTCACTTCATGCCATGAACGCTCTAAGTCGGCTTCATGATCTTCAAAACGTGCATCTACTGGATAGCGAGCGCGGTTTGCATAGCCTACCGCATACGCTGGGTGCATATCGCGATCAAAGTCATAATCTTCTCTATGATAGTCAGCGTTTGCATACTCTGCACGCCAGTAAGCTTCTTCGTGTGTTGGATCAATGGCTTCGGCTGCTGCATGACCTGCGCCGCCACCAACGATAGCACCAATAGCGCCACCAATTAGTGTGCCTAATGGACCTGCCATTGTACCGATGGCTGCACCTGCTGCTGCACCGCCTACACCGCCAATACCTGTACCTACTGGATGTGAGCCTGGCTCACCCGTGATGATGTCTGCATTCAAATCTTCTTTTGTCTCTTTAGACATGTTTTTTACTTCACTGCGATCGATAGCGTCATGGTTGCTCATAGTATTGTCCCTAAATTATTTATTATTTGTTGAATTATTTATTTGCTAAAAGATTAGCGATTTTGCTAAATCCAACTGAAGTATAGAAACTTATAGGTAGAGACAGATAGCCTGATTATGTAAACTGTGTCCGTGTTGCGATTGTATTGCGTTACAGCCTGTATCTTTATGACGTCTATGTACAGTGCGCTCATACTTTGGGTAATTGTATGGGCTTAGCATTGATATATTTACTATAGAAATCAACCCTATATCTGCATTAATGACCTTGCGATGGCACGTTGCCATTTATCAAGATGTTGCTCACGAGCATCAATCGACATGCTTGGCTCAAAAACACGATCCACTTGCCATGAGGCTTTCATGGTTGACTCATCGTAAAGCCCAGTTTTTAAACCAGCAAGTAGTGCTGCACCCTTTGCCGTAATCTCTGTGTCTCTTGGGCGTAGCACCGGAACATCTAGCAAATCTGCCTGAAACTGCATCAGCAAATCATTATTTGCCGCCCCGCCATCTACTCTAAGCTCAGTCAAGGGATGAGGGCTGTCTTTTTGCATGGCGATGAGCACATCATAAGTCTGGTAGGCAACTGCTTCCAACGCAGCACGGGCAATATGGGCTTTGGTAGTACCGCGGCTCATACCAATGATGCTGGCACTGATATCAGAACGCCAATAAGGCGCACCCAATCCAGTAAAAGCAGGTAACAGCACCACATCTTCGCTACTGTCTACTTGGCGAGCTAAATCTTCGACATCGCTACTTTGTTGAATCATACCCAAATTGTCACGTAACCATTGGATGATAGCTCCTGCCATAAAAACACTACCCTCCAAAGCATAGGTAACTTCTTTTTTGGGTGGCTGTAGCATTCGCTTACCTGACTGTACGATTTGATCAAATGATAAATTGTCTGGACGAGTTGGCGATATTTTTCGCTGCCATGCAATGGTGGTTAACAGCTTGTGCTCGCTCAGTTTTGGCTGCTGACCAATATTCATCAGCATAAAGCAACCTGTGCCATAAGTATTTTTGGCCATGCCAGCATCGAGACAGCCTTGCCCAAAAAGCGCGGCTTGTTGATCGCCGAGCACCGCTTGAATGGGTATTTGCTTTGCAAATAGGCCTTTTTTGGTTTTGCCAAAATCACCGTCAGATGGTAGTACCTTAGGCAATATAGTCATAGGAATGGCAAACCGATCGCAAAGCGTCTCTGACCATGCCAATTTATGAATATCAAATAGCAAAGTACGAGAAGCATTGGTCACGTCGATGACATGCTCGCCGCCGGTTAACTTATAAATCAGCCAGCTATCAATGGTGCCAACGGCAACCTCTCCTTTACTAGCACGTACGCTGAGTTTGGGATTATTTTCGAGCAGCCAAGCAATTTTACTGGCGCTGAAGTACGGATCTAAGCGTAAACCTGTGATGCGTTGTACTTCCGCTGCCATATCATATTGAAGGTCATTGTTGAGATCATTGTGATTGGTGCCTTGATTAGTATTTTGATTGCCACTTTTACTCATGCTGTTATCAGCGCTTTCAGCAGCGAGTGTTTTGCAATAGTTTGCCGTGCGTCTGTCTTGCCAAATAATAGCGGGAGCCAGCGGCTTCCCTGTTTGTTTGTCCCACATAACAATAGACTCGCGTTGATTGGTAATCGCGATACTGGTGACATCAGTCGCAAGCAATCCTGCCTGATTGATAACATCATGCGCACAGCTGATCTGAGTTTGCCAGATTTGCTGTGCGTCTTGCTCAACAAATCCAGCTTTTGGCGTTTGTAGCGTCGTTGGCTGTTGTGCCATTTTAATAGGGCGCGCATGATCATCGTATAATATCGCGCGGCTCGATGTTGTCCCTTGATCTAACGCCAAAATATATCCTGCCATTACGCATACCCTCTACTGATATTGTTGGTTCTATTTGATGAAAACCAGTGGCTATTCATTGTTTGCTGTTAATCTATCACTGTATATTTTATAAGTGATTGGCCAAATTATTTAATGGTAAAAATAAAAGTACGTTGATTTAAATTGGTTAACGCTAAGCTATGATATTACTTATAAACGAATATTTAAAAAACAGCTCAAACCTCTATCATACCGCCAGGGATGACACAATAGAGAATAGCAGAATACTGAGCATTGACCCGTCACCATTGTGGCTCTACAGTGTACGCCTTATTTTGAATGATACGTTTTAGTGCTTTCGTATTAGCACACATTTTGATATTTCAGTACAAATACTTTATTTCAGCATCATTTATTCGCTTACTAGCAAATCGTTTATAATAGTATGACCGCTTTATATTCTAAGCGATCAAATCTATTGATGCTGTCCGTTATTTTATAATACCTTACATTCTAATTAATGGCTTATGTGACTTATGAAATTCACTTTATCAGCGCTACCGACTGCTATGATGACAGTTGCACTCATGAGCGGCCCTGTAGTGACTTATGCGAGCACGGGCTCAGATAATATAGAATCACCAGATGACATGACACCAGTGACTGTGACAAAAATTGTAGATGCCGATAATCAGATTAATAATCAGACAGCTCAGACAGCTCAGATAGCAATGGCACCTAGTCATACATTAGCAGAGACTCATGCTGAGCAAAGCGCATTAAACACCCTTATCGATCCAGTCACACACAAAGCCGTGGATAATAGCTATCCACTAGAAGTCTCTAGCTTTTTAAGCTTAGAGCAAGCGCAAAAACTTTTGGTCCAAGTCTCGCCCAAAATGGCGGCCAATCAAGCAGCCATTGCTGCCAGCGAATACCAAACTGACGCCCTCAGAACTATCGATAATCCTCTCGTATTTGCGCGCGTCTCTGCCAGCGCTTACCATCTGGATGAGGATATAGATCTATCGTCTCTCAGAAACGGTATCGTCAATGAAGTAAATAATACTGTCGATAACGCGGTTCCTCCGATTGCAGACCTGCCAGATTTACCAAACTTTGGGGAGTTGGTCGGTGAGCGAATTCCAGACTCTTATAATGTCAAGCGCTCAGGGTCCACAACGGGCGCAGGTCTTGGTGTGGTCTGGCCTATTTATACCGCTGGGCGTACGGATGCATTGACTGGCGCCTCGGATGCACGCACCCAAGAAGCAGTCGCCGATAGCATTCTTGATAAAAACGAGCTCTATAATACGTTAATTGAACGGTATTTTAAGGCTCAATTGGCGATTATCGCTGCTTACTTACGTGAGGATGCTTACGATACCTTGCAGCAAACCGATCATATGGCAGAACGCTTGTTTGAAGAAGGCTTTATTTCGCGCGTCGATAGACTAGAAGCACAGTCTGCGCTTGCTGATGCCAAAAGCGAGTCCGTCAATGCCAATAATGACGCGCGCTTAGCTATGATTGCGTTACAGCGATTATTACGTACTGATTATCGTATTAAACCGACGACGCCATTATTTGTCTCTAGCCGTCCTCTACCAGACGTTAGCTATTTTCAGGATTTGGCATTGAATAATCATCCAGGATTACAAAAGGTCGTCGCCAAACGCGCGCAGGCTCAGCAGTTGCATGCATTATCAGATACTGGCTATAAGCCGACAGTCTTGCTATATGGTTATGGTCAGCTCGAAAAAGACCCAAGCTGGGTCGCTGGTATCTCTGCCAGTTGGAAACTGTGGGGCGGACTTGATAAAACCGCATCATTGGCATCAAGCAATGCTCAAATACGTCAGGCAGATCTTTCTGAGATTGAAGTCAGCGACAACCTGCTACTGCTGGTAGAAAAAAACTGGCACGATGTTAACAATGCTCAATCACGCTATCAAGCGCTACAAAGTAACGTTGATTTGGCTGCAGAAGTTTTAAGATTGCGCCGCTTAGGACTACAAGAAGGCGTGAATACCACAGTCGATGTGGTACAAGCACAAACGCAATCGCTTAAAGCACGTACTGAGCAAGCGCAAGCTGCCAACAGTTATGTACAGTCATTGGCCGCACTCATGCAGAGCTGCGGTACGCCGCTTGCTTTTAACGCTTATCTTAATGCCGCTGATATCCAACTGCCGACGTTGTACACTGAATAATGATCGTATATGAAAGCTCATGAAGTATACGAATAAGTGCCATGTCATTGTTTCAATTTTAAGTGTTACCAAGCTAATGAGCGAAGATATATACCAAATCCGCATGACGCTACCAAAAAATAACGCTCAATAAACCATACTATTACTATAGTGAATCACTGTTTTATGAAAAAACCAACGTCCAAATCGATAAATAACTGGCTACAAACTTTATTAAAAACGTGGCCTATTGCGAATACCACTAACGTTTGGGCACATTGCGCCAGTGTCGGATTTTTTGGTTTTTTATCCATCTTTCCAGCAATGGCAGTATTTGTGCTGATTTATGGTCTCGTATTTTCACCTGTTGAGATGCAGGAGCATATCTCCATTTTGCGTCCATTTATACCTGATACAGTATATGAAGTCCTTAATTCGCGCCTAAGCGAGTTGGTCTCTAATACCAAATCCACGCTGACATTTAGTCTGATCATATCGACCTTACTTGCCCTTTATGCTGGTTCCAAAGGCATCAAATCTTTGATTGCCCTTGTCAATCTTGCTTTTCATATCACCCAAGAGCGCAGCTTTATACAAGGCACGATTCGAGCAGTGAGCCTGACCTTTGGTGCGGTAGTCGTCTTGATGATAGCGGTGTCTTCTATTGCTATTATCCCTGTAGCAGCGAATTACTTCCCCTTTCCTCAGGTGGCTGAAACGGTTGCACTGTGGGCCAGATGGCCTGTATTAGCGGGTATTATCTTTTTAAGCTTTTTAGGTCTCTATCGCCTAGCACCAAATCGCGATGCCGTTGCACTAAAAAAACTGGTTCCAGGAGCAACGCTCGCGACCATTCTTTGGATTATATTGTCCGTACTGTTTTCGATTTATGTGCAAAACTTCAACAACTATAGTGCTGAGTTTGGGGCGCTGTCAGCGGCGGTGGTCATTATGCTTTGGCTGTATTATTCGGCATTTATCGTCGCTTTTGGTGCGATTTTTAATTCTGAAGCCATAGACAATGCCAAACCTTATGCTGTTCGAGTGTACTAATCATAAATCTTTTGTTCTCAACTTTGCTGCTTTAGGAATCACACCGTCATGACTGAATTTCCAAACGAATCAGACAACTCAAATAAATCAGTTGATTCAACCGAGTCAGTGACCTCTCGAGATGCAAAAGCCTCCGTCGATCCAGTAGAAAATGTATCTGGTGGGTCTGACGTTCCAGAGCAATCTGTACCCGCTTATAGTCGTGGTAACGCAAAAGCTGATAAATCTGCTCGTATGAAAAAGATATTGCTCATACTGTTTGTATTAGGTGTTCTTGGCGCAATTGCGTACGGTCTCTATAAAAGCAATCAGCATAATGAACCAGAAGTCATCACCCTCCAAGGTCAAATGCAGATGCAGCAAACCTCTATCGCTGCAAAGGTAGCAGGCCGCATTGCTAACATTATGGTGACAGAAGGTGATACGGTTACGGTGGGTCAACAACTCATCGAAATGGATTCGCCTGAAATTAATGCCAAGATCAACCAAGCACGTGCTGGTAAGCAAATCGCACAAAGCCAATTGGACAAAGCAGAAAACGGGGCACGCCCGCAAGAGATCGCTCAAGCCAAAGCCGCTTGGCAAGCCAATAAAGCCGCGTCTGATTTGGCAGAAAACACCTATCAACGTGTCAATCGCCTGTATGAAGAAGGATTAATGGCACGGCAAAAACGCGATGAGGCTTACGCGCAATACCTAGCCACTCAAGACCAAACTGAAGCCGCACGTTTGCAATATGATTTGGCATTAGAAGGCGCTCGTAGTGAAGACAAATCAGCGGCTACCGCTCAAGTCGCACAAGTCGATGCCCAGCTAGATGAAGCACTGGCAGCAAAAGAAGAAGCCAATCTAAAGAGTCCTATCGCTGGTATTGTGGACAATGTCATCGTTAGTGCTGGAGAAGTCATCGGTCAAGGTGTTCCTTTGCTCACGTTGGTGGATACCAATGACCAATGGGTAGTGCTCAATGTCACTGAGTCGTATTTAAACAAGTTCGCTATTGGTCAGACATTTACAGGTACGATTCCCGCATTATCATCAGCAGATAGGCCTTATAGCAAGCAGTTCACTGTTTATGCGACATCAACCTTATCTGATTTTGCCACTTGGCGACCGACCAATAATGATGATGGTTTTGATGTGCGTACCTTTGAGGTCAAAGCACGACCAGCCACGCCCGATACTCGCATTCGCTCAGGAATGAGTGTGGTCGTGCATATTAATCCTATCAATCAGAACCAAGAGTAGGCCATGCACTTGACTAAGTTAAGTGAGGCTTTTTTACGTAGTGCCGCTTATGAGCGCCGTTTTTTAGCCAAAAACTATTGGGACCTTAGTATGGTGGTGTGGATACCACTAGCCACAGTCCTGCTGATTTGGTGGATATTTTCACAGACTCAGATTACTGACTTACCCATTGGAGTGATCGATCAAGACAATAGTGCTGTTGCCAATACTACCGTACGTTACTTAGAAGCCAGTCCTACGCTTACGGTTAGACAGCTTTATTATTCACCAGCGGATGCAGAGGCTGCGATCTTGCAACGTGATATTTATGCGGTTGTCATCATTCCTGAGGACTTTTCGCGTAATATTTTATCTAACAAGCCTGCCCCTTTAGTCCTACAAGTAAACGCCCAGTACGGTACACACTCAGGGATTATTCAAACGGCTGTCCAAGCAGTCGCTAGCACATTGTCCGCAGGGGTAGAGATCAAGCGATTGATAAAGCAAGGCGTAGGGCCGTCGCAAGCCATGACTGCTTACTCGCCTATCAATATCCAGCGTATTAGTTTGTTCAATGCTGCAACCAATTATCAGCAGTTTTTGGCATCGACCGTCATACCTGCACTACTACATATATTAGCGATGGTCGTCGGGGCAACTACCATTGGTCGCGAGCTGCGCGATAAAAATATTGGTCGCTGGTATCGCTTTATCAGTACAGGTACGCCTGACTTAGCCTTGGTTGAATCCTCTAAAAAAGCAGCTGCGCTGAATACCACACAAGATAGCAATAATAACACTGCACCATCATCAGAATCAAAAATACCCAATTCTGTCAGTATATCAGTGTTGTTATCTGGTCTATTAGGTAAGTATTTTTGGCCAATATTGGCCTATAGCTTGTGGTCGGCTTTGGTATTGTGGCTTGTAACGTCGAACCAAAATATAAGCATTGGGTCAATCATCGCAGTATATATCGGCCTGTTGTGCTTGATGATACTGTCATTCTGGCTTGGTGCTATCTTTACTTTGAACTCCTTTTCACTGCGTATGGGTTTATCAACCACTGGTTTTATTTCAGCGCCTTCTTATGCCTTTGCCGGTGTGACCTTTCCTTATATTGCGATTAGTGATAGCGCGCAATACTGGTCGAATGCATTGCCGCTGACACATTACCTCAAGCTGCATATTGCCCAGTTACAAATGCAAGCGCCGCTTGCTATCTCCCTACCCATTGTCTATGGTTTAGCGGTTGCTACCATGATAGCCATGCTACTTGCAGCCTTATTAACCAAACGCGCATTGGCGCATCCTGAACGTTGGGGAGCACGCTGATGTCCGCACAATCAAATATCAAGCGCAAAGAGCCTCAGTCAGACATCGCTCCAGCATCTCAAACATTTTGGACGAGCTTTCTTCAAACTTTCAAAGACGTTTTTGGGGATAAAGGCGTACTTTTGATGTTGATTATTGCCCCGATTATCTATGGGTTCTTTTATCCTTGGCCCTACTCAACTGAAGTGGTCAACCATGTTCCAGTGGGTATTGTTGATTATGACAATAGTAACTTGTCGCGTACGCTCGCCCGTTATGCAAGTGCCAGTCCATCTCTAGATACTGAGCACTTTATCAATGAACAAGCAGCCAAAGAAGCCATATGGTCCGATCAAATTGCAGGTTATATGGTGATTCCAAGCGGCCTTGAAGAACAAGTCATGTCAGGGCAGCAAGCCTATGTCAGCGTCCTCGGCAATGGCGGCTATTTTATTTTAAATAAAAACGTCCAACTGGGGTTCTCTAAAGCAGTTGGTACCGTATCAGCGGGGATCAAGGTAAAGAAAAATATCGCGAAAGGCACTTATGCACCCACCGCAGCACAGAGCGCTCAAGCGGTACCACTACAAATCATGCCACTTTATAATCAAACTGAGGGCTATGGTGCCTACGTCGTGCCAGCTGTCTCCGTCATTATCTTACAGCAGACACTGCTGATGGCGACCGCCATGCTGATTGGCACTTGGTATGAGCAGCGCCGTCATGCTGCAAGTGTACGCGGTTGGCTCGGACGTATCGCAGCGCTGAGCACGCTAAGCTTTATCATTGGCTGCTTTTATTATGGCTGGACTTTTGAGCTGCATCATTATCCACGTGGGCAAAATATGCTCGGAACGCTATTGTTTTTAGCATTATTTTGTCCGACAGTCGCAACGCTGGGCTGCGTACTTGGGCTATGGTTCCGGCAGCGTGAGCGCAGTATGCAGATATTAATTTTTATCTCCTTACCGATATTTTTCTTAAGTGGCTATCCATGGCCAGCCGACCAGTTGCCTCAAGTTTTGCAAGTAATACGCTGGATCGTACCAACTACCCCTGCGATCAACACCTCTGTACAGCTTAACCAAATGGGTGCAAGCCTCTCTCAAGTCGCCATAGGGTTTTATGCATTGGCAGGCTTGTGGTTGCTCTATTTTGTTTTATTGCTATTTTTACGCGAGCGTATTCCGCAAAAAAAGAGCGGCTTATAAATCTTCAAATGAATTAAATCTATGAGCATAAAAAAACGCCTGCTAATGTTAGTAGGCGCTTTTTTTCATTCATACGATATAAATAGCGGTGGTTTAAAACACTCGGTTCAAACCATTTAATGCTGCCACACGGTATGCTTCTGCCATCGTTGGATAGTTAAAGGTCGTATTTACAAAGTACTCAAGCGTATTGTTGCTCTTACATTTCATCACTGCTTGACCAATATGAATAATCTCTGACGCGTGGTTACCGTAGCAATGGATGCCTAGAATCTCTAACGTATCACGATGGAACAATATCTTTAATACGCCCGAACGTTCACCAATGATTTGGGCACGTGCCAGATGTTTAAAGAATGCCTGACCCACTTCATACGGAACTTTTTCATCCGTGAGCTCTTGCTCTGTCTTACCGATACAAGAGATTTCAGGAATCGTATAAATACCAGTTGGCACACTAGATACTGGTTCCGCATCACTATCACCAACCATAAAGGCAGCGGCACAGCGACCCTGGTCATAGGCAGCAGAGGCTAGTGATGGCCAACCGATTACGTCGCCCGCCGCATAGATATTGTCGACGTCCGTACAGTAAGTGTCATCTACTTTTAGCTGACCACGGCCATTTGCTTTTAACCCAATGGCTTCTAAATTCAAGCCTTCGGTGTTACCTGAGCGACCATTTGACCAAAGAATGGCATCAGATTTGATGCGCTTGCCACTCTTTAAGTGTAGCACCACATAGTCATCATGAGTCTCAAGATGATCAATCTCTTCATTACTACGGATAAGCACACCGAACTGCCTAAAGTCATGCGCGATCGCATCACTAATTTCGCTATCTAGATAATTGAGCAACTGGTCTTGATTGTTGATCAAATCAACCTTGTAGCCAAGACCCGTAAAGATAGACGCGTACTCACAACCAATCACCCCTGCACCATAAATGATGATTTTTTTGACCACATAATCCATTTGCAAGATTTTGTCGGAGTCAAAAACGCGTGGATGGTTAAAGTCTAAAATCTCAGGACGGTAAGGACGGCTACCGACAGTGATGATGGCTTTATTAAAGGTAATAGTTTCGTAGACATTGTCGTCGACTTCAATGCGCAGCGTATGAGCGTCAATGAAACTTGCCCACCCTTGAATGACTTCGATACGGTTGCGCTCATAAAAGCGGGTGTGCGTACTGACTTGACGACGGATTACTTGACGAGCCTTAGCCAATACTTCATTTAGCGGAACTTGCTTATACTCCATCGCTTTGGTAAACATTGGATCGCGACGGAAGTTAATTAAGTTAAATACTGATTGGCGCAATGCTTTACTGGGAATGGTACCAACATGAGTAGAGTTACCACCTACCTGATCTCGTGGATCAACGACCACCACTCTTTTACCAGATTTGGTCAACTTCATGGCAGCCGCTTCACCAGCAGGACCCGCCCCTAAAACCACCGCATCATATTCATACTCGTGATCGTCACTTTTTAGTCGACGAGAATCTTTGGTAAACCCAGATTTGATATCAATACGAGTGTCATCAAGCGGGTTGATGAGATCAGGGTGATGCATGATATCTTCAGTGACCTGCTCATGCGTCTGCTCGATTTTCTGTTTTGTGTCTTTACCTTCAGTATGTTCAGGATTGGGCGAACGACCATTAGATTTATTCGATACTTCAGTATGGACGTCTTTACCAGTATCATTGGTTGCGTCACTTATATTCTTACTTACCATCATGTCCTCTTTATGTATTTAAAGATCGGGTATTTAGAGTGTGAATGAACCAGTACACAGATATGTCAAGGTCATAACACTAAGGCATGCTTACCATACGTTGTGACAATATTTTTTGCAATGTCCAATGTCCAGTAATACTCTGCTGTCCTTCATCAATCTGTGGACGAGCACTGATTACGTACTCTGTGCCAAGGCTTGGCGTAAAATCATCGATCCAATCGTAAGGAATTTGGAACACACTGCCGTCTTTAGCCTTAGCAAGTAAACACTGCATTGGCAAAGTCGAAGCACAGGCTACACGGTTTGGCATAATCGTTAATGTCTGCGACTCTCCCAATACGATACTTGGAATATAACGTGGCTCAGGTACTGGATCCTTTGCAAATGGTGACGTTTGGCAAGCACTCAGTAAAGTCGCTGCACTGATTAAACCTGCCAGAAACAACGATGGCTTTATAGATTGATAGGCTGAAATCATAGTACTCTCTATATGATATTGTGTTAGGTAATGAGTTCGTGATTTTTTTCAAACTGATACGCTACTACCCAATGCGGCGTTTAAGACCTGTCATCTGCAAGATACGCGTCGCAATCTCTTCAACAGACATCTCTGATACATCTAAGCTTGGGATACCATGCGTGATATAAATTCCCTGTATCGCACGCTGTTCTTGCTGGCATTGCTGATAACTTGAGTAACGACTGCCTGCACGGCGCTCTTGACGGATTTTTACCAAGCGATCCGTATCAATGAGTAAACCAAACAGTTTGTCTTTATGCTCACGCAGCGCTTTTGGTAGTTGATTGTCGTATAGATCATCTTCGGTCAGAGGATAGTTAGCGGCTCGAATACCGAATTGTAATGCTAAGTATAGAGAAGTCGGCGTCTTACCAGAGCGTGACACACCCACCAAGATAATGTCGGCTGCATTATAATGACGAGTACGCGCCCCATCGTCATTGTCTAAGGCGAAATGGACTGCATCGATACGCTCTTTGTATGTCTCAGAATCAACATCATCATGCGCATGACCTGAATGACCATCTGGCTCTACGCCAGTCTCTTCTGCAACACGGCCAATCAACCCTTCGTACATATCCAAATTACAGCTGTGTGCTGAATTGATTTTTTCACGAATCTCTGGATTGACGATCGTATCAAACACCAACGGCAACGACCCATCACGTTGATATGCCATGTTGATCTGCTCTACGGCATCATCAGCACGCTCTAGGCTATCGACGTATGGCAACACTCTTGTCTCAAAAGGGACCGAGGCAAACTGACTTAAAATAGCGCGTCCGAGAGTCTCAGCCGTAATCGCGGTGCCATCTGAGATAAAAAACGCCGTTCTGATGGCTTGTGAGCTGTCCAAGTTTAGCGCATGACGATTTTGGATAGTGGACTTGACTTGTTCAGATGGATTGCTTGAGTACATAACGTTGACACCTCGGTTGAAAACTCAATAATGATCTTCATTTCATTTTTAGTATGGATCTAATAGCGTTTATCTAACTTTGGCTGCCTTATTTCTTTTAAATACAGAACGATGGCAGCGCTGCTATTGCACATTTATATAGCCATATGCATCACTTATCTATCCGCTACATTATACGCATATTAGCACCCTAATAGAAATCAATGTTGCAGGTGTACACTTAGAGACTCATGCTGTTTTAAGTTCATACATCACCTGTAATTTATGATCAATTATCTGCTGTTGATATCACATGTCGTATATAAAGGTAGAAATTTTGCGAATAATTCAAATAAGCTCGCGTTAGATATGTCTATTTTTAGCCTCGTTAGCAGTTATTAATACATATCATCATCTGTACTACTGATATTTTTTATCTTGCTAAAGGTAATATCTTTAGAAACTTGCCTTAATTTATAGGGCAATTCCTACAATTTGTGTATTTTTAACAAGTTTTTTGGTAAAACCCCTCGAATTCCTCCTAATATGGCGGTATAATTCACCGTTATAATCTTTACTAAATAACCTTATTTTCTGGAGTTATCATGGCAGCGCAATCTACAGCACTTGTAATCAATCTTGATCAGCTAGGAAAAGACGACATCGAAATGGTTGGTGGCAAGAATGCCTCACTTGGCGAGATGATCAGCCACCTTTCTGATTTAGGCGTTAGTGTTCCAGGCGGCTTTGCCACCACTTCAAATGCGTTCAATCGCTTTTTGACAGAAACAGGTTTACTAGAAAAAATCAACAGTGAGCTAAACACATTGGATGTCAATGATGTTAACAAGCTTGCGGCGACTGGTAAAAAAATCCGCACGTGGATTATCGAGCAAGAACTGCCAAAAGATCTTGAGCAAGAAGTACGTCAGTCATTTGAAACCATGAGCGGCGGCGAAGACATCGCTGTTGCGGTACGCTCTTCTGCGACTGCCGAAGATTTGCCAGATGCGTCATTTGCTGGTCAACAAGAAACCTTCTTGAACATTCGCGGTATTGATAACGTCCTAATTGCTATTAAAGAAGTATTTGCCTCGCTATATAACGACCGTGCAATCTCTTACCGTGTACACAAAGGTTTTGAGCACGAAGGCGTGGCATTGTCTGCTGCCGTACAGCGTATGGTACGTTCAGAGACTGGCGCGGCTGGTGTTATGTTCACGCTAGATACCGAAAGCGGTTTTGATCAAGTCGTGTTCATCACGTCAAGCTATGGCCTAGGTGAAATGGTTGTACAGGGCGCGGTTAACCCAGATGAATTCTACATCTCAAAACGTCTACTAGCCGATGGGAAGCCTTCTGTTATCCGTCGTAATCTAGGCAGCAAGCACAAGAAAATGGTTTATGGTGATGAAGGCAGCACCGCAAAATCAGTGAAAACGGTCGATGTTGAAAAACAAGATCGCATGCAGTTCTCTTTATCGACTGAAGAGCTAACCTCTCTTGCCAAGCAAGCGGTCACGATCGAGCAGCATTATGGCCACGCGATGGATATCGAATGGGCAAAAGACGGTGACAGCGGTGAAATCTTTATCGTTCAGGCACGTCCTGAAACCGTTAAGAGCCGTCAAGACAGCAATGTCATGGAGCGTTATGTCATCGACACGACTGGGGCAAAAGTATTGTGTGAAGGTCGTTCAATCGGTCAGCGCATCGGTTCAGGTAAAGTCCGTATCGTTACTCACCTAAACGAGATGGACAAAGTAGAAGAAGGCGATGTTCTTGTATCTGACATGACTGATCCAGATTGGGAACCAGTCATGAAGCGCGCTTCTGCCATCATTACCAACCGTGGTGGTCGTACGTGTCACGCAGCGATTATCGCGCGTGAGCTAGGTGTGCCAGCCATCGTTGGTTGTGGTAACGCCACTGAGCTATTGGTTGACGGTCAAGAAGTGACTGCATCTTGTGCTGAAGGCGACACTGGTTTTATTTATGAAAGCCAGATTGATTTTGAAGTACAGACCAACTCAGTTGAGTCTATGCCAGAGCTTGCATTCAAAGTCATGATGAACGTTGGTAACCCAGATCGCGCCTTCTCATTCACCCAAATGCCAAATGAAGGGATTGGTCTTGCGCGTTTAGAGTTCATTATCAACCGTATGATTGGTGTGCATCCAAAAGCGCTGCTAAACATGAACAGCTTGCCACGTGAGATAGCGCAAGCCATTCAAGAGCGTATCGCAGGCTATGCTTCACCTGTTGACTTTTATGTTGATAAGTTGGTTGAAGGTATCTCAACCCTAGCCGTTGCCTTTATGGATCAGCCAGTTATCGTTCGTATGTCAGATTTCAAATCAAACGAATATGCCAACCTACTTGGTGGTAAGCTGTACGAGCCATCAGAAGAAAACCCAATGCTTGGTTTCCGCGGTGCTAGCCGTTATGTGTCTGATAACTTCCGTGACTGTTTTGAGCTTGAGTGTAAAGCACTAAAACGTGTTCGTGATGAGATGGGCTTAACCAACGTTGAGATTATGATTCCATTCGTTCGCACCACTGGCGAAGCGGCACAAGTGATCGAGCTACTTGAGAAAAACGGTCTAAAACGCGGTGAGAATGGTCTGCGCATCATCATGATGTGTGAGCTACCAACCAACGCGCTATTAGCAGAAGAGTTCCTAGAGTACTTCGATGGTTTCTCAATCGGCTCTAACGATTTGACTCAGTTGACGCTTGGTCTTGATCGTGACTCAGGTATCGTCTCACATCTATTTGATGAGCGTGACCCTGCTGTTAAGAAATTGCTCACTATGGCTATCGACGCTTGCCGTAAGCAAAACAAATATGTTGGCATCTGTGGTCAGGGCCCATCGGACCATCCAGATCTAGCGTTCTGGCTAATGGAGCAAGGTATCAGCTCGGTATCATTGAACCCTGATTCTGTGCTAGATACTTGGTTCTTCCTAGCTGGTGAAGAAGCAAAGTAAACCGTTACGTTCAGTCGTAGCGGTAACTCACACAGTCATTAAAGATACCACTACTAGGGTCTATTTGATTTTTTCAAATAGACCCTAATATAATGTCTTAAGACATGACTAACTATGCAGGCAATTATGCAGATTTTCCTTGCTCGAAATAACGTACAAGCTGGTCCATACAATTTGGAACAGCTCAATATCATGCTGGCATCAGGCGAAGTATTGCTTGATGATTTAATGTGGCATGAAGGCTTAGATCAGTGGCAGCGCGTAGGAAATGTGACCAATAATCAAACGGTTTATCGACCGACTGGTGCCACCACCCCTGATGCGAATGATTCTATTATCAATAATGTGACCGTCTTCCCTGAGGAGACGACCAGCAATACTAAAGATAATAATTCAGTATCATTAGATAGACTATATGGCAAGCCTGAACGTTCTAAAAATGTGAAGGCCGATATGACGACCAATCGTCATCAGACGCCACACAACAATGTATCATTAAGCAAGCCGACTATTAAAAAGGCTGCCACGGACAAAGATAAAACCGTTGGCAACGTGGTACTTGCCCCGATTATGTCGCGAGTATTGGCGACTGCGCTTAATGGGCTGCTGTATGTATTGGCCATATTGCCATTAGTAATGGCATTGACCAAAATGGATGTGGACTATACCAAATTCCAAAACATCCAAGATATGGATGCTGCTTATCAATACTCAATGACATTGATGGAAAGCCTTCCTAGTAGCACGCTGATGATGTCGCAAGTCATGGTTTTTGGCTTGTTTGCACTGCAGCTGGTATTTATCACCATGCGTGGTCAATCACTAGGCAAAGTAATCACTGGTATTCGGGTTGTGGATCAGACCACACATCGTCTACCTTCGTTCATTAAGCTTGTCGGCACACGTACATTACTGTTGTTTATTATCTATAATCTACTGTTTTCGTTTACTAGCTTTTTGGGTTTTGTGATTATTGCTATTCATTATTACATGGCATCAAAAAGCCCTGAGAATATCGGTTGGCATGACAAACTTGCCAAAACCTTAGTGGTCAAAGCAGACAGTAGCCAACTGGTAAAAAAATCAAAATCTGAGTAAATATTTTTTAACCATATAATTCATGATAGTCATAAAAAAGCTGCGTATGATCGCAGCTTTTTTTATTGAGTAAACACAATAATTATATGATTTCTCAACTTTATTGACAGCCGCCTGGTTATTAACCTTTGTGTTAATCGCCAAGTACTGTTATAATACGGCGCTTTATAAACTAAGCTTATTTCTTACTATATTTTTAAGAACGTGGGCTTACCTTATAAATCTCCTTGCTATTAACATAGGGTTAATAGCTACTAATCCGTAAGGAGTCATAATGCGACATTACGAACTGGTGTTACTTGTACACCCAGACCAAAGCGACCAAGTGGTTGGCATGGTTGAGCGCTACATCAAGTTAGTTCAAGACAACAACGGTGTTATCCATCGTCTAGAAGATTGGGGCCGTCGTCAATTGGCTTACCCAATCAACAAGATTCACAAAGCTCATTACGTTCTTTTCAACATTGAAACTGACGGCGAGACTTTGGCTGAACTTGAAGAATTATTCCGCTATAACGACGCGATCATTCGTAGTCTAGTTATGCGCCGTGACGAAGCTGTCACTGAAGAGTCGCAGTTAGCCAAGAATGCCGATGAAAAACGCGCACGCAAAGCAACTACTCGTCGTCCAGACAATCGTGAAAACGATAATGACGACAACGACAACAGTGAAGACTAATTAAAGGAGAATACTCATGGCACGTTTCTATCGCCGTCGCAAATTCTGCCGTTTCACTGCTGAAGGCATCACTCACATCGACTATAAAGATGTTGAATTGCTAAAACAGTACATTAGTGATAATGGCAAAATCGTACCAAGCCGTATTACCGGTACGTCTACTAAATATCAGCGTCAACTAGCGACTGCTATCAAGCAAGCTCGTTATTTATCGCTACTTCCATACACTGATAACCATCAAGGTTAACCGCTAACTAGGAATGACTCATGCAAATTATTTTGTTACAGCGTATCGTCAACCTTGGTAAACTCGGTGAAACTGTCGATGTAAAACCAGGTTACGGTCGTAACTTTCTTATCCCTCAAGGCCGCGCTCTACCTGCGACTAAAGCTAACATTGAAAAGTTTGAAGCACGTCGTGCTGAGCTTGAAGCTGAAGAAGCAAAAGAGATCGCAGTTGCTCAAGAGCGTGCTGATGCACTAACTGACGTTAATGTTATCATGCGTGCGAAATCAGGTGACGAAGGCAAGCTATTCGGCTCTATCGGTACTCGTGATATCGCTGAAGCATTGACTAACTCAGGTCTAGAAGTAGACCGTGCTGAAATCAAGCTACCTGAAGGCACTCTACGTCAAGTTGGTGAATACAATGTTGATATTCAGCTACACCATGACGTTACTGCTAGCATCTTAGTGACTATTCTTTCTGAAGATGGTAACAACGAAGATTCAGCTGACGAAGAAGAAGCTGACGAAGATTATTCTGAAGAGTAATCTTCTAGATAATTAGACTCAGTCTATAAAAAAGCCAGTGACCTTGTGTTGCTGGCTTTTTTTATGTCGATATTTTATACATGCGATCATAATGTTTTCCCATTACATCAGAGTTTTCTTGATGCCTTGTAAGTATCAATCGATTACTGAAAGCCGTATTCAATACTATTTGTCAGCATGATATCTTGCAGTAACTAATTGCAACAACTCAATTAAAAACGCTATACCAACCAACAAGATACTGTCTATATAATTGTATTCGCCATAACGAGTAGAGTTCATGCTCTATTTTTATATTTTTCGTTAATAGAGTACTATAATATGACCAACACTGATGAAATAAACACTGACGATAAACTACTTTGTGTCAAAGGTAACGATTTCTATTCAGAGGGTGAGATCTATACGGTAGGTAGAATCGTTAATGATAAATACTTTCAGATACTGACCAGTGGCGATGATGATCACTGGTATGCAACGCTAGATGATAAAGGTATTTACGTAAGCTTCGACTCTATGATAGCCACTGACAATAAAGCGTTCTTCGATAAGATTGCTTAGGTTGGAATTTATATAAAAACTCATCTTGAACAAAAAAAATAAGCGATACCTTATAAAAGACTGGCCATCTATAGTGGTCAGTCTTTTTTTTAGTGAAAAACCTTGATTAAAGGCGGTCTGAAATTCGAAAAAACGATAACTCTGCAGACATAAGAATGCCACTATTCTCATCAGAAAATGTTCATATCGCCATAACAAACAGCATCTCTTTGACAAATGTATTTCCTAGTGACGCCTATTTGCTATAAAATATGCCCCTTCAAAATTTCGTATCGTTATTGATGCCTGTTTGCGTGAATAACTCATTAAGATATAAACCATATTGAGACAGTGATGATTGTATTTTGGCTTGTGCTGACCATTCTTTTTATTATTTTCGCTACCGCAAAATTAAAGTGGCATCCTTTTTTAGTGTTAATTTTGTCCGCTTTTTTGGTCGCACTATTTTATCAAGTACCACTTAATACGGTCGCAAAAACGATCTCTGATGGTTTCGGTGGCATCTTAGGTTATATCGGTCTTGTTATCGTATTTGGTACGA
The DNA here is from genome assembly GCF_904846415.1 of Psychrobacter piscatorii. Lineage (GTDB taxonomy): Bacteria > Pseudomonadota > Gammaproteobacteria > Pseudomonadales > Moraxellaceae > Psychrobacter > Psychrobacter piscatorii. The sequence continues at coordinate 58,848 of NZ_CAJHAR010000009.1, read as the reverse complement.
TTATTGGCTTAATCCTTGAAAAAACGGGTGCTGCTATCGTAATGGCAGAGTCAGTCATCAAAGTACTAGGGCCACGCTTCCCTACTTTGACCATGTCTATCGTCGGTGCTGTCGTTTCGATACCTGTATTTTGTGACTCTGGCTATATTATCTTGAACTCTCTAAAAGAGTCTTTGGCTGAGCGCCTACATGTATCAAGTGTCGCGATGAGTATTGCCTTGGCCACTGGTCTATATGCTACCCATACCTTTGTACCGCCGACCCCAGGCCCAATCGCGGCGGCAGGTAACTTAGGTCTAGAGTCCAATTTAGGTTTGGTTATCATGGTTGGTGTGGTCGTGACAGCAGTTGCTGTACTGGCTGGCTGGTGGTGGTCTAATCGCTTTCTTAACGCGACTCCTGATAATATCAATGCGGTAGACGCTCCAGCAGCCATGCCTGAAGGAATGAAGACTCGTGACGATTATAGTCATCTGCCTTCAGCGACAATGGCGTTTTTACCTATCATTGTTCCTATCATATTAATCTGCCTGTCTTCGGTTGCTAACTTCCCAAGTGCGCCGTTCGGTAGTGGTACGCTAGCAGAGATTTTAATATTCATTGGTAACCCATTGACTGCGCTACTTATCGGTTTGTTCTTATCATTCTTCTTAATTAAATCAAGCCAAAAAACGCAAGAAATTAGCGATAGTATCTCGCAAGGTTTGGTAGTAGCAGCCCCTATCCTATTGATCACTGGTGCTGGTGGCGCATTTGGTGCCATGCTAAAAGTGACGCCGATTGGCGATTATCTAGGTTCGACGCTATCGGCTTTGGGTTTAGGTATCTTTATGCCATTTATCGTCTCTGCTGCGCTAAAAACAGCACAAGGCTCAACCACAGTCGCATTGGTTACGACTTCTGCTATGGTTGCCCCACTATTAAGCCAGATTGGTTTAGACAGTGAACTTGGACGCGTGTTCTGCGTGATGGCAATTGGTGCCGGTGCCATGACCATCTCACATGCCAATGACAGCTTCTTTTGGATTGTTAGCCAGTTTAGTCGCATGAGCGTGGCGCAAGCGTACAAAGCTCATTCAATGGCTACTGGTATCCAAGGTGTGACTAGCATCGTATTTATCTGGTTATTGACCCTAGTATTTATCTAATTCATAAGATTGGGTACTTATATATACGTTTATTTGATGAGTGTTAAATAAACGTTTTAAAACATGACACTATCGCAATGATCGTGTCATTAAGATATGCAAAGAGAGCCGTATGAAAATTTTGATCGCCCCTGACTCGTTTAAAGAAAGTTTAGAAGCACTGGACGTGTGCCACGCCATTCAATCTGGCTTTAGCCAAGTGTTTCCAGATGCAGACTATAAGCTATTACCAATGGCTGATGGTGGTGAAGGCACCTCAGCGGTATTGTCTTATTTATTAGGCGGACGCTGGAAGGAAGTCAGAGTACATGACCCGTTAATGAGACCGATTACTGCAAAGTATCTGTTATTGCCTGATGCGACTGCTGTTATCGAAGTGGCTCAAGCATGCGGATTGCATCTACTAACAGCCGATGAGCGTAATCCCGTAATTGCGAGTAGTTATGGTATTGGGGAGCTGATCGAAGACGCGTTAGAAGAAGGTGCTAAGCGTATCGTTATCGGTCTAGGTGGTAGCGCAACCAATGATGCAGGCCTTGGCATGCTAATGGCGCTAGGCATAACATTTCATGACATCAATGATAGCCTACTCACTCATGGTGGTGGCGCACTTGCCAGCCTACATAAGCTCGATAATACTAGCCTGCATGCAAAGATATCAGACACGGTATTTGAAGTTGCTTGTGATGTGACCAATCCATTATGCGGTTTGCTGGGTGCAAGCGCAGTATTTGGGCCACAAAAAGGCGCCTGTCCAGAGCAAGTCAATACCTTGGACAAGGCACTCAGTCACTTTGCGACCATATGTGGACAGCATGGCTATGAAGACTGTCAACACGTTGCAGGTGCTGGCGCGGCAGGCGGTCTTGGCTATGCGATGATGACGTTCTTTGACGCTCAGCTAAAGTCAGGCTTCGATACGGTGGCCGAAGTGGCTCACCTGTCACAGCATATCGCAGAGACTGATCTTGTCATCACTGGTGAAGGCAAGCTCGATGCGCAAACAGCCATGGGTAAAGTGGCAGGCGGTATCAGCCAAATCGCTAAGGCTAGCCGTACTCCTGTCATCGCTATCTGCGGCAGTGTCGATGGACTAAAACCTGCTCAGACCAGTCAGTTCGATGTGGTCATGCCGAGTATCCAAAAAGTAGATACGATCGATAATGTGTTGGGTTCTGCTTATAACAACATTGAAACGACTGCTGCTAATATCGCTGCAAGTATCAGACTTGGGCAGACTTTGAGATAGTCGCAATCTATAAATAAGACTATTCTGTTAAATGCACAGCTATCGAGCCTTTTATTAACCCTTCGTTAGCTGTGCATTTATCACTTTCAAAATATCTATAGCCATTTTTTTACTTCACCAATGACCGTATGCATTCTATTAGAGAGTGCCTGCTGTCGTCTGACTGCCAGATATAGCGTTTCGCTAACGGCAACTGGTAAATGATGACTGTTAATCAGCTCAGGCTTTGGATAAGCAGCCACGGCATGTGCTGGCAAAACAGTAAAGCCGATTCCCCTGCTGACTGGCTCTAAAATCAGGCCAATCTGATTCGAAAAGCCCTTTTTCTCAAAATCATTGATATGCTGGAATTGCTCATAATTGGCAGTCAGTAGCATGCCTGCATGATGGGCACCATCTGGATGATCGATAAATCCAAGCTCGATAAGCTGCTCCCAATTAGGCTCTGCTGTAGCCGCAGGGGTTACTAGTATCAATGCTTCTTGTGCTATAGGCTTACAACTAACCGTTTCATCGTCTGAGATATCTGTCATAAAGCCAATATCAATCTCGTAATTAGTCAGCGCCCGCTCAATATCAGAATTTGGAGCAAAACGGTAATCAATCACTATTTTTGGGTGCTGCTGCTGCAATGTCAAAAGCTGCGGATATAGTTTAAGTCCCACACTACCCGGTGACATCAACCGTACCAACCCTTCATAAGGCGGATCTTCACCGATGCGCTGTTCTAAATTCGATAATCGCTGCAATATCTCGCCTGCTTCTTTATAAAGTTGCTCCCCTGCATTGGTCAATGAGAACTGCTTGCCTTGACGAATCAACAAGTCTGTATCTAGTTGCTCTTCTAACTTACTTATGTGTTGGCTCACACCGGACTGCGTCATATATAGACGTTCAGCGGTACGGGTAAAGTGCCCAACTTCAGCAAGCGTACAGAAAGTTCGTAGCCATATAATATTTATCATTACGTTTTATACTTATTTATATAATATTTGATAATTTTACATAATAACTGTGCATTTGTATACTAGTTCCACATTAAAGAAAACGCACAGCAAACAGGAGCACAAATTATGAACAACGTTTATCCAAGGAGCTTTTCGCACATCGGTCTGTCAGTCCCTGACCTAGATGCAGCCGTGAAATTCTATACTGAAGTAATGGGTTGGTATACAATCATGGAACCAACTGAGATCGTTGAAGATGACAGCCCGATTGGTGAGATGTGTACTGAAGTATTCGGTGCAGGTTGGGGCAGCTTCCGTATCGCTCACCTATCTACTGGTGACCGTATCGGTGTTGAGATTTTTGAATTCAAAAATCAAGAAAACCCTGAAAACAACTTTGAATATTGGAAAACAGGTATCTTTCACTTCTGCGTTCAAGATCCAAACGTTGAAGAACTGGCTGAGCGTATGGTTGCCGCAGGTGGTAAAAAGCGTATGGAAAAACCACGCTACTACTACCCTGGCGAAAAACCTTACCGCATGATCTATATGGAAGACCCATTCGGTAACATCGTTGAGATATACAGCCACAGCTACGAGCTTATCTATAGCGAAGGCGCATACTAATCTCAAGCTAAACATAGCTTAGTATAGGTTTAGCTTAAACTTATATCTAACTGAAAAACTAATAGCGTATTCATTACCTGAGTGCGCTATTTTTTTGTGAGCTTTCTATGTGCTCCATCTATTGTATAGAATATGAGCCATGCTACTATTTAGTCAGCTATATATAAAACTATAAACCAACCCATTATCAAGGATGATAAATGACTCAATCTGACGTTACTTTAGACATAGATGACCTTTTGGTTATTAGAGAAGACAATACAGAAAGTGGCGTAGTCACGCTTACCTTAAACCAACCCAAACAATTCAATGCGTTGTCCGTTGAAGTGCTATCTGCCATGCAAGCAGAGCTGGACAATATCGCTCAGGATGACACGATCAAAGTAGTCGTGATTCAAGTGACAGGCAAAGCGTTCTGTGCGGGTCATAATCTAAAACAAATGCGCGCACACATAGATGCAGCATTTCATCGTGCGCTATTCCAGCAATGTAGCAAAATGATGCTTACTATCAATCGTATGCCGCAAGTCGTCATCGCAAAAGTACAAGGTATTGCTACCGCTGCAGGATGTCAGCTAGTCGCAGCTTGTGACTTAGCCGTTGCCGCTGATAATGCAAAATTTGCTACTTCTGGGATAAATGTGGGACTTTTTTGCTCTACGCCTGCCGTTGCCGTCAGTCGTAATTTGCCCCGTAAGCAAGCATTTGAGATGTTAATCACAGGTGAATTTATCGATGCGCCTACCGCTTTGCAATATGGATTGATCAATCGAATTGCGTCAGCAGAGCAACTCGATCAAACACTACAATCACTGATAACAGCAATCACTACCAAGTCTCCAGTAGCAGTAAGAACTGGCAAAGATATGTTTTATAAGCAGCTAGATATGAGTGTCGAAGACGCTTATGACTATGCCAGTGACGTAATGACTTGCAATATGTTGGCAGACGATGTGGGTGAAGGGATTGATGCTTTTATTGAGAAACGCCAAGCAGTATGGAAAGGGTGTTAGTCCATATAGTATTAATCATTGTATTGCTTCGCTGAAGTTATACGGCGTGTGCTTGGATTAAAAAGCTAGCATATTCCTTTTCAATAATCGAGTTGGCTTATTGCCAAATATAAAAAAGGCCATGATATCGCTATCATGGCCTTCTTTATTTCTATTTAATACCGATACTACAAGTACTGCGAGCCGTTTATTACTCGGCAGCGATAGCAATCATCTCAACCAATAGCTCAGGGCGTGCAAGCGCTGATTCGCCACATGCACGCGCTGGTGGCTGAATACCTTCAAACCACTGGTCGTAGACTTCATTCATAGCAGCAAAGTCTGCCATGTCTTTGATCCAGACAGTTACTGATAGTAGCTTTGATTTATCACTACCCACTTCTTCTAATAGCGTTTGGATTTTTTCTAGACAAGTCAACGTTTGCGCTTTGATATCGTCTTCTGCATTACCGACCTGACCACACAAATAGATCGTCTGGTTATGGATTACGGTTTTGCTCATACGTTGATTGCTATGTAGCTTCTTAATCATATCTATACCTTTTATTTATTAATTTAATTCTGTGCTAACTATAGTCAATCCACTATAAAAGCGTTACAGCGTTAACCTCGCTTGAAGTATGACATATACATCTGCACTCGGTTGCCTTGTACCGCTCTTAAATTGGATCAACTATATATTAGATACGCGCTTAGTTAGAAAAACGCTGGGCACTAAATGGTGCAAGATCGACCAATGAAGGCTTGTCATGAATCATCTCTTCAACCAGACGGCCTGTCATTGGCCCTAAGGTAAAGCCTTGATGGCTGTGACCAAATGCAAACCAAAGCTTGTCATGCTTATCAGCAGGACCGATGACTGGCTTCATATCAGGCATACAAGGGCGTGACCCTGCCCATGCTTCGCTCTCAACCGCATCTTCTAATGGCAAGATTTTTTTAGCAAGCTTCAATACGGTTTGCAATTGACCAAAGTTCTTTGGCGCATTCATGGTGGTCATCTCAGCACCCGTGGTGATGCGAATACCTTGCTGCATTGGCCCCATGACAAAACCTTTGTCCATATCAAACATACTGTGATGGATGGTGTTTTTTTCCGTCACTTTGAAATGCTGATGATAGCCACGCATTGGGAACAATGGCAGATTGTAACCAAGTGGTCTGATCAAATCGTTAGACCATGGACCTGCTGCGATGACCAATTTATCACTATAATACGTATCTTTATCAGTGATAACTTTCCAGCCGTCCGCTTCTTGGACGATTTCTTTTACGTCATTTTCTTTGATCGTACCCTGCATGTCTTGGAAGTTTTTTGCGTAAGCTTTTACCAGCGAGCTTGGGTTTGATACTTGCCATGAATTCAACCAATGAATCGCACCAACGAAACCTTCAAAATTGGCACGAGGCTCCATTACTTTTAGCTCTTCAAGGTTTAATACATTATGCTCAACACCTTGGTTACGCGCATCAATGGCGGATGCTTGCGCTTCTTTGAACGTCTCTTCTGAGCGATGTAGTTGTAACCAACCATCACGAGTAATGAGCTCATCAGCACCAGAAGCGCTAATCATGGTTTGGTGCTCACTAGTGCAATGCTCAATCAGCGTCTGCCACTCTGATTCGATTTTTTTGACTGACGCAGGCGTAGAGTATTTCCAGTATTGCAGCAGCGCTTGATGATAACGCAGAATTGCCGGTATGCGATAACGAATATCAGTTCCTTGGTTCGGCAATACTCGGATCATCTCTGTCAGCTGACGCGGAAAAGGATGCGTATGAATGGCTTCGCGCTGAATCAATCCTGCATTGCCATATGAGGTCTCTGACCCTGGCAATTTCTTGTCTAAGAGTAATACATTTGAGTTATTTTTTTGTAGATGCCACGCGATTGACGTGCCAACCATACCTGCACCGATAACGATAACTTCATAGCGCATAACCTATCCTTTTCTTAGGGTGTTAATACAGAGTATCAAATATAAAGGTCTAACCAAATTAGGTGGTAATAGTAACGCATTGTGCTCAATATTAAACCCTTATCTGAAAAATATTTTTACTATTAAATACTTTTGGCTATACCTTTATTTGCAGGTCATTTTTAAAAGGAATAGTTGGCGTATGAAGCCATGATTTGGCGATAAATGTAAGACAACATTATCTGACATTTAAAGCAAAAGCATTCGTTAATGACAATTAGAAATCACCACCACATTGGATCATCGTTATCCATGACAGGCAGCTTGGTTGTTTCAACTGTTACTTCATCAGCAGATAGCTCCGCGATAAAGCGTGAGGCCATATCAAAGTATCCAGAATAACTAGAAAAATAATTCGGCGCAGTCAGATACAGCTGAGTTTTTGCGCGACTACAAGCCACATAAAACAGCTTACGCTCTTCTTCTAATGCTTCAAAGTCATCTAATGAGCGATGATGCGGCGTGATGCCATCGACCAACGAGTTAACGAATACCACTGGCCACTCAAGCCCTTTTGCGCTATGAATGGTTGAGATCGTGACTTTATCATTACTTTGTTCATCTTCAGAGCTTCCCATGACAGCAACCGAGTCATTCGGTGGGTCTAAAGCGAGATTTTCTAAAAAGCTATCGAGGCTCGTGTGCTCTGTCGCTAAGTTTTTTAGCACCCGAAAGTCTTCGGTACGCTCACGCCAATTGTCTTCAATCAGCTTTAACACAGGAATATAAAACTCAAGAATATGCTCAATGGCTGTCTCGACCGTCTCTGCTTGCTGTGCATTGGTGAGCGTGTGGTATAGAGGCTTTAGCTGATCGCTTTTTTTGGCAAACGGCGCTGCTAGTAGCGGCTCAAACGCGTTACTGTCAGCAGTAATGGCTTGGGTCAACCGTGTCGCCGTGACTGCGCCTACTCCTTTGAACAAGGTCAAGATGCGGTGCCAAGCAATCGTATCATTCGGGTTATAGAGGATTTTGACAAAGGCCAACACGTCTTTGATATGACGTCTTTCAATGAACTTAATACCGCCTACCACGATAAAGGGAATGTTGCGCGCCATGAATTCTAGCTGCACATAATTGGACTGAAAAGACGTACGGCATAATACGGCAAAGTCGTTGTAATCATAATCCGGCTTTAGCGCGATAATCTTATCAGTGATATAGCTCGCTTCTTTTGTCTCGTCGCTGAGTCGTCGAAATATTGGTTTCTCCCCTTCTACTGGCGCATCAGAATACAGCTGCTTTTGATAGCCTAGCGTGATTTGTGCTGACAACGCATTGATATAGGTTAAAACTGACGGCGAGCTACGATAATTTTGCTCAAGCTTGATGAGTTTGGCATTGGGATACGTCTCACCAAAGAGCAAGATATTTTCGTAATTGGCGCCGCGAAAGGCATAGATACTTTGATTGTCATCGCCAACGACCATTAGTGACACCGACTCAGGCTCACATATTAAATCGATCAGCTGTTTTTGTGGAATATTGGTATCTTGATATTCGTCAACCATGACATAGCGATAGGTGTTTTGGAGTCGCTGCCTAAAGGTATCGTTGGTTTTTAGATGACGTACCACTTGACTGATAATGTCGTCAAAATCGTATAAGTGATTGGCGCGCTTATACTCATGAAAATCGATTGCCAATTGCTCGATGATAGGAATATGTACGGCAATATCAGGATAATTAGTCTCGATTAAGTCACGAATATGAATCCGTCTATTTCTAGACGTCGATATGATATTTTGCAGCGTTTTTTTGCGCGGAAAGGCCTGTGACTTGGTTTGAGCAGGGTACTTTTTTTCTTTGTGTACCAAGTCGATAGCATCCTCGCTATCGCCAGTATCTAAAATCGTAAATCGTGGATTGATACCGAGCAGACCCGAGTATTGACGTAGCAACATATTACAAAACGAATGAAAGGTGCCACTGGTGATACTGTTTAAGGCCTTATCGGTTGGCAGCTTATCTTCAGCCAATGCATCATCAGATAGCTTTTGACTTGAAGGACTGCTTGCCAGCAAAGACTTAGCGCGATCTTTGATTTCATTTGCCGCTTTGCGCGTAAAAGTCAGCAGTAATATCTCTTTAGGCGACACGCCGTTTTCGAGCAAATAACTGGTGCGGTAGGTTAATGTTTTGGTTTTGCCCGATCCTGCACCCGCAATCACCAACACTTTACCTTCGATAGTAGTGGCAGCCATGAGCTGATCGGGATTGAGCTCGCTGGCATAGTCTACTTTCAATCCTAAATGACTATCCAACCTTTGCGTCAACAACTTCGTGTTTGCTTGATCATTAGCATCAATGAGGTTTGCCTCTAGCTTTTTGATGGCCTGCTCAAGTCGAGCAAGTTTTGGCTTCATCTCAAGGAAGTTTTGTGGATATTTATAGCGGCGTGTGTCAAAAATCGAGGTTGTCATTATTGGATATTGCCTTACATTTTGTTTTGGAGCGAGCTGATTGTTTGAAAAAAATTAAACCAGCCAGCAGATTGCGCTTACTGTTTGTGAGCCTGATGCCACTATTTATCTATGATAACTTACTATAGCAAAAAATACTGAATACCAAATCGAACACAACTTATCTAAATAAGAAGCAACCCATTGTATTCACTTTTCAGCTTTTAACATATCTGACATATGCTAGCCTTAGTAGAAACACACCTACCATCGCTGAGTAAAAACCTAAGCATATACCGTAACAACCTCACCCCTATTCCGGTAAATTTGCTACAATGTGCCCAATTTTGATTTACTATTTGACTAATATTTCAAACAAGCTGAGTTTTAGATGAACTCAGTTTTATCCTGACTAAATATCAAGTCTTATATTAGCTCAGTACCAACTATTTTATTAATACATTGAGAGACTGTTATGGGTTTTAATTGCGGCATCGTCGGCCTACCAAACGTGGGTAAATCCACCTTGTTTAATGCGTTGACCAAAGCGGGTATCGCCGCTGAAAACTTTCCGTTTTGTACCAAAGATCCCAATACCGGTATCGTACCAGTACCTGATCCACGCCTAAAGAAGCTGGCTGATATCGTTAACCCTGAGCGCGTATTGCCAACGACGATGGAGTTTGTAGACATCGCAGGTTTGGTGGCAGGCGCGTCAAAAGGCGAAGGCATGGGCAACCAGTTCCTAGCCAATATTCGTGAGACCGATGCGATTGCTCACGTCGTTCGCTGTTTTGATGATGACAATGTGGTACACGTCGATGGCCGCGTTAGCCCGATTGATGATATCGAAACGATCAATACTGAACTGGCATTGGCAGATTTAGAAGCGGTTGAACGCGCCATACTGAACTTGACCAAAAAAGCCAAAGGCGGTGACAAAGACGCGAGCGCCATGCTTGATGTGTTCAAAAAGATTGAACCATTATTAGCAGAAGGCAAAGCGGCGCGCGCGGCCAACCTAGACGCTGATGAGAAAAAGCTGATCCGTAGCTACGGCCTCATCACCCTAAAGCCTACCATGTATATTGCTAACGTTGCTGAAGATGGTTTCGAAAACAATCCATATCTCGACGCTGTTCGTGATTACGCGACTGGTGAAGAGTCTATCGTTATTGCCCTATGCAACCAAATCGAAGCTGAAATTGCCCAGCTAGATGAAGAGGACAAAAAAGACTTTTTGGCTGAAATGGACATGGAAGAGGCTGGTCTTGATCAAGTAATTCGCGGTGGTTATGACTTACTTGATATGCAGACTTACTTCACCGCTGGTGTTAAAGAAGTACGTGCTTGGACAGTTGCAATTGGCGCTACTGCCCCGCAAGCTGCTGGTGTGATTCACACGGACTTTGAGCGCGGATTTATTCGTGCCGAAGTCATCGCTTATGATGATTTCATCGAATACAACGGTGAAAAAGGCGCTGCCGCTGCTGGTAAATCGCGTCTAGAAGGTAAAACCTATATCGTTCAAGATGGCGATGTCATGCACTTTAGATTCAACGTGTAGCTTTAGCTAGTCAATACTGCCTGATAGCTAATAAGCCGATGTTGGATATTTTCCATCATCGGCTTTATTTTATCGACTTATTGTTATAATATAACATATCTTTATTTTACTTATCTGAGGGCTTATATTTTGACTGGTTTTTTCTCTTTTTCCAAATTTGCAAGCGCTGCTATAGTAGGCAGTGTTATGACAGTTTCACTATTAGGCTGCCAGCCAAAAACAGACGGTGAGCCAGCAGCATCTGAAGACGTGACAACCGTAGACAGTCACGAAGCGCACGATGAACATGCTCATGAGGAGCATGACCACGAAGCGCACGATGATATGGAACACGATCATGAAGGTCATAATGACATGGACGTTCACGAAGGACATGATCATGAGGGTCACGACCATTCTGAGCACGCTAGCAACAGCACACCATTTTCTTGTGAGCCTACTGCTACTATCGGCGTATACTATCATACCGATGCCACACCGCAGACCGCGCACCTACTTATTGATGGTATCGAATACGATTTGACAGCTGCCTCTGGTAGCGACGCCCTTACTGACAAAACCATATACACAAGTGATATTGGATTAGATGACACTCATGGCATTATATGGAAAGTGGATGGTGACAACGCAACCTTGCTAAACAAAACACTAAATAGTGATGTGTCTATCGAAGAGGAAGACGTTCTTTTTGATTGCCAGAAGTCTTAGTAGCTGTACCAAGGGCGCTATTTTGTTATGCTAGAGGCTCCCTTGGTTTCGGATGTTCCAATATGCTAAGTACCCCAACCTCTTTGTCATCCTCTACAGCGCAATGGTCTCATCTTCTCAACTCACAGCGTCTTGGCGCTGCCAAAAAATTCAACGCTAATACGAGTACTCGCTCTCAGTTTCACAAAGACTATGACAGACTGGTGTTCTCTCACTCTTTTAGGCAGTTGAATCAAAAAACCCAAGTTCATCCATTGACCAATCAGCTAGGTATCCATACTCGCCTGACCCATTCGCTTGAGGTCTCCTCTATTGGACGCTCTTTAGGGATGATGACCGCAGAAAAGCTCCATGATAAGCTAGGCAACGGTCTACTAGCAGGAGTCTCGCCATCTGATATTGGTGTGATTGTACAAGCAGCCTGCCTCGCTCACGATATTGGTAATCCGCCGTTTGGTCATGCTGGAGAGTACGCCATCCGTGATTGGTTTCGGCAGCCTAATCCTCAAGCGATTTTGCAACAGCTCAGTAGCAATGAGCGGTTAGACTTATTGGCCTACGAAGGCAATGCACAAGGGTTTCGGTTACTAGTGCGCAATGAGCACCATCCCGATAAAGGCGGTATGCGTCTCACCTGCGCAACGCTAGGCGCTTTTATGAAATACCCTTGGCTTGCCACTCACAGCAATGATGCAAATGACAACGCCCATAATGTACAGAAATTCGGCTGCTTTTATAGCGAGGCCTCTCAGTTAGAGGAGCTGGCAGCATGTTTGCATTTGCCGCGCTCAACACATCACGATGGTTTTGCACGCCATCCGTTGGCGTATCTGTTAGAAGCTGCAGATGATATCTGCTATGCGCTGATAGATTTAGAAGATGGTATTAATCTGAATATGCTAACCTATAGTGAGGTTGCCACGATATTTTACGAGCTGATTGGCGAGCGTCCTGATAGCGTGAGCCTGCCTGAGCATATGTCAGTCAGGCAGAGTCTGGCCTCTCTGCGATCACGCGCTATGATGCGCTTGGTCAATACGATCACCGATGCTTTTGTGGCCAATAGTGAAGACTTGCTGGCAGGTACACTCCAAGGCAGCTTATTTGCGCATTGCGACACCAGTGTACAAAACGGTATCTTGCAGGCCAAGCAATTGGCCCGCGAGAAAATATTTAATCATCCGAACAAGGTACGAATGGAGTTAATGGCCAATCAATGCTTGCATCGCCTAATGGATGCCTTTGTACCACTGGCTTGGACAGGTACTGAGACAGTAGAAGCTGCTGCATCATCTATGTCGTTTGAACAACAGAGTCTACTAAGATTACTACAGCCACACTTAGATGAGCATCGCCGTGTGTTATCAGACAATATTTATCACAATATATTGAATATTTTAGATTTTATTACAGGTATGAATGACCATGAAGCCTATCGATTGGCGCAAGAATTGCAAGGTCACTGGGGTACGGTGGTTTAAAAGATTAATTAGTGCAGGTTTAGTAAATTAGCACGAATTGTGCATTTCAGTCGTATTTGTGCGCTGAAATGAGTATGATAAACCTCTATCGGACAATTTTGAAACATTATGAGCAGTCGCGAACAAAAAAAACTTCAAACTCGGCACGCTTTTTTTAATGCCGTACTCGATCTATGTATGACAGGGCAATCTTTTAGCTCTATTAGTCTCAGACAAGTCACGCGTGAGGTTGGCGTTGTGCCGACTGCGTTTTATCGCCATTTTGATGATATGGAGTCGCTCGGTCGCGCCTTGGTCATCGAAGAGTTGGGTGGTACGCTCGCCACACTCAGCGACAGCCTACAAATTGGACGCAAGCGTAGCTTTGATCGTCAGATAGCGAAGAGTATTCAGCTGTTCTTGTATATGGTCAGCGATCAGCCTTACTACTGGCAGTTTTTGGTCAGCGAGCGCTACGGTGGCTCAGAATCTGTGCGAAAAGCCATCAATGAACTGGTTAAAAAACATGCCCAAAGCTTGGCAGACGACTTAGCATTACAGCCAGCATTTACCCATATCAATGATTATGACCGTCGTTTGTTGGCTGAGGCTGGCGTGAATATGTTCTTTTCTTGGATTATCGACTGGTTAGAATTGACCTACACTGAAGATCACGATGACGAAATCGATCTAAATGTCATCGAAGAAAATAAACAGTTGATGCTACATAACTGCACTCGCCAAGCGCAGATGTTATTTTATGGGGCTTATAACTGGAAATCTAGTGAAGAGACCCGCTTAAGAGATTAATAAAAAGCACACTACCATTCATCAAAAGCTAGGACGAAATGCCCATAGTCGCTGCGTGACCACTTTGACTTCCTTGGGCTTTTCGCTAGTGATATCGCTACTGTTACCACTAGTGTCGTTGGGGGCTTGATTGTCGTTCTCTGCGTTTTTACCAATCAAGACAGTGGCAAAGCGCTGTCTTGCCTGACCGACAGTTGCATTATCACTCGCGGTAATAAGCGCCATAAAGGCCTGACTATCAACTGCCAACAAAGGCGTTAATGCTGCACGCTGCTTTTCATCTAAGCCACTCAAAATTGGCAGTTGCCATAGCTCATCGATAGACGTGAGCGCTTGCTTACTGTGCGTGTCGACTATCCCTTGCATCTGCTGACTGGTGGCACCATCGATCAGTGCGGCAAGCAATGCGGGGCTCGCAGTATTAATATTGATAGGCAGATAATAAGGAACCGCCGTCAGATAAGGTCGTAGTGTCGCTAGCACTTCTGCACTCACTCCTCGAACATCTTGTAGCTGATCAACGCTAACAAAGGGCTGGTTTGGTAGTGCGCTATCTACTAAACTGTTTCGCTGCTGAGTATATACTGCACTTTCATCACCGCCATCTAGATAAACTTCACTGTCCGTATCTTGCCAATCAAGGACGGCAACCGCAATATCTGGTTCTAAATTCAATTGCGTTAGCAGTCGTTGGAATACTTCTAAAGCAGCGGTATCAACCGTACCACCTTGGTATAAGTTATTGATATTAAAACGACTGGCCTCATCACGCAGCTCTACACCGACACTATGGTTTGCTAATGTGTATGGCGGTATCGGCTGTGCCCAGATATCTTGCTCGCTATCGGTGTCGTTGAGCTTGCTGTCCGCACGAATCATGGTCACTGCTAACTGCTGACCGGCATCGATATCTTGCAATAGCTGATTTTGATCAAACAATAATCCGCTACGCCTAATCGCAACTTTTTGGCTAGCAAGCATCGCGCCTGCAACCACAGTAATGCTCACCACCAATAGCAAGATAGTGAGCAGCGCCACACCGCGCTGAGAGTTTGCTGTTATTGACATAGCAAGCTTATGTTGCTGAGCAAGTGATGCATATTAAGTACTACCTTCTCAATTACTGTTTCCCACACTGCTATTATCTGTATTACTACCGCTATTACTGTTGTTACTGTTGTTATTGTCGCTGCTATCGTTGCTATCGTTGCTATTGGCAGCCTTTGCGCTACTATGAGGTATTGGTTGTGGCGCTAGTGCCCACTGCCAAGTAATAGGCATGTCTTGATAAATAAAGTTAACGACAATTCCTTTCGGTAGCAAAACAACATCGGGCTTAGCACCCGCTGCTTGCCCCAATGCTATATTTGTAGTGCTACTATTATTGACGTCATCGCTTGGAAATTTGGTGCTCAACTCTGGCAAATAGGCTTGCCAACGCCCAGCAGTAACGCCTTCTAATAATACACTGTCTAAACTGACGCTATCGCGCCCATCTTCAAGACTGGTATATTGACGACGTATCAGGCGCTCATCTGCAAAAATATATTCAATATGCTGGATGCTAGTGCTGCTTTGATAACGTGGATCAGGATCAGCAAAGCGTACAAAGCTGACATGCTCACCATCTACCCTCATAAAAGGCTCAGGTGCTATTTCATTTTTTTGCTCGCCTGCTTGGTTACTATTGCTTGTGCTGTCATTTATACTGCTATTTGCCGCACTGATATTCTGAGTATTAAGCGCTTGATAAGGAATCACTTGTTCCATGTCCTGCTGTAGTTGTAGATAGGCGTACTGTAATACGGCCAAATTATCAGCATGAAACTGTGCTCGCTCACGGGCACGGTTGACACTGTCAAATACTTGCCAGCCTGCGACTGCCAACATAGCAAATATCGCCATAGCAACCATCAGCTCAAGCAGCGTAAACCCGCGCTGTAGCTTCATACTCACAAGCCGCCCCCTGCTTGCCCAATACTACTTTCACTACCTAAATCTAAACTGCCCGTATCTTGGTCGGCATTACTTAGCATGACACTAATATCTGTGACCGACGTGCCTGCCTGTCCATCTATGATAGGCGCCACTGCGATATTTACTTGTTTTAGTGCAGGTGTGATGGCATCACCGACTGTCATGACTATTTGCCAGTCACGCCCTTGAGCATTAATCGTTTGGGTACGGTTGGCGGTCAACCATGTGTCTTGAACACGTAAATCAGCAGCGGCATTTTGTGCAACAAAATGAGCAAGCGTGCGGGTGCGCAATATATCAACCGATTTCAAATACGCACTGCTAGCACGGCTCGCCGCGACGGCCACTACTGCCAAAATAGCTAAGGCAACCATTACCTCAATCAAGGTAAAGCCACTCTCGCGCCCAGACTTGAGAGACATAGACTGAGACTTATTCACAGAATATTTGGACAACTTATTCACTATAATCCCTGCCCTATCATCATACTACCATCGGGCATTATCGTAATCACCTCACCCACCAGACGCGAATCGTGAATCACTTCTATGGTGACTGGCGTCGCTTGGCCCGTACCAAACCACAATACCTGCGGCACGCTTTGATTACTAAACCAAGGCTGTAGCGTTTGCGTCTGTCCTGTACTCGCTGAATTACTAGCATCCAAGCTCTGCACTCTGATACTCACGCCAGCGGGCAGCTCAGGCAAGCTAACCTCTGACTCAACCTCCCAGCTCGGTGTTGGCTGCGTCTCTCCAGTAGAGCCTGACATACTGCTCAAATCAGCAGACAGCTCCATTGCGTTCTTGGGCTGGCTGTCCCTGCTACCTACTGCAATATCGGCCGTTTGATAGGTAATATAAGGATTCGATAAGGTAACGATTACAGGCGCTACCTGTCCCTGCTTATCTGCCTGCAAACGTAAGCCCATCGGCTGCATACGCTCAGCTGATAGCAAACGGACGTAGCTCAGTGAATCAGTGAGGTGTTCATAAAAAGCGCGGTTTTTGCGAGATTCACTACTACCGACAGACAGACTCATCATGCCAGCAAATATGGATAGAATCACCACCACTACCACGATTTCAACGAGCGTAAAACCACTTTGCCTATGACTGCTTATTGATGAGGTATGTTGTGAGGGACATGCATTACTTGATAGAGAGAGACAACTACAATTAGACGATGTAGCTAAAATACCAAAGCGATTTGGACAAGGCGTTTGACCGACTATGGCTAAAGGGCAATTGGCCGCTGAGCTGGACTGAGTCTTGACAGTGACCGGCATATTGCACCTATAAGCCTGTAATTCAGTTTTGTATATAGGACGATAACGTTCATTTTTATGAACGCTAAGAAAGATACATTTTGACGTGCTGTCATATCCGGTATGACAACACATAACACTAAATAATCAATGATATTAAAAATCAGTCGACATTCTAATAATTGGTATTGCGATGTTCTTCTGATTCAGTATCGATCTGCTCTACTAATTCTTGCATGTCTTCATCCATGACTTCATCTTCTTCGGCAGGATAGTGACTGGGCAATTCTAGCATTTGCTGAACAAAGGCGTAGCGTAAGGTATCACGGCGACCCAAATAACGCTGATAAAAGCTTGAATTTAGTAGACCCGCACCACCTTGACCCATCGCCCAAATAGAAGATAAATAATCGCGAGTACTCAGACTACTATGCTCGTCTTTCAGATAGGCACTGATGATATCAATCAAGCGCTTCATACGCTGGCGACGAATATCATACAACTCGCCAAATAAACGATTCAGACCAGTGACAGATGCTGCAAGACGCTCTTCGATTTGATTCAATAGCATGGCTTTTTGCGGATTAAATAGCTGCTGAAAAATCATGCGGGCAACGCCTGCCGATGGGCAGTCATCAATACGATTGATATCAAATAGCTGCTCTTCGTAACGAATAATAATACGCAGATAAAGCTCATCTTTACTAGAAAAATGCTTATATAGCGTGCCTTTAGCCAAGTCGAGCTGATCTGCCAAACTGTCCAAAGTAATATCACCATCGCCTGACTCAAGTAGCAATTGCTCTGCCATCGCTAAGATATTTTCTTCTCGTGCCTTAAACTGATGCTGACGACTCATAATCTCTCCTAAAACATGACAAGATTAAGCATACAACCATCATTTACGGCAGTACATCGGCAATGAAAGTATGGGACTGTACCAAGACTGCTCGAGGACCACAAAAGGGAATATGCTTATGTTTGCTCAATAGTCATTGATAATCAGGTGGCTATATTTAGTGTGATACATACCTAAGGGGATTGAACCACAAGACTATCGAATAAATGACTGAGTGGTCATAGCATAACCATTTTAATGATACTGTGCCAGTAAATTTTCAAAGTTTTTTGCCGTCAGTGCACCGACTTCCTCGCTACTACATCCATACATGTCTGCGATACAGTTTGCCACATAGGGGACATATGCAGGCTCGTTTGGTCTACCGCGTTTGGGGACTGGCGCCAAATATGGACTGTCAGTTTCAATGAGTATTTTATCTCTAGGCATTTTTTGAGCTGCATCTTTGATATCTTGCGCACTCTTAAAACTCACGATACCTGAGAATGAGATATAAAACCCTAGATCTAGCGCGCGCTTCGCCGTCTCCCAATCTTCAGTAAAACAATGAATGATGCCATGTTCAGCACCTTCACTTTTTAGAATATCAATCGTGTCTTCTTTGGCGTCACGCATGTGTATGACGAGTGGTTTTTTTAAGTGTTGGCTGGCATGTATATGACGCGCAAGGCTGGCTTGCTGCTCTTTTTTGTTTTCTGTTGACCAGTAATAATCGAGACCCGTTTCCCCTATCGCCCATACATGATCGGAGCTAGCGGTCTCTATCAGACGCTCTACGGTCGCTGACTGTAATATACCCATGTCCTCACAAGGATGGATACCGACGCTCATCCCTAGATTTAGCGTCTCGTCACCATAGGTGCTGACAATATTAGCAATCTCATCATATTCAGCAAAATCACACATAATGGCCATCGCGCGAGTCACATTGGCAGTTTTCATGGCATCAATCGCGCCGGACAACTGGCCATCATATTTGGTTAGATCTAAACGGTTGAGGTGGCAATGTGTATCTGTAAACATAAATAATCTCGTTATTGGAACAATATCAGTAAAAGTTATTGAACTTCATTAAGGTGTTGATTGCTCTAAAGCGTGCTGTTTTCAAGTAGCGTAATTGTGAGTGCTTTCGAAGGCTGGCACATAAATACCTAAAATCAATGCAGCGGCATAATACTCAGTGCAGCGGCACGACGCGCATCACCTCTTCTATCGTCGTCACCCCTTCACTAATGCGTTTTGCACCTGATAGACGTAGAGGCTGCACCCCTTCTCGGTACGCTTGCTGCTTAAGCACATCCAAGTTAGCATCAGCGGCGACCAATTTTTTTAACTCATTGGAGAGCGGCATAATCTCGTAGAGTCCGACTCGACCTTGATAACCAGTATGCCGACAGTGCTCGCAGCCTTGCGCAGTATAAATCTGTGTGGGTACTGGCGCGCGCCAAGGTTGTACCAACTCTTGCCACTGAATGGCTATTTCGCTGTCCGGTGTCACCTCTACTGCTTTTTTACAATGCGGACATAGCGTCCGTAACAGGCGCTGTGCCATGACCCCTAATATAGTCGCTGACGTCAAAAAAGGCTGGATACCGAGATCATGCAAACGAGTGATGGAACTTGGTGCATCGTTGGTATGCAATGTCGAGAGTACCAAATGCCCTGTCAGTGAGGCTTGCACTGCCATATTTGCTGTTTCTGCATCTCGAATTTCCCCAACCATAATGATGTCAGGGTCTTGACGCATCAGGGAGCGAATACCATCCGCAAAGTACAAATCGACACCTGGGTTGACCTGCATTTGGTTGAATGCAGGTTCAATCATCTCAATGGGGTCTTCAATTGTACAGACGTTCACTTGCTCAGTGGCTAGCTGCTTGAGCGTGCTATAAAGGGTGGTGGTTTTACCTGATCCTGTTGGGCCAGTGACCAAAATAATGCCGTTGGGATTTGCGGTTAGCTCATGCCACGTCTCAAGCTGCTTACCCGACAGACCAAGCTGCGCGAACGAGCGCACGAGCACTTCAGGGTCAAAGACTCGCATGACCAGCTTTTCACCAAAGGCAGTGGGCATAGTCGATAGACGCAGCTCAGTCTCTAGCCCTTTCGGCGTACGGGTTTTTAGTCGACCATCTTGCGGCTTACGTTTTTCTGCAACGTTTAGTCGTCCTAAGATTTTGATACGTGCCGTCACTGCCACGATAATCGCGAGTGGCATCTCGTACACCGTATGTAGCACGCCATCAATACGAAAACGCACTTTTCCCGTCTCACGGCGCGGCTCTAAGTGGATATCACTGGCGCGCTGCTCAAAAGCATATTGTAAGAGCCAATCAACCACTCTGACGATATGCTGGTCATTGGCATCAGGGTTGGTATTATCGCCCAGTTGCAGCAATGCTTCGACATTAGTAACATCAGCCGCGGCACGTTTGTGAACACTATTTGCCCCTGCTATTGCTTGCGTGACTTGATAGAACTCTTGGCGGTAGCGATTGATTTGCTCAGGATTAATATAAACCGTGCGATAGCTTTTTGACTTGATTAGCTTTTCGATATTTGATTGCCAATCGGTATAAAAAGGCTGATCTGTCCCGATAACCACTTCATCTAAAGTGACCTCAATGGGCAAAATATACTGTGAGCGTGCATATTCAAATGACATCAACTGAGTCACTGCCGGGACGTCAACTTTTAATGGATCAATACGAACGAGTGGCATGTCTGCTTTGGCCGCTAGCCACTGATTTAGCCATGCCAGCGTCAACTTATTGTCAGAGTTATTATCCAGAGCATGCCCATTGGGCAAGCCAAACTCACTAATCGTCAGCAATGGATGCTGTGCTTTGTTTCGGCGGCTAGTGATTACCAAATTATAGCCACGTTGATCAATAACTTTATCTGCCAATAATTCATCTAGGCACCAGCGTAAATCAATCACTATCGAATAATTCTGAGCAACCATATCTTTCTTCTTTTATTGTTTGGAGTACGTTGACAAACATGCTATCGATTCATATCACTTATATTGCCACTACCGCTGTTATTTGCAACTGTCCTGAATCTATCAACCAAAAGCTCACATCAACAGACTTATAGCGCATGATAAATGAGGTTTCTTTCTCTTTGCGGCGGTATGCAGGCCTTGGATCTTGCGCAATTAACGCTTTGATAGCCTCGATATCAGAGACTAGCAATTGACTTTGTATTTGCTCGACCATCGAAGCGACTGTAGCACTTTTCGGAATATTTTTTGTAGAGCTATGGATTGCATCATTATTACTGATTTCAGCAGACTCCCCTACGCTCGCTAGCAGCATAAATTGTTCGTAAGCCGCCTCTGTCATCACCACCTCTAACAATGATGGCGCAATTGGCGCAAATCCACTTTTTGCATCCGGAAGCGCGTCGCTATAAGCCACGTAGGGCTTTATATCGATAATTGGCGTGCCATCTATCATATCAGCACCCTTAATGATAAGTAATACGCGACCTTGTACTATCTCAATACGCTCAAGTTTGACGACGGACAGTCCCAGCGCTGATGGGCGATACATACTGCGACTGGCAAATACGCCTATCTTTTGATTACCACCCAATCTTGGTGGCCGCACTTGCGCTCGAAAGCTATTATTGGCTTGATTATTGTCTTTATGTCGGTAGTTATGATGAAACTGCCAACTGATCCATATATGACTAAAGGCCTCTAAGCCCTCAAACGCGGCTGGCGTATCGTAAGGCGCTAGCATTTCAATGGCACTGGTCAGCGCGACCAAATTCGGCTGCCTCGGCGCCCCAAATTTTTGTGAAAGCGGCGCACGATGGTAGCCAATGATAGGGGCTTGATGAGTGTTATCTAAAGACATATTGTCATCAGACATAGAGCAGCTCCAGTAATAAAAAAACTGTCCTTTTTAGACAATTCGGCCAAATGATACAAAATTACTCACTAACGATATTCCATTTTATCATGCTGGTGGGTAGCAGCTAGACGGATTTTTACTTTAAAATTTGCTATCATGTGCAAGAAATTTTTTGATGAGAGTCTTTTACATTTGGCTTATTTGTCAATCCTCTTATCAATACTGATGATTTAACATGCACAAAAAATCGTCTACAGCCCTATCGGCTGATAGATAAACCTTATTATTGAATTTTACGGTAGGTACGTTTTAACATTCAGCTTTTTCGATAACTATTAGAATACTGATAGGTTTGTATATTTTTTAATCTATCATTGAAAATTTTGATTTAATACGTATTTAAACCTAACGACACCGATAGCAACCTATTAATTAACGAGGACTTTATGTCAAAACTTCGCACCGAAACGGTCACAGAGGTTCATCATTGGAATGATTCTCTATTTAGTATCAAAACCACTCGTGACGATGGCTTACGCTTTCGTAATGGCGAATTTGCGATGATTGGTCTTGTTGTCGACGGTAGACCACTGTTGCGTGCTTATTCGATTGCCAGCCCTAATTACGAAGACCAGTTAGAGTTCTTTTCTATCAAAGTTCAAGACGGCCCTCTCACCTCACGCTTACAGCACATCAAAGTAGGCGATGAGCTATTGGTTAGCAAAAAACCGACAGGTACATTGGTATTAGACGATCTACTGCCGGGCAAGCATCTATATATGCTGTCAACAGGTACCGGACTTGCCCCTTTCTTGGCATTGGCACGTGACCCTGAAGTATATGAGCGCTTTGACAAAGTCATCCTAGTACATGGTGTCCGCCACGTCCATGATTTGGCGTATCGCGAGATGTTTGAAAATGAGCTACCGAATGATGAAATCTTTGGTGAATGGTTCCGCGAAAAGTTCATCTACTACCCGACTGTCACTCGTGAAGAGTTTAGAAACCAAGGCCGAGTCACAGACTTGATGAAGTCTGGCAAATTATTCGAAGATATCGGCTTACCACCGATGAATAAAGACGACGATCGTGTCATGATTTGCGGTAGCATGCCGTTCAATGCTGAAATTTCAGCCATTTTGGATGACTTTGGTCTAACCGTTTCACCGCGTATGGGTGTGCAAGCAGACTACGCGGTTGAGCGTGCTTTTGTAGGATAGAATATTTTTTTGAATTAATAGTAAATAATTCTTGACGAGGAAAAATAGACTGCTATAATACGCAGCCTATACAGAGTTAACCCTGTAGCCCAATTCGATAATATTTATTTAATAGACATTATCTTCTAACATGCCAGTGTGATGGAATTGGTAGACATGACGGATTCAAAATCCGTTGCCTTTAAAAGCGTGTCGGTTCGAGTCCGACCACTGGTACCATATAGCAATACAATCTAACCTCCCTTTTCGGAGGTTTTTTTGTGTCTGTTAATTCTGTACCTGTGATATTTTTTGTTTACATCGCTACTTCAGATTCTCTAACAACACTTATCTTGATCGGTACGGCATAGCTCTATGGCATGCCAGCACTACAATAAAAAGACCCATCACAAAACGACACAATATACGCTGTAAAATCATTACCACAATGATCCATCATGGCTTGCTCGTCGCTATCATCGCAAACTGCACACCATATTCGTTTTTCGCCGCGCGCTAGCATTGCCCGTGTTAAATCACTCCCTTTCAATTCGCTATTCATTTTCTGCTCCTTGGTCGTTCTGAACTCTCTAGCAACAACATGTTTTTAAAGAGTTAATCTACCAGTACTCCATTCACAAGTTTGGTATGAGCGCTACAAACAACGTTTTTTTACAGTGCTAAAAATATATGAGGCGTTATCTACTCTTGTTACCGTGCCTATTAATATGAATACCTATAGTCTAAAACTTTAATATGCTAACTGTAATAGATGTCCATCAAATTTACGATGAATGGCAATTCTATTAAGATAGACGGTTTGTTAAAATAAAATAACTTGATAAATCCCTTAATAAAAGTGGCTGATAGAAAACAACTGTTCGCTAACGTCAGCGTAAGGGTTATAAAGCTGTTTTATTTACTGTACATAATCTTACACTATATTTAATTATTGATATATATCAATAATTAAATATTATTGTGATTTAGTCAAAAATTTATGGGAAAGCCACTTTGGGCTCTAACAATTGATAATAGAAAAAGCCATTAATTCAGGTAAAATACTGAACATGACAGACTCCAACCAATCAAATCCTCGTAAAATCATTCATATCGACATGGATGCTTTTTACGCGAGTGTGGAGCAGCGTGACTTTCCTGAATTACGTGGTAAACCATTGGTGGTTGGTGGCGATCCTAATGGTCGCGGTGTGGTTGCCGCTGCCAGCTATGAGGTGCGTCAATTTGGCGTACGCTCGGCAATGTCGTGTTATGAGGCACGCAAACGTTGCCCAGAAGTGATATTTGTAAGACCGCGTTTCGAGGTTTATCGAGCCGTCAGTAGTGATATTCGTCGCATTATGCATAGTTTAACGCCCTATGTGGAGCCGCTATCATTGGATGAAGCGTATCTTGATGTCACAGGGTTATCTGTACACAAAGGCTCAGCGACATTGATGGCCAATTGGTTACGCGCGCAGATATTAGAACATACAGGATTGACTGCTTCTGCTGGTGTGTCATTTAACAAAATGCTCGCCAAGATCGCCTCTGACATCAATAAGCCCAATGGTACGGCCATTATCACACCACAAGATGCTGAAAATTTTATCAGTACGCTGCCTATTGAGCGCTTTCATGGTATCGGTAAAGCAACGGCAACGCGTTTGCACGCGATGGGTGTGAGTAATGGCGCTGATCTTCGGCGTATATCAGCTGCCGTGTTGGTACAAGAATTTGGCAAACGTGGTCAGTTTTATCATGATATCGCTCATGGCCGCGATGAACGCCCTGTCAAATCTGAACGCACTCACAAGTCTGTTGGTTCAGAGACCACATTCAGGGACAATCTAAATGATGATGACGCGCTACTCACGCAAATATATGAGCAAAACGCGGATGCCTTTAATCAAATGCACCAAAAGCAGCTAGTCGCTCATACCATTACTCTAAAAATCAAATATTCAGACTTTACTCAAATCACCCGCTCACACACGCTTTCTACGACGTTTGATAGCGCCGAGTCTGCACATTATTGGCTAGACAAGCTATTTTTGGATATTCCGCGCCAGCTGCCTATTCGGCTAGTTGGTGTGACTTTTTCTTCGTTAGCACCTGCCGCTCAGTTACTGCCTCAACTAAATCTATTCGAGTAAATTAGTCTACAACTGATAAAAACTTCGTTGTAAATTAACATAGTCTATGATATTTACTTAGGCTAT
Source organism: Psychrobacter piscatorii (assembly GCF_904846415.1). GTDB lineage: Bacteria > Pseudomonadota > Gammaproteobacteria > Pseudomonadales > Moraxellaceae > Psychrobacter > Psychrobacter piscatorii. The sequence goes on along the minus strand of NZ_CAJHAR010000009.1, from coordinate 33,551 downwards.
TTACAGGTTTAAAGTATACCTTATACATGATTACTGCTGAGCAAAGTATCCTTTCACAAAGGTATTTCTGCTACAATTATGCCAAAATTCCTATCCATTTAAAGACTGATTATGACCGACTCTCACATTGACTCTGCTGATACTAACGCGCCAACTGATACCGACAAAAACAACGACGTCTTGGATTATCTGAGCGTTGAAGATTACGACTATGAGCTGCCAGATAGCCTGATTGCACGCTACCCATTAGCGCAGCGCTCTGCCTCAAAACTTTTGTACTTGCCAGCTCATACTCAAATAAATGACACTCGTGTAGAAGATCGTTTGTTTTCTGAGCTGCCTGACTTATTAGAGGCTGGAGATCTCATTGTCTTTAATGATACCAAAGTGATGAAAGCACGCTTATTTGGTCAAAAGGATACTGGCGGTAAACTTGAAGTACTGATTGAACGCCTAGTTGATATCTTGGACTTGGATGAAGTAACACTGCATCTAAACGACAGCAATGATGAAGCAGTCAATCAAGAGCATATTGCCCTTTGCCATGTAAAAGCCAGCAAAGCGCTTAAGCTTGGTCAACGCTTACAACTTGCCGATGGTCATATGAGCGCTACGATGATTGGTCGTCAAAACAACTTATTCATTTTGGCGTTTGATGCGCCGATATTGCCGCATCTAGAGCTTTATGGTGAATTGCCTATCCCGCCCTATTTTGAGCGTCATGCTGATGATACTGATAACACTCGCTATCAAACCGTTTTTCATGACCCAGCCAAGCTCGCCAGCGTGGCTGCACCGACAGCAAGCTTACACTTCGATGAAGCGGTACTAAGCAAGCTTGACGAGAAAGGTATCAACACCGCTTTTGTCACACTACACGTTGGGGCGGGTACTTTTGCTCCCGTAAAAACAGATAATTTACTCAATCACACCATGCATAGTGAATATGCGCATTTGCCACAAATGACTGCAGACCTCATCAATCAAACGCACGCGAATGGCAAAAAGGTTATCGCGATTGGCACAACAGTGACGCGTGTTCTTGAAACGGCTTATCAAAAAACTGCCATTGATGGCCAAGCGCTCTCTAGTTGGTCAGGCGATACAGATATATTTATTTATCCTGGGTTCAAATTCGGCGTTATCGATCGGTTGCTGACCAACTTCCACTTACCTAAATCGACACTACTGATGCTAGTATCGGCATTTTCAGGTAAGTCATCTATCGAACACGCCTATCAACATGCTATCGAAAAACAGTATCGATTCTTTAGTTATGGCGATGCTATGCTACTAGATAGAAAAGCTGACTGAACACTACATAGACATTTTATGCATTGGACACAACAGTTGTGAAATAAACTGGTAAACTAAACGGTATTTTGTTATAACAGCAAAGACAACTTATTTATACTAAAGGGCTGCTCATGTCTTGTCATCTATCTCGTCGCTTGACTACTGTACATCGCGCGGTATCGATGGCACTACTTTGTTCTGTAGGGTGCGCCGTCTTAGTGCCGAGCGTACAAGCAGCAACCATTGGTAAGACGGTGGTCACTTCAGCCCAGCATGAGCCTTTAGTAGCAAGCATCGTCGTCAGTAATATTCGAGCAGCTGACTTTTCTGCCAGTTTGGCAAACTCGACCATTTACCAGCAAATGGGTTTGACCCCGACTGACTCTATGACGGTACGCTTTCAGCCCACCTCAGCGACCAGCGGTCAGGTTTTTATTACCACGTCACAGCCGGTATCTAAGCCTTTTGCTGATGTCGTGTTAGCGATAAATGATAATGGCCAGCGTAATATGGTACCCAAAACGCTACTGATGCCATTAAAAAACACCTTACCTATCAATACTGGTAAAAATATCGCCACAGGTGCCAAGAAGCCAAATTTGCCTAGCGTTTCTGCAAGTAATGCCATACCTTTGACGATCAGAAAAGGCGCACCGCCGCCACTGATGTCTGCCCCTGCTATATCCTCGCCCAAATTATCAAAGCCAAACGAACCAGCGACTGAATTGTTGGCTTCTACATCACCAGCACCTAATATTCAGGCGCCAACAGTGATGACTACCTCACAGGTCAATAGTCTTACTTATACACCTAGCCGCCTCAATAATGGTCGTTTAAACGGTAATGCTGACATAAACAATAGTACCAGTCGTTCAACTGCTCTTGGTAGCAGCCAAAGCTCGGTGAACACTTTGGATAACAGTGCATTAAGTGTAGCAAGTAGCAATAGCGGTACAATGACACCTGGTGATAAAGGCGGTACTGACGCGCGCGCTCATAACAACGTAGTTGCGTCAGATAAGCAAAGTACTGACAAGCAGCTTGATATCCTAAACATACAAGTGACGCGCCAAATACAGCCAAGCAGTAAAGCAGACTCTGACCTCATGGCAAGCTCACCTGTCAAAGCAACAACCACTAAAGCGAAAGATAAATCAAAAGGTACAATCGACTCAGATAGCACTGTTATAGCCGCAGCTCAAGGCAGCAATATACCTGCTAATACAGCATCACCTGTGCCATCCAAAACGACGACTAATCCAAGTGCAGCTAGCAATAAATCAACAAGTAATGCGAGCACTCAATATCAGGTGCAACGCAATGATAGCTTGTGGATGATCGCGGAGCAGATCGCGCGCGAGAACAATCTAGATACGCCAACAGTGATGAAGCAGATTCAGTCACAAAATCCTGATGCTTTTATCAACAAAGATGCTGATCAGTTAAAAGCCGATGCTAAGCTTAGCCTACCTAGCTACGATGTCATCCCTTCACAGCAACATTTAGAAGCTGCCATCAATGCCCAAAGACAATACAGTCGTAGAGCGAATACGCCTGTGGTAAAAAAGTCAGCGCAAACAGCACCCAAAAAGTCGTCTGAGACAGCACAAGTGGCCAGCGTACCTAATAAACCAACCACCACTAAAACACAGAAACTGCCACAAGCACAGTTTTCTGTCCTTGCCCCTGGTCATGATGGTAATGCAGATGGCACTCAGGCGAAATCAGCGGCAGATAAGGGCAATGGTCTAAGCACCGATATATTAGCAACGCTAAAAACCTCAAGACAAGAGACTGCCTCACAAGCTCAGCGCCTGTCAAAAACCAGCAGCGCGCTGGACAACTATACGAAAAAGCTCCAATTACAAAATCAAAAACTGGCTGAGCTACAAGCTCGTCTCAAAAAACTACGCAATCAATAATTGCCTAACGGATCAACGCACGATGCTGTGATCTTGGGAGTAGGAATAACTATGGACAATATGCTATATATCATCGCCGGATTGGTGCTTATCCTGTTAGTCGCTGGTTTTTTATTGCGCAAAAATAAAGCACAAAAGCAAAGTGCACAACCACCTGTAAGCTCAGTAAGAAAGGCCGCTGCACCAGCATCAAAAACGGATTATGGCACTGCTGCCCAAACCAATCAAAATGATAGCAATAAGTTTGACCACATTACGATTGCCCAGCGTTTTATGGATCAACAGCGCTACGACAAAGCCATTGAAACGATCAATCGTGGACTAAACGAAAAGCCTAATGACAGTCAGTTATCTATCAAGCTATTGAGCATATACGCTACGCTAGATCAGCCAGAAAACTTTCATGATGTCTATAACAGCATTAAAACGCATAATGATGCAAAAACCATTACGCTTGCTGATGAATTAAAAGATTTATATATTGGAGAGCAAAGTCCAGTAGCCACGCCAGAAGTAGCAATAGAAGATAATAATGATCGTTTTGATAGTCTAGATTTCGATTTATCTACCACTAATCAAGCCGATGATACAGCTGACATATCTGATCGTCCTGTTATTGAAGATAGTAATGATGCAGTAATAGATGAACCTATTGATAGCCCAGTGTTTTCAAGTGAGCCTATTAAAAACGTAGACGATAGCTTTGATCTGACGCTCAGTGACTTAGAAGATGATTTCAATGAGTCAAATGCTACTGATGAGACTCCCGTTACATCATTGGCCACAGATGATGATAGCCTTCATATTTCTACAAACGACCGTACTGATACCATCAAAAATAACGAGGTCAAAAATGATGAGGTCATAGAAGACAACGATCTTAGTGACTTTGAGTTCGATTTTGACTCACCTGCAGAAAACACTTTAATTGAAAATTCTGACGTATCAGATGTCCAAGACGGTGAAAGCGAAGAATTAGTGTTAGAAGACGACTTCATCTTAGATTTTGATGATTTAGCAGCCGATGCAGATAAAGATACTTCTGTCAATAAAAATGAAGAAGAAGTTTCTAGCAATGCTGTTCAAAACAATGAAGATGACTTTACTTTATCTTTAGACGATCTGAATGAATCAGACGACATTGATACCGTTAACACTTTCGCGATTAATGAGCCATCTACTACTGACGTAAGTAGTGATATCGATGGCTTTGTTTTGGAAGATATTGACTTTGAAAACGCTGATTCTGACAGTAGTAATCTCGAAGATGATGCCGTTATAGACCTTAGTTTTGAAGAACAACTGATCAATGATGACACTGACATTAATGCTTTTGAAGCGTCAGATACTAAGCCAGTTACGTCGTTAAGATTTGATGATGACACGCCTATAGCTGATGACTTCGATATCATAGACACTGATTCTTTATTAGACCCTTCTGTAGCGACTCCCCCAGCCTCTACCGTTGCACCAGTGGAACCTGAAACAGATATCAGTCATGAAGCGGTTGAATCAGCAGAAGATTTTTCATCGCGCTTTGCAGCAGATTTTGACTTTGTAAAATCATTAGATAGCAATCAAGTGACGCTAGATTTAGCCAATCAGTATTTACAATTAGGCGAATATGACAGTGCCAAACGTTTGCTTAATGAAGTGATCGCTCAGGGTAATAGTGAGCAGAAACAACAAGCACAACTATTACTTGAGCGCACAGCATAATAAGTCGTCCGGATGCATATCAGCAAGCACTCTCTTATTATCGGAGGCTTGCTGATTTTTTGCATTTAATTCTGATACTATCTATTACTGACCTCTCAACCTGTCACTAATAAACGCTCTGGCGCTTCTTTTTCCATAATTATTTACTGTGTTGATACTATGCCATCTTCTTTTATGACCAAAACTATGTCTGATCCCATTCAATTGATCTATGCTGGTGGTACCTTTGGTAGCTATGGCAAGCCGCTCGCGCCTTTATCGGCAGACGTCTTTTTACCTACGCTACAAAAACTACTGACTAAGCAAAGCAATACGACTGGTTCACCAGCAATTTCATGGCTAGACAACACGCTGATCAAAGACAGTAGCCAGCTTACGCCAGTTGATTTTGTACATTTTTATCAGCTATTACTGAATGCTTATGGTCAAGGTGATAGACGCTTTGTCCTGATTAGTGGCACTGACACGTTGAGTTATTTAGGTGCATTTTTAGCAGAAGCTTTTGCAGGTAGCGATATTTGTGTTGTGGTCACTGGAAGTATGCGGCCGTTATTAGATAGTGAAGTGATTCACTCCTACGATATCGATGCTGATAGCGATGCTTGGGGCAACCTTAACGACTCATTAAAACTAGCTGCGGCTGGTGAATCCGGTGTCAAGATTAGTTTTGGCGGCGAATCGTGGCCTGCGCAAACCGTGCAAAAAATTCACAGTCATGACCTTATGGCATTTACTGGGCATTCTCGAGCAGCATATCCAGCCAACAGTTATATAAAAAATCTATCAGATACCCGTAGACAGCATTGGCTGGATGATCAACAAGACTTACTACCCAATATCAAAGCAAGTGCTGAGCAGGCCAAGATCCATGCTTTATACTGCTTACCTAATGATGTTCAGGTGCTCAATGATCAACTACAAGCGTTATTATCACAGCCGCCTTGTGGCATTATCCTATTAGGATTTGGCGCGGGGAATATTCCCTATTCAGCTGCACTAGCAAAGACTCTTGATTTGGTTCACGAGCATGGACACATCCTGACATCTGCCAGTCAATGTCCGTTTGGCGGTGTGAGCGACAGCTACGCGGCGGGCAGTTGGCAATATGACTATCACGTTATTGCTGGTGGACGCTTAACCATCCCTGCTATTTATGCACGGCTGTTATGGTTGCTACTGCGCTATGATAGTCCAGCAAGACGCCGACAGCGCTGGTTGAATAATGTTAGTCAGCCTGGCACAAGCATCAAAAAGCGATAAATACTCCTTAATTAATTCCAACTTTATAAGCTTAGAAACCAAAATGTCTAAGATTGAAACTATCAAACCTGAACGTTCACCAACCTATACTTTGGCGATTGCGATTGAGTTTTTGGGTACGCACTATCATGGTTGGCAGCGGCAACGAGAAGTGCTGGGTGTACAAGAAGCACTAGAAACCGCTATCGGCAAGGTCGCCAATGAATCCGTCGAAGTCATCGCTGCTGGGCGTACTGATGCCAGTGTCCATGCCAGCAATATGATTGCTCATTTTACCACTCATGCGTATCGCCCTACTCATAACTGGTTACGAGGTGTCAATAGCCTATTGCCTGACGATATTGCCCTACGCTGGATTCAGCCAATGCCAGCTGATTTCCATGCGCGTTTTGGTGCGATTGCCCGTCGTTATCGTTATATCACCCTTAATCAAGCGCAGCGTCCTGCGATACTCAATCACCAGGTTACCCATATCTATGAGCCTTTAGACCTAGCAGCGATGCAAAAGGCAGCTGCCGATATCGTTGGTACTCACAACTTTAACAGCTACCGTGCGGCGGCCTGTCAGTCCAATCAGCCAGTACGTACCGTCAGCCATGCCAATCTTTTCGCTCATGGTCAGTTTATCGTGTTCGATATAAAAGCAGATGGATTTTTGCATCACATGGTTCGTAATTTGATGGGTACGCTATACGCGATTGGCAGACATGAGCTAGAACCAGCAGACTTTTTAAACATCTTGAGCAAAGAGGATCGGACAATTGCGCCGCCTACTGCCTCAGGGGATGGTTTGTACTTCATTAATGCCTATTATCCTGAGCATTTCCAGCGTTTATTGCCGCAGGCACCGCTCACACCGATTTGGTTAAACTTACCTGACTAAATCAATGTAAATTGGCATACATATCACTTACATGCTGTCAAGTCAAAACCAGGTTCTGTATTGCTTTAATCTGCTAACTTACGTATAATATGGGCTTATTTTTAATTGATTGATACAAATTATGGCAAAAGACGATATTATCGAATTTGAAGGCGAAGTCATTGATACCCTTCCTAACACTTTGTTTAAAGTTCGTTTAGAAAACGGACACGAAATCATTGCACACATCTCAGGTAAGATGCGTAAGCATTATATTCGTATCTTGACAGGTGATAAAGTTAAGGTTGAAATGACCCCTTACGACCTATCTAAAGGTCGTATTACTTACCGTGGTAAAAACTAAATACTCGCCAACTCATATGGTTATGAAAGTATTTATAAAAATACAGCCAATAGTCGAATAGCTATTTTATCGCTGATAGCTGATATAGACGCTTGAGTGGTTTAACTGATAATAATAATGAAAACGCTAATCTGCTCATTATTGCCTATCACTGTTTTAGTTATTTAGTATTTGCTGTTTGTTTTACCATAAAAAATACCGCTAAGTTTCAGCGGTATTTTTTTGTCTGCGTTTTATGAAATAATTAAACGATGAGTTATTTGAACTCGACAGTGGCATCGTTCTTGATAACACCTAGCAGACTCAGTGCGTCCCAGTTAGTAAGGCGAACACAACCTGCTGATGCTTGACGACTGATACGTTCAGGATCGGGTGAGCCATGAATGCCATACGATGGTTTGCTAAGGCCAATCCATACCACACCAACAGGATTATTAGGGCCTGGCGGGATAATAGATTTTTTGCCATTATCGCTAGTATAGGTGTAGTTTGGCTCGTGAATTTTGACTTTGACCTTATGCGTACCCGTTGGTGAAGGTGTCGCTGTGCTCCCTACTGTGGTTGGATAGCTGGCAACCAGATTGTCACTGTCATCGTATGCATATAAGGTTTGCGTGTTTTTATCAGCGACCACTCGGCTCACTGGTGTTGTATTAGGGTTGCCAGGGTTATAGACGATGATGGTTTCGCCACTCTTAAAGCTGGCATTGGGGTTAAGCGATTTAAGATAGTCACGACTGATATGAAATTTTTCGCCCAAGGCTTCAAGGACGCTTTCATAATACATACCATCTAGCTTGGCTTTGGCTTCAGCACTAGCAGGAATTTGGGTAGTTTTGACATTCACATCAGCGTCTGTCAGCTGATAACTGACTAATACAGGCTGTGAAGTAAGCGTGGAATTTTTAGTCAATGCTTTCCACGTCTCTTCATTGACCGCTTCGGTTACTGGTAATCCTTGGGCCTTCTGAAAAGCCTGCATGGCTTTACGCGTGTTCTTGCCCCAATAGCCATCCACCGCACCCACACCACTATGATTCCAGTTCAGTAGCGCTTGTAATTTGGTACCGACATTACGATCAATTTTGGTATCAGCTTTCCATGTTGCTTCATTTACCTTTTTAGCAGTTTCTGATAAATTTTCTGTATTATATTCAATTTTGGTTAATAATTTATTTAGCGAATTTGCGACCTTGCTATTACCGTCTATTTGCTGACTAACGCCATTGGTGACTGGACTGATGTCGTTACTATCAGTCGCCGTGCTGTCCATCATATCAGCATCCATATTTTGACCACTAGTTTGGTTACTAGTAGGTTGGTTGCTACTAGTACTCATCTCTGCTTCGGTAACTGCATTGTTATTATTATCTGTTGTAGTGTCTGTCATACCACTATTAGACGACTTGCTCTCATTAGTCGTTTGTACGCTATTTTCAGTACTATTAGCATTGCTGCTGCAACCCACTAATAATGCGGACGCTGTTCCCATCGCTATAGCAAGGCTGCCAACTTTAAGTAGTTGAGACATAAAAAAACTCCCTAAATAATTACCATGTATCAAAAAATATCGAAAAATTTATTATAGAAATATATTGCCATAGCCCCACCACTATTCCCTAACAGCTTTATGTTAATAACTGACTCTTCCTACTGTGCATTTGTTAATAGGGTGAACAAACACACTGATCCGTTTACAATAAGGCATGATTCAATACCATATAACAGAAAAAACCCATAAACTGCTCAGCAGTTTATGGGTATAAAATGAACGAGATTAGACTGTGAAAACTACATAAGAAGGGTCCGCAGTAGATTAGCTAATTTATACCAGTTTAGCCAATACCGCTTGCCCCATCTCTTGGCAGCCCACTTGCTTGAGTCCAGCTTCACTGCTGTCTAAAATATCAAGTGTACGCAAGCCATCATCAAGCACATCACTGACTGCTTGCTCGATCGCTTGTGCAGCTTCCTCTTGTTTAAAGGTATAACGCAGCATCATAGCGACAGACAAAATAGTCGCCAATGGATTGGCTTTATCTTGCCCAGCGATATCAGGCGCGGAACCATGACATGGCTCATACATACCTTTGCCAGACTCATCCAAGCTCGCAGATGGCAACATACCAATAGAACCGGTCAACATTGCCGCTTCATCAGATAAGATATCACCAAACATATTGCCTGTTACCATGACATCAAACTGCTTAGGATCTTTGATCAACTGCATACAAGCATTGTCAGCATACATGTGCGATAACGCCACATCGCTATACTCTGCTTGCTGCATCTGAATCATTGTTTGCTTCCACAGCTCAGTCACTTCTAGGACGTTGGCTTTGTCTACTGAACATACTTTGGCCGCTGTACCTGCGGCTTGGGCGCGCGTTTTTGCTAACTCAAAAGCAACTTTGCCGATACGCTGAATCTCACTGGTGCTATACACCATCGTGTTATAGCCTTGCTGCTCACCATTTTCTAGTGTGCGAATACCACGTGGCTCGCCAAAATAAATGCCACCTGTCAGTTCGCGAACAATCAGCAAATCTAAACCAGATATAATTTCAGGCTTGATACTTGACGCATTGGCTAGCTGCGGATAAAGCTTTGCCACACGTAAATTGGCAAACAAACCCAGCTCACCACGGATTTTAAGCAGACCACGCTCAGGGCGCTTACTACGTTCAATCGTATCCCATTTAGGGCCGCCGACAGCGCCTAATAATACAGCATCTGCTGCACGTGCACGCGCTAACGTTTCATCAGGTAAAGGCTCACCTGTGGCATCAATAGCCACACCACCGATCAATCCAGACTCTAATGTCAAATCAAGTGAAAACTTCTCATTGACCGCCTTGAGTACATCAATGGCTTGAGTCATGATTTCAGGGCCAATACCATCGCCCGCTAATGTTAAAATCGTTGCCATACTAATCCTTTTGGATATATTTTTATCAATTAATTTTTATTACGCTGTGGTCTTTTTAGGTTTAGATGCTGACGTTACTACTTTGACCATGCCTGTCTCTACAAACTCACCTTGGTGCTCAGACCCTAACTGTTTACAGAATCGGCGCTGCACCTTATTACCTTGTAATAGATCAATACATAGAGGCTCAGGCGACGCTGTATCCAATAAACTGCCAGATTTTTCACTGCTTTTCTTTTGATAAGCACGTAACTGATAAGTACCCGCGTCCGCAAAATCATGAATCATCGCAAAACGCTCAACGTATCCCATGTTATTCTCTGGATAAAAATTGACATGGACTTCACGTTTTGCAGGCATCATCCGTGCATAATAGTTGGTCAACCCTGGCATACCAGATGCGGCTAATGGCACTATCTTTATAGATTTTTTACTCATGAGCGGTGTCATCTCTACGCTCATTTGGGGCGTTGCAGTGCCTTTATAACTTGGTAAAGACGCTACAATCTGAGGATTAACTGGCTCATGATTGTCAGGAGAAATAACTAGTGTCTTATCTATTTGCAAGATTTCACAGTGGTAAGTACCCACGCACGCGATGTTTACTTCGCCAGCAACGGGTTGGATCTTACCTACCCACGCTTTCGCACTTTCTGCCTCATCTATTTTTTGATAGCCCGTCAATAGCTGGCAGCCTGACAAAAATAAGCTTGCAGCAACAATCGTACTTGTCGATAGAGCATAACGTTTTTTATTCATAATGGCGGCTACTATTCATAAGAGAGATAATAAAGTATGGTAAAAACTACCCTTCATTTTAGCCAGTTCACCGCCATAACTCAACGCTGCGTTGCGACTGGCCAGCAGTTTTGTGAGTAAGGGATCATAAAATCCTTACCTAAGCGCGTACGTCGTTAAAGATCCACGGCGTTTTCTGCATCATTTTATGCTCATAGTCTTTGATAGCATCGCTTTGCTGCAAGGTCAAACCGATATCATCTAGCCCATTTAACAAGCAATGTTTGCGAAAAGCATCCACTTCAAAAGCATACTCTTCACCTGTCGGCGTAATAACTACCTGACGCTCAAGATCTGCCGTCAGCTCATAGCCTTCATTGGCAACAGTCGCCTTCATTAAAGTATCTACAATCGCTTCATCTAGTACAATCGGTAACATGCCATTTTTAAAGCAGTTATTGTAAAAGATATCAGCAAAACTTGGTGCAATAACCGTACGAAAGCCATACTCAGAAAGCGCCCAAGGTGCATGCTCACGACTAGAGCCGCAGCCAAAGTTTCTGCGTGCCAGCAATATAGTAGCGCCTTGATAGCGGGGTTTATTCAATACAAAGTCTGGATTGATAACGCGTGTGCTATTGTCTTGACCCGGATATCCTTCATCAAGATAGCGCCAATCATCAAATAAATTCACGCCAAAGCCTGTACGTTTAATAGACTTCAAAAACTGTTTTGCAATAATTTGATCGGTATCGACGTTTGCACGATCAAGTGGGCAAACGATACCGGTTTGGGTGTTATAAGCTTGCATAAAATTTCCTATCAATTATATTTTTGCTGGCTGATGATCTTGATAAGCGTATCAAACAGTAAATAAATTTTTACCATTTCGACACCATGCTCATATATTTATCGTTGATATAAGCATAATGTCAGCTACTTATTATCAGTCTTAAAACGTACGAACGTCTACAAAATGACCTGCGAGCGCTGCTGCTGCTGCCATCGCTGGACTGACCAAATGCGTACGACCACCATTACCCTGACGACCTTCAAAGTTACGATTAGACGTCGATGCACAATGCTCTTGCGGCTCAAGTTTGTCAGCATTCATGGCAAGACACATAGAACAACCCGGCTCACGCCATTCAAAACCTGCTTCGGTAAACAAAGCATCTAAACCTTCAGCCTCTGCTTGTAGTTTTACCTGTCCAGAGCCTGCAACAACGATGGCTTCTTTGATATTATCAGCCACTTTACGTCCTTTGATAACTGCCGCAGCGTCACGCAAATCTTCGATACGCGAATTGGTACATGAGCCAATAAATATACGATCAAGCTGAATGTCTGTAATTTTCTGACCAGCTTCTAAGCCCATATAGGTATAAGCGCGTAACCAACCCTCTTCTTGCGCTTCATCAATGGCTTGGTCAGGTGTCGGTACCGATTGCGTGATATCAACGACCATCTCAGGTGAAGTGCCCCAGGATACTTGCGGTGCTATTTGGCTACCATCGATCTCAACCACGGTATCAAATACTGCGTTATCATCTGAATATAATGTACGCCAGTAGGCTTCAGCTTGTGGCCACTGTGACTCGTTTGGTGCATAAGGGCGACCTTTGACATAGTCTATCGTCGTATCATCAACAGCCACCATACCCACGCGAGCACCAGCCTCAATTGCCATGTTACAGACGGTCATACGACCTTCCATACTCATGTCTTCAAACACTTGACCTGCAAACTCAATTGCATGTCCAGTTCCGCCTGCCGTACCGATCTTCGCGATAATGGCCAGCACGACGTCTTTTGAGGTCACGCCCGCACCAAGTTGACCAGTGACGCGGATTTGCATGTTTTTTGATTTCTTCTGGATCAAGCACTGCGTTGCCAATACGTGCTCAACTTCAGAAGTGCCGATACCATGTGCTAAGCAGCCAAGTGCACCATGTGTCGCTGTGTGCGAATCACCACAAACAACGGTCATGCCTGGTAATACAAGACCTTGCTCAGGACCAACGACATGCAAAATACCTTGACGCGCATCGTTAATTGTAAATTCTGCGATATCAAATTTGGTGCAGTTCTCGTCCAAAGTGACAACCTGCAGACGTGATACCTTGTCTTTAATACCAGGGACACCTGCTGAGCGCTCTTTGGTGACTGTTGGCACATTATGGTCAGGACTGGCGATATTGGCAGACAGACGCCATGGCGCTCTATTGGCAAGCTCCAATCCTTCAAACGCTTGTGGACTCGTCACTTCATGCAACAGATGGCGATCGATATAAATTAAGCTCGAACCGTCGTCACGCTTGGTGACTTCGTGAGCATTCCAAAGTTTGTCATATAAAGTTTGACCGGCCATGATGCTATCCTTTATTAATTACTGCTGACTTGATTTTCGCTTGCTCACCTATTGGTAAGCTAAGGTTCTGTTTGTTCAATTAACTATTAGATTTATCTATAATGTTATATTTAACCGCATGACAGCTCTTTATGATTTGTGTGAGAGCATCACTTTGCAATAACTTCTACCTAATCAATGATATTGAAATATATATTCTGTAATTGCTATATTTTGTGTAGTATAAATATTATTCATTAATAATTTTAGATTTGTGGCTGTAATCAGCGCCTAAAACACGCTTTAAACTGCAAATAATCAACTTAAAAGAATAAATATGTGACAATACGCCTTGATGTCTTGTGATTATAGCAGGCAAATCCTATAATAATAATTGATGATTTTTAACTAGATGCAAACTTTTATTTCTAATACGTTATAATTGGCTCAGCCCACTTTTATTTATAGCTCACAAAGTAGCTAAGGAAATCCGTTTGAACACCACAAACTTGACGACATTCGTTACCGTTATGCACACTGGCAGTATTTCAGGTGCCGCAGAAAAGCTGTTCATCACTCAGCCTGCCGTCAGTAAGCGCATCAAAAACTTAGAAGATGAGTTTAACATTACTTTATTTGATACTGTAGGCCGCGGGATTGTACCCACGCAGGCGGCCAGTGAGATGCTGCCACATGCAAAACGTTGGTTGGAAGATTATGAGAACTTCAAGATTAACTTGCAGCATTCTCAGCATATCGTCTCTGGCAAGCTCGTGATTGGCACAAGCCATCATATTGGTTTGCATCATCTAGCACCCGTGCTTAAGCATTTTATTCAGACTTATCCCGCTGTTCAGTTAGAAGTTCATTTTGTCGATTCAGAAAAAGCACATAAAGCCGTATTAGATGGTGATTTATCGTTAGCGTTTGTCACGCTACCGCCTGTGTACGATAAACGCTTGACCTATCACACGCTTTGGTCAGATCCGCTTTATTTTATGACAGGTACTCTGTCACCTTTGGCAACCAAGTCTAATGTCACTTTAGAGCAGTTAGCACGCTATCCTGCTATTTTGCCTTCTGCCAATACCTTTACCAGTCAGATTACTTTGGCTGAGTTTGCTAAGCATAACCTAAAACCTTATGCCACGATGAGTACCAATCCGCTTGAATCCATTCGGATGCTGGTTTCTGTTGGACTGGGTTGGTCAGTACTTCCGCAAACTATGGTCAGTCAAGATCTGGAACGTATCGATATGGCCGACAATATTGAATTACAACGTTACTTAGGTGTGGTTATCAATCCGAAGCTAACACAATCTAGTAGCGTAACCGCACTACTCGATTTACTGGCGCCTATTGAGTAAAAACATCCTAATATAACAATTTAAGTATTTAAGCTATTCGCATTTGTGACTCTCATACGTTATAATATGCTTGACGTTGTTTTAATAACAAAAATTTACCACAAGGACACTGATAGTCATATATTGAATACTTCTAGTAAGATATCATGGTTAACAGTAGGTTTAATGGTTTCACTGATTGGTTATGTAGGTTGCTAATACTCATATATAAATAGCAGATGCGAGCAACAACAGTATATAAATGGAATGCGAGGTTCCCATTGTTCTCTATCTCTATATGAGTGCTAGCCATATAACGACATCAATCATATAAAACTACAAAAGATACTGAAAAAAGCCATTATGTCTTAATTAATGGCTTTTTTTGTCTTTAAATATTGTTTGAGACATTTTGTTTGAGGCATCGTCTTGTAGGACAGAACTTTTATAGTTAAAAAATAATTAAAGCCAACGATGTTGGTTAAGGATAACTTATATGAACGGAGTTTCTAGTGGCGTGCTTATATCACTTGGCGCCTATTTTTTAGTGATGATTGGAATTGGTGTTTACGCTTATTTTAAGCAAGCCAATGATACCGAGGGTTATCTTTTAGGAGGACGTAATCTAGGTCCAGCAGTTACTGCACTTTCAGCAGGCGCATCGGACATGTCAGGTTGGTTGCTACTCGGACTACCAGGCTATATGTATGCAGATGGTGTGGTGAGTATTTGGATCGCACTTGGTTTGACCCTTGGTGCCTTCTTAAACTATATCATCGTAGCACCGCGTCTTCGTGTTTATACTGAAGTCGCTGATAATGCTATTACTTTACCTGACTATTTTGCCAATCGCTTCGAAGATAAATCGCATATGCTGCGTGTAATCTCTGCTTTGGTTATCATTTTATTCTTTACTGTTTACACAGCAGCAAGTCTCGTAGGCGGTGGTAAGCTTTTTGAAAGCTCACTTAATCTATCTTACACCACAGGGCTTTGGGTGACTGCTGGCGTCGTTGTCGGTTACACGCTATTCGGTGGTTTCTTAGCAGTATCGATGACTGATTTTGTTCAGGGTATCATCATGCTATTTGCGATGGTCATTGTACCTGTCGTTGCCTTTACGGATCTTGGCGGTGTTTCAGCCACGACTGAAGCCGTTAGAAACATTGATCCAAGCCTACTAAATATTACTAGCGGTATGAGTGTCATCGGTATCATTTCACTTATGGCATGGGGTTTAGGATATTTTGGTCAGCCGCATATTATTGTACGTTTTATGGCAATCCGCTCAGTACGAGATGTGCCTACTGCACGTAATATCGGTATGAGCTGGATGATTGTCAGTCTTATCGGTGCGCTAATGACTGGTTTTGCTGGTCGTGCTTATGTACAAAAGACGGCTATGACGTTAGACGATCCTGAGACTATCTTCTTGGTATTCACTCAGTTCCTATTCCACCCGTTGGTTTCAGGTTTCCTATTAGCAGCGATTTTAGCAGCCATCATGAGTACTATCTCATCGCAGCTATTGGTAGTATCAAGCTCACTAACCAAAGACGTTTACAAACTGTTCTTTGATAAAGATGCACCAGAAGCTCGTCAAGTATTAGTGGGACGTATTTCGGTTGTGGCCGTTGCTCTCGCCTCTATCATGCTAGCCTCTAATCCAGACAGCTCAGTCTTAGACTTAGTTTCTAATGCTTGGGCAGGATTCGGTGCAGCATTTGGACCGTTGGTTATCTTCAGTCTTACATGGCGCGGCATGAACCGTAATGGTGCTGTAGCTGGCATGGTTGTTGGCGCATTGACTGTGATCTTATGGATTTATGGTCCATTCCAGATGAATGGTATGGCACTTAACAGCTGGTTGTTTGCTATCGTTCCAGGTTTTATCTTAAGTACTATCGCTATCTTTGCAGTAAGTATCATGACTGGTGGCCCAAGAGAAACGGTATCTGCTAAGTACAGAGAGATGGAATTGAATTTAAACAAATAAGTTTATACAGTAACTTTACCTTATTACTATAAAAAAACCTCGCCACTAATGGCGAGGTTTTTTATTGGTAGCTATTAATTATGATCTAAGTAGCTCCTATTGTAAGTAGGAAGGCTGCTCTAACTTTCTATTATGAGTATTTACTCTTAATAGAATAGCTATGTACTATTGCTAAATGCACCTATCTAAACACGAACCCTACTTATATGGATAGCTAACTATCATATAGGTAGCGACAATGGATACATTGTTTGCCATTTGATAAACTTGAAGATGGCTATCACACGTACAACAACGTAGAAGTAGTAAATAAGTTATAGCTATTAGTTGTTGATTTACTCTCTATAAAACACTCTAAGTATCCATTTATATCTAAGAGTTTTGATTTGATTCAAAATATTGGATAATAAAAAAGCGACCTATGACAGGTCGCTTTTTTATTATCTAACAGTTGTATAAGAATACTATTTCGCTTGATAAGAAAGTTTCAAACCAGCGATGTAACCATCGTTATCTTGGAAATCGCCAACAAGTTTGCCTGTTGGCAGTTGACCTTTAGCATCACCGAACCATAGGTATTTACCACCAGCTGACACAGCCCAGTTTTCCGTAACGTTGTACTTAGCACCAAGACCAACACTGTAGTAGCCTTCGACTGGGCCTAATGACGTTGTTGGATCACCCGCACCACTATCCCAACCAACCGTACCGCTGATCGCCAGTGCTGGTGCAACACGCTTAGCCAGACCTAGCTCTACTTGCCATTGGTCATCATCATATTCAACCAAATTTAATCCGTCGTCACCATAGCGACCACTGCTCTTACTGACTGCGTTATATAATGGTGGCGTCAGTACGAAATCACTCCAAGGCACCCAACGTACTTTTGCCGTTGCTAGAGTTGTCGGATTGATACCCGTTTGGAAATCAAAATTGACAGATTTAGGGGTAGTAACTTCAATAGTACCACTTTGATTCGCTGGTAGAGCACCAGCACTCAGAATTGGTGCGGCAGGATACGACTCGAATGTTTTTGCATCATGGTCAATCTCAGAGCGATATGTTAGTGCAGCCTTAAGCGCAATTTCAGGCTTACTATAGGCAATACCGGCGATATAACCATAATCCGTATCAGGACCCATATGCGAGGTATAACCTGTAGCAGGTCCATATGCTGTACCACGCAATGCTGTATCAGCTTGAATACGCTGAGCTACTGGACCGCCGTAAACTTGAAAGTTTTTATTCTGACCAAACTTCATACCTAGAAGAGCAGTTACGCTTTCACTGCGCACTTCAACTTTAGTATTGTCACCAGCAGTATCAAACTCTGCTTGTGTAATTGCAACTGCTGGTGCTAGCGCTGTTAGAGCACCTTGTTGTTGCGGTGTTAATGTACCACCGTTTGCAAGTATGCCCTGAAGAGCATTAACTGTGCCTTGTGCTTGCGCAAAGCTATTGACACCAAGTGGTGAGTTTGGACCAATTGCCCCTCCAGAAATAGCAGTAATCGTAGCATCGCGATCATTTTGTGCTACAAAATTACTATCGCCAGTATATTCAGCAGAAGCACCAAAAGGCTCATCGTATAAAATACCGACACTAAAGGTATCGTTAATATCAGCTTTTACGCCATAGCGGAAAAAGTCATAAGACTCAGCAATATCACCTGTTTTTTCGCCACGTACATAGGTATTATTAGTCGGAACATCATTAGCACTATCATAGCCACTGACATCAGCGTCGATATAGGTATAAACGGCTTCTGCATATGTGCCATCTTGGAAAAAGGCCGTGACATCCTGACCTGAGCGATCAAGACCAGCAGCATTAGTCATGCTAGCAACAGAGAGAGTAGCAATTGCTACTGCAAGGGTTTTCAAGTGAAAGGTAGTGCGCATTATATATCTCCAACGGTCCTTGTTGTAATATTACTTTAATAATCAATGAATAATATTGCTGCGCTTAACATTGAAGTTATCAAAGTCGTGTCCTAAGTTGAATACTAATGCCTTTTTGACACTAAAACAACATTTAAAGTGCTTTATTTCTTAATTATGACTGAACAGTACATATAAGATATAAATAAAACACTTTGGTTTACTTTTTATCTTTAGTGTGGTTTTTACAGTGGTGCTTATAGTTAGAAAGTAAATATTTTTTCACTTATGTTCTACTAAATATAATTTTTAGAAATACATCATAAAAAAAAGCGACCCTTAAAGGATCGCTTTTTAATATTAATGACAAATAGCGTCACATAATTGTTTTGTGATTTACTGAGCTTGGTAAGATAGCTTTACACCTAGTACGAAGCCATCGTTATTTTCGAAGTCACTAACAATCGTCTTAGTTGGGATTTGGCCTTCAGCATCACCGAACCATAAATATTTACCACCAGCAGACACTGCCCAGTTTTCGGTCACATTATATTTCGCACCAATACCAGCGCTATAATAGCCTTCGATAGGACCTAACGAAGTGACAGGGTTGCCTGCACCACTGTCCCAACCAACAGTACCACTGACAGCAAGTGCTGGCGCGACACGCTTGGCCAACCCTAGCTCTACTTGCCATTGGTCGTCATCATAGCTAACTAACGCTAATCCCTTATCATCCCGAGTCGAAACCTTGCTAACATCATTATATAGTGATGGTACGATAGCAAAATCACTCCATGGTACCCAGCGTACTTTGGCAGTTGCTAGGGTTGTAGGGTTGATACCAGTTTGAAAATCAAAGTTAACTGATTTAGGCGTAGTGATTTCAATACTATCATTTCTCTGTGCTGAAAGACCTAATGCAGATTCGATGGGAGCTGGTATAGCGCCAGTACCTACAATAGGATAGATTTCAGATGATTGTGCGTTGTGTTCAATTTCTGAGCGATATGTCAAGGCAGCTTTCAACGCGATTTCAGGCTTACTATAAGCTACGCCTGCAATGTAACCGTAATCTTGATCTGGGCTAATATGTGTCGTATAGCCGTTAGCAGCACTATAAGCGGTACCACGTAACTTTACATCAGCTTGTACACGTTGGGCCACTGGACCGCCGTATACTTGAAAGTTTTTATTTTCGCCAAACTTTGCACCAATAATCCCTGTGATACTTTCAGTACGTACTTCTACATTCGTACCTTCATCATTTCTAGGTGAAAGAGGATTCTGATCCACAAAATTATTGTCACCACTATAGTCAGCGGCTGCGCCAAAAGGCTCGTCATATAAAACGCCAACACTAAACGTGTCGTTAATGTCTGTTTTTACGCCATAACGAAAAAAGTCATAAGATTCTGCGATATCATCAATCTTATTACCTGAAGTATCTTCACCCGTCACGTCCGCATCGATATAGGTATAGACAGCTTCGGCATAAGTGCCATCTTGTAGGAATGCGGTGATATCTTGACCTGAGCGATCAAGGCCAGCAGCACTAGCGACGCTAGCAACAGAAAGAGTAGCAACAGCTACTGCAAGAGTTTTTAAATGAAAGGTGTGGCGCATTTTATATCTCCAAACATCCGCATTGTTTTACTGTTTTACCAAGTATTAATTAATAGGTAATCAGCATCCGAGGTGGGAGATAGTAAAGAATTTTTAACACTAAAACAACTGCCAAAATACATTATTTCCATATTATGACTACTAAGTCACCAAAAGGTATCTTCATTTAAAAATACACATATTGCGATCATTCACTACTAATTATCTTACTTGCTGTTATTTTTTAATAATGTGGTGGTCTATCCGCCATTACATCGAATGGTGCAATGCCACTTTCCGTATCTTGACCCTCAATCTGTTTATAAATCAGCTGTAGTTGACGTTGCAGCGTATGAATATCCTTGTCTTGTCGCGTGATTACGTCATCCAGTCGTTCGACGGTAACTTCAAGGTGCGCGAGGCTCATTTGCAAATCGATTACTTGGGCTTGCAGATCATCTTGCACTGTAGAAGTATCGGTTATAGTTTTAGATTGGTTCATATTTTTCTCTAGATCATAGTAAGTATTAAAGTGAAAGAATGGATTATTAAGGGGTTCAAGGAGTACTGTAGATTAGAGATAAATCTATAATAATAGTCGTTAAATAGCATCCATTAGTAAAAGCAATAAATAGTACTGATAAAACTATTTACTCCCACTACAGTGATGCGGTGGCATGTTATACTGCAGGCAATTTTGCAACAACCCCTACCTCACTATTATATAAGCTTAAGATACTCTATGGCACTGATTCATTTAAAAGACATTCACTTAGCCTTTGGCGTCGCGCCTGTTCTTGATGGTATTGATTTTTCTATCAATACAGGCGAGCGTGTGTGCTTGATTGGCCGCAACGGCGAAGGTAAATCCACTTTGTTTAAACTGATCAATGGCTCATTGCAGCCTGACAGTGGCGAGATTATTACCAACAGTAGCATGCGTGTGGCGATGCTAGAACAAGACGTTCCTGAAACCAGTGGTCGCATCTTAGATATCGTCATGGGTGGTAGTCGCCGCACGGCTGACTTGCTGATTAACTATAACAAGCAAGTGGATATGTGCGCCAATGGTGATATGGATGCCTGTGAGCATATGGCGACCCTACAGCATGATATCGACGCGGTACATGGTTGGGACTTAGAACGTGATGCCATGCGTCTGATTACGACCATGGGCCTTAATCCAGAAGATGACTTATCATCCCTATCTGGTGGTCGTAAACGCCGCGTGTTACTTGCTCGTGCGCTAGTTACTAAGCCTGATGTGCTACTCCTAGATGAGCCAACCAACCATTTGGATGTTGAAAGTATCGAATGGTTAGAGCGCTTTTTGCTGGATTGGCAAGGCCTGACGTTGTTGTTCGTGACTCATGATAGAGCATTCGTAAATAAGCTATCGACTCGTATCATCGAGCTTGATCGTGGTCAATTGACCAGCTATGACGTGACCCAAGGCGAAGGTGGCTACGCCCGCTACCAAGAGCTAAAAGAGCTACAATTACAGGCTGAAGAAAAGAACAACGCCAACTTTGATAAAAAACTGGCGCAAGAAGAAGTATGGATTCGCCAAGGTATCAAAGCTCGCCGTACCCGTAATGAAGGCCGCGTCCGTGAACTAAAAGCATTGCGTGAAGAGCGCAGCGAACGCCGTGAGCAAGTGGGCAATGTAAACATCACGATGGGTCAAGGCGAAAAAAGCGGCAAGCTTGTCTGTAAGGTCAAAAACTTGCATCTTGAATACGATGGCAATGTATTGGTTGATAATTTTACGACCACTATCATGCGTGGCGACAAAATCGGTATTGTCGGCCCTAACGGTGCTGGTAAAACCACCCTTATCAAAGCCCTACTCGATATGTCTGATGATGAAGTCACCAAGACCGGCCATGTTGAATTAGGCACTAATCTAAAAATTGCCTTTTTTGACCAGTTGCGCGATCAGTTAGATCTGGAAGCAAGCGTCGCGCAAAACGTCTCAGAAGGTTCTGACTTTGTCGAAGTTGGCGGTCGCAAGACACATATCATGAGCTATTTGCAAGACTTCTTATTTGCCCCAGAGCGTGCACGTACGCCTGTCAAAGCTTTGTCAGGTGGTGAGCGTAACCGTGTATTGCTGGCCAAGCAGTTATTAAAACCTGCCAATATTTTGGTACTCGATGAGCCAACCAACGACTTGGACATGGCGACACTTGAGCTATTAGAAGAGTCAGTCGCTAGCTTTGGTGGTACGATTTTGCTGATCAGTCATGACCGATCATTCATGGATAACGTCGTTACCTCTACTTGGGTATTTGGCGAAGATGAAGACGGCAAAGGCACTGTTAGCGAATATGTTGGTGGCTACCAAGAGTATTTGGTGCAAAAAACCCGCGAAGAGGCAGCACGCGCTGCAAAAGCACCTGCCAATAATGCGGTCAGCAAAAAAGCAGCAAACAAATCTGGCGCAGATACCAAGCCTAAAAAAGCAGCCAAAAAGCTGAACTATAATGAGCAGCGTGAATTGGATAACTTACCAAAAGAAATCGCCGCACTCGAAACCGAACAAACTCAGCTACAAGAAAAATTGGCTGATGGCTCTTGGTTTAATACCGACTTTGATGCAGCGACAGCCGCAAGTGAGCGGTTATTAACAATCGAAGATAAAATGATGAGTAAGCTTGAGCGTTGGAGCGAGCTTGAAGGCTAGTATTGGCAATACTCTAGCTGAGTTTATTGGAATAACGCATATATACCTTGCATTACGTATTTCGATAAACAAGTTTCTGATAGTCTGATAAAGCTTTATTAATTATTCTGAAAGCATCACCACTTTATTATATAGAGTGGTGATATTTGTTTTACAGAAACTTACACAGCAGTTAGATAGTGAAAGTTAGTGAACATTCCCTTAATTTCAAGTATCATTCGCTATTGCTGAAAATCCTTATTAATTATAAGGTCATGACATTTACAATCCCCATAAAAGCAAAGTTGGCGTTAAACATTGATAATCCGACTGTTTTGGTCTGATTGTCATATTCAACCTCCTAATATGTCCCATTAAGGTTGCTTTATTTTTAACGCAATAATTTATTTTATCACCGAAATAGCTTAGAATAGTAACAATTAGCAAAATTAGGCACAGCTAAAGTGGCTTGATATTGTATATTTTCTAAGCCACAAACCCAGTGTGGGATAATCCCATTTCATTCACCTGGAGGAAGTATTAATGAGCCAAGCCGAAGGCGTTAATGTACAACGCCGTAGAGTTCTTATTGCCTCAACTGCCGCGATTGGTGCAGCTGGGGTAGCTGCCGTGGCGACACCTTTTGTCCGTTCTTGGTACCCAAGCGCTAAAGCTGAGGCTGCAGGGGCTGCAGTGACCCAAGATATTGGTTCTATCGAAGATGGACAAATGATCGTCGTCAAATACCGTGGTAAACCTATTTATGTGGTTAAGCGCACCGAAGACATGGTTGCAGGACTAGAGTCAGTTAAACCTCTATTATCTGATCCTGAGTCTGATGCGTCTCTACAACCTGAATATTGCAAAAATCCCACTCGCTCTTTAGATCCAACCGTATTGGTGGTCGAAGGCGTTTGCACACATTTGGGCTGTGCACCAAACTACCGTCCTGATGTGGGCGCGGTGGATTTAGGTGGTAATGATTGGTACGGCGGATTTTTCTGTCCGTGTCACGGGTCAAAATATGACTTAGCAGGTCGCGTATATAGCGGCGTTCCTGCACCACTTAATTTACCCGTTCCAGAATATGGTATGGATGGTACCATCTTGACGGTTGGGGAGGCTTAATATGAGTATGGGTAAAAAGTTAATGCATTGGGTGGACGCGCGTTTTCCAGCGACCGAAACCTATGAATACCATATGTCAAAGTACTACGCACCAAAGAACTTTAACTTTTGGTACTTCTTTGGCGTGCTATCAATGATCGTACTGGTCAACCAATTGGTGACTGGTATATGGCTTACGATGATGTACAACCCAAGTGCCGAAGGGGCATTTGCGTCTGTTGAATATATCATGCGTGACGTAAAAGGTGGTTGGCTCATTCGCTATATGCACTCAACCGGCGCATCTGCGTTTTTCGTCGTTGTATACCTGCATATGTTTAGAGCCTTGTTATACGGTTCATACCAAAAACCTCGTGAGCTTATTTGGCTCATCGGTATGGGTATCTACCTAGCACTTATGGCAGAAGGTTTCTTCGGTTACCTACTACCTTGGGGCAACATGTCATTCTGGGGTGCTCAGGTTATCTTGAACTTACCTGCAGCGCTACCTGTTATTGGTGATGGCCTTGCTGAATGGGTACGTGGTGACTATATCATCTCTGGTATTACCCTAAACCGTTTCTTTGCTCTACACGTTGTTGCTATTCCATTAGTACTCGTGGGCCTAGTATTTATGCATATTGTGGCGTTGCACCATGTGGGTTCGAACAACCCTGATGGCATCGACATCAAAAAGCTAAAAGACAAAAATGGTGTGCCTTTAGACGGTATCGAATTCCATCCGTACTACACTGTGCATGACATGGTTGGTATTGTTGTGTTCTTTATCTGCTTCTTTGCAGTGGTATTCTTCTTCCCAGAAGGCGGCGGTTTCTTCCTTGAACCACCAAACTTTGAGACAGCGAACTCACTGAAAACACCAGCACATATTGCACCAGTATGGTACTACACGCCGTTCTACGCTATTTTACGTGCGGTTCCTGACAAGCTTGGTGGCGTGATTGCGATGGGTGGTGCGATTGCCGTACTGTTCTTGATCCCATGGCTTGATAGGTCTCCTGTGCGCTCTATACGTTACAAAGGTATATTATCTAAGATTGCGCTGACCGTCTTTGCTATTAGCTTTGTTGTATTGGGTTACTTGGGTGCGACGCCTGCGACACCAACGGCAACCATCATGGCTCGTGTATTCACGATTCTATATTTCTTGTTCTTCTTGCTGATGCCTTTCTACACTGCGATTGAGAAGTGTAAACAGCCACCAGAACGCGTTACCGGAGGTCACTAATGAACACGCTAATTAAATCCCTAGCTGGTCTAGGCTTAGGCGCGGCATTAACCTTGACTGCTGGTACGGCAATGGCTTCAGGCAGTGGCTGCGGTACATTCACCAATGCAGATGGCGTTGATGAACACCTGGCTTGTAGTACAGCTCCTATTGATTTTACCAATAAGGGCTCACTACAAAACGGCGCGAAGATCTTTATGAACTACTGTGCTGGGTGTCACTCAGCCAAGTACGTTCGTCATTCGCGCATTGCCAAAGATTTAGAGATACCGCCTGAGTTGGTTGAAAAGTATTTGATGGTTACTACCGATCAAATCGGTGACCACATTACTGCTGAGATAGATCCTGAGATTCAAGCGTCTTGGTTTGGCGCAGCGCCTCCTGATCTATCACTTGAGACACGTCTGCGTGGCGACGACTGGGTATATACTTACCTACTGTCGTTCTATGAAGATCCAAGCCGTCCTTGGGGCGCGAATAACTTAGTACTGGCCAATGCAGCGATGCCTCACGTATTGCATAATATGCAAGAAGAGTTGAGCCAAGAAGAGTTTGAATCTGAAGTTGGTGACTTGGTTAACTTTATGGCGTGGATGGGTGAACCTGCTCGCCATGACCGTCAAGTAATTGGTTTCTTTGTAATTCTATTCTTATTAGTACTGCTCATCCCAGTTTACTTATTGAATAAAGAATTCTGGAAAGATGTTAAATAAGTCATAGTCAGCAGACAGTTCTGAGAAATAAAAAAGGCACTACTTCGGTAGTGCTTTTTTGTGCCTTGATATAGAGCATAAATACTAGATATGCCGGAAAATAAGTCGCTCAGCGCTAATGTTTACGTACACTACCTTGATAAACGTTGCGAGTTTGTTTACGATGACAACCTTCACTATTAACATTAGGCTTTCATGATTGATGCGAATGACATTCCAAGTAGTCAGCTAATTTTGTATGCTGATGACGGCTACGACAGTCATGTGGTACGCCTATTACTTGAAGAAAAAAAGCTCGCTTACTATTTGTCTCGCTTACATTCTGAGCGCCCTGAAGATTTGACTGAGCTAAACCCTTATCATACTTTGCCTGTATTACAGCAGCGTGAGATTGCGCTTTATGAGATTAACGTCATTTTTGAATATCTTGAAGAGCGCTATCATACAAATAAACTGCTCCCTGAGACACCGCAAGAGCGTGCACAGTTTCGCCAACTGGCTTGGCGCATTCAGCGTGATTGGTTAGTACTTGGTAAGCGCTTGTTGACGCATCCAGACAGTTTTAATAAAGCACAAGCTGCCATTGCCAAAAAACAGCTCAGTGATTCATTAATTACTCTGTCACCGCTGTTCGCTCATAAGCCTTATTTTATGGCTGATGAGTTTGGCTGGTGTGACGTGTTATTAGCACCATTATTATGGCGATTAGATGAGATGGGTATTGAGCTGCCACGTGCCATTAGCCGTCCATTATTTGAATACCAAACGAGAGTGTTTGAGCGCAGTAGCTTCCAAAAAAGTGTGCGTTGATTAGACAAGTATCGAAAGCTGTCCTAAAATAAAGTATAAATAAGATAGATGTTAGTTAGCATCTGTCATTTGATAAGTTGCTGAACGAGATATTTTTCATTATTAAAAATTATTAGTATAGGAAATCATTAAATGAGCGAAACCACCTCTATTACACCTACCCGCCCTTATATGGTACGTGCACTATATCAATGGATAGAAGACAACGCTCTGACACCATACTTGATGGTCGATGCTACTGCTGATAACGTACAGATACCAACAGAGCATGTGCAAGACGGTCGTATCGTACTAAATATTGCCAGCCGTGCTACAGGCAATATGAGTATGGAAAATGACTACATACATTTTAGTGCGCGTTTTGGTGGCGTCTCACAAGAAATTTGGGTGCCGCTTACGGCAGTAATGGGCATTTATGCTAAAGAAAATTCGCAAGGGATGTTCTTTGATCCAAAAGAATATGATAACTATGTACCAGAAGAAGACGACGCACCGATTGCTAGCAAAAAACCTGCTACCGCACCTAAACCGAAGCGTGATAACAAAGCAGGTTTAAAAGTTTTAAAGTAATTAGAGATTCAAACTCATTACTTTTCACATAATAAGAAAGCCAGTCATGTTTGCTATGACTGGCTTTTTATTGTCTGTTCAAAGACTTGATACTTTATATTTGACTAGGTTCTTGGCAAGGTCACGCCGCGCTGGCCTTGATATTTACCGCCGCGGTCTTTGTAGCTGGTCTCGCACACGTCATCGGCATCGCTTTGGAAAAACAGCATTTGTGCCACGCCTTCACCTGCATAAATACGAGCTGGTAGATTGGTAGTGTTACTAAATTCAAGTGTCACATGACCTTCCCATTCAGGCTCAAGCGGCGTTACGTTGACGATAATACCGCAACGTGCGTAAGTCGACTTGCCTAGACAAATAGTCAGTACATCGCGTGGAATACGGAAATACTCCATGGTACGTGCTAAGGCAAACGAGTTTGGTGGAATAATACACTCATCACCGACGATATCGATAAAGCTTTTATCATCGAAGTTTTTAGGATCGACAACGACTGAATGGACGTTGGTAAACACCTTAAATTCAGGCGCACAGCGTACATCATAACCATAGCTTGACGTACCGTAGCTCACTAAACGCTCGCCTGCATCATTGAAGCGCACTTGACCTGGCTCGTACGGCTCAATCATGCCATGCTCTTCGGCCATTTTACGAATCCAGCGGTCAGACTTGATAGACATTGTTATTCCTTAGCAAATATTTAATAGCGACGATTATACGGAATTGATGGCTCAATTTATAGGGTCGCAATGACTTTAAAACTGACGACCTTATAAAATGCCTTTCTGCATAAACGCATTTTTTAACCAAGTGTTTCAAGCATCAAAAAATACGCTTATCATCGACAGGTTTGGCAAATTTATTGATATTGGTTTCGATATTTTTGGCAATGCTCAAATAATAGGTCGCAAACTCGTCGTCAGCCAGTACGCTTGGCACGCCTTTATCGACTTGGGCGCGGATACCACTGGCAAGTGGTAGTTGCCCTAATAGCGGCACCTGATACTGCTCAGCGATAATCTCACCACCGCCAGTACCAAAAATCGCTTCGGTATGATTGCAGTTACTACAAGTGTGTAACGCCATGTTTTCAACGACACCAAGCACAGGAATACTGGTTTTGTTAAACATCTCGATACCCTTTTGCGCATCAAGTAGTGCAACGTGCTGCGGCGTCGTGACGATGACAGCGCCTGTCACTGGGATACGCTGTGCTAAGGTCAGCTGTATATCGCCCGTACCTGGCGGCATGTCAATCACCAAGTAATCTAGCTGTGGCCAGTTGGTTTGATTATAAAGCTGCATCAGCGCACCCGTGGCCTTTGGCCCGCGCCACGCCACTGGTGTGTTCTCCCCATCGAGCAAACTACCGATAGAGAGCATCGCTATTCCATGCGCATCCACTGGCACAAACTGCTCATTTTCTAACTGCGGCTTCACATCGGCAACGCCTAGCATCGTTGGCATGCTAGGGCCATAAATATCTGCGTCGAGCACACCAACACGATTGCCCAGCTTCTGTAATGCCAGTGCGATGTTCACAGTCGTCGTTGATTTGCCAACGCCGCCCTTGCCTGATGCCACAACAATAATATGGCGGATACGAGGATGCGCAGCTAATGAAGATTGTGTTGGAGCAGCTTTGGTAATTGGCGGCTCGGCGTTAGCGTTATTGGCATTACTCGCGTTGTTATTAGCGCCAGATGAAGGCTGGGACTCCATTGCATTTGTCGTCTTAGGCATTTGCTTTGGTAAGCTAGAACCTGACCCTTTTTCTGGCGCAGGTAAACGTACATTCATATGAATCGTGGTAATACCATGTGGATGCAACAATTGACCAAGCTCTTGTTGGACAGCTTCAGGGTTGCTGTCTTGTGGTAGGCGTAAGTCTAACGTCAGCGCCTCGCCGTCACGCTCAAGACCTGTGACCATCGTCGCAATGCTGACTGTTCCTATCTCATACCCAAGCAATACTTTGTCAACGGCACTATCACGTTCTGCTTGCTGCTGCGGTGTTTCGGTTTTGGTGGTTTTTTTCTTCATAAAGTTGAACATAGCTATTATTATTGCCTATACAAGTGGATGGGTTTGGCATATGGCTTAATTCATATCATCTCATATTGAGCAAACAATAAAACCAGTGAACATTTTAGCCAAACCTTCTATCGTGACAGTGTAGCTGAATTGGACGCATAAAAAAACCACAACGCCAGTAGGTCTGACCTTGTGGTTTGTTCTATTATAATAGGCGCAATATCTGTCTATTAGTTCATAAACCAGCCATGACTGGCAACGATAGATTGTCCTGTAAATACATTACTTGGAAACGCCGCTAAGAATAGTGCCAACTGAGCAATATCCTCTACCGTCGTAAACTCTTTGTCGACAGTATTTACTAGCATAATGTCATTAACGACAGATTCTTCACTAATGTCTTTCTCGCTTGCCTGCTGCGGGATTTGTTTTTCGACCAAAGGCGTTTTGACAAATCCTGGACAGATCACATGCGAGCGCACATTATGCTCAGCACCTTCTTTGGCCAATACGCGGCACAGTCCTAGCAGCCCATGCTTAGCAGTGACGTAAGGGGCTTTATAAAGTGACGCTTCATGCGAGTGTACTGAGCCCATGTAAATGACGGTGCCGCCTTTATCGTCTTTATACATGTGCTCTATCGCCGCTTTGGTCGTCAAAAATGCCCCATCTAAATGAATGGCGAGCATTTTTTTCCAGTCATCAAACGCCATTTTATGGATAGGATTGATAATCTGGATACCAGCATTAGACACCAAAATATCAATACCACTAAAGGTATCAACCAATTTCTGTACACCTTCGTTTACCGCATCTTCAGAGGTGACATCCATCGCAATCGCAAGAGCACGCCCGCCATCTGCTTCAATGGCATCAACCGTTTGCTGTGCTGCTTCAAGATTGATATCGGCAATACCAACCGCTGCGCCTGCTTTTGCATAAGTTTCAGCGATATCACGCCCGATACCACTTGCAGAGCCAGTGATTAATGCCACTTTGCCTGTTAAATCCTGCTGTAATTGGGTGGCCATATAGGTTCCTTATTATGATCTATAAATGTTAGGAGATAAATCCTATTGAGCAATACTGACTGGCGTTTTTTCTTGTAGCTCATCAAAGCTTACGCCATCTGCTAATTCAACCAGTTTTAGACCATTATCAGTAACGTCTAATACGGCAAGCTCAGTAATGATACGATCAACCACGCCTTTGCCCGTCAATGGTAGCTCACAGTTGGCTAAGATTTTTGGATCGCCATGCTTATTGACCTGCTCCATCAATACAATCACACGCTGTACGCCTGCGACCAAATCCATCGCACCACCCATGCCTTTGACCATTTTTTTGGGAATCATCCAGTTAGCAAGATCACCTTTTTCTGAGACTTCCATGGCGCCTAATATCGCCAAGTTGACATGACCGCCGCGAATCATCGAAAAGGACTCTGAGCTGCTAAAATAACTGGCCCCTGCTTCTGCCGTCACGGTTTGCTTACCTGCATTAATCAAGTCTGCATCGACGTTTTCTGCTGTAGGGAACTCACCAATACCCAACAAGCCATTCTCTGATTGTAACCACACGTCTACGCCTTCAGGAATGTAGTTGGCGACCAGCGTTGGGAGACCGATGCCTAAGTTAACGTAATAGCCGTCTTGTAGCTCTTTTGCAGCGCGCTGCGCCATTTGTTCTCTTGTCCATGCCATGCTGATTTCCTTATTTTTTACGATATTCTATTGTTATTCATCTAAATCGTTAGTTATCTAAACAATTAGCTATCTAAGTTATTATCAATCTAAAAGCTGACGATAAGTTTCAACCATGATTTTATCTAAGCGCCTTCTACTGCTTTAGTCGTGGTTTTTTCGATACGTTTTTCAGGGCTAGCATTTAATACAATACGCTGAACGAAGATACCCGGTAGATGCACTTCATCTGGATCAAACGTGCCTGTCTCGACGATTTCTTCGACTTCGACGATGGTGATTTTTCCCGCCATCGCGCAATCTGGGTTGAAATTACGAGCGGTTTTATTAAATATCAAGTTGCCGGCTTTATCGGCCTTCTGTGCTTTGATGAGTGCCACATCCGCGCGTAATGAATGCTCTAACACATAAGTACGACCATCAAAATCACGTGTCTCTTTACCTTCGGCAACCAAGGTGCCCACACCTGTTGCGGTATAGAACGCAGGAATACCTGCACCGCCTGAGCGTAGCTTTTCGGCCAATGTACCTTGCGGCGTTAACTCAACTTCTAACTCGCCTGCCAAGTACTGGCGCTCGAACTCTTTGTTTTCACCAACGTATGATGAAATCATTTTTTTGATTTGGCGGGTTTGTAGTAGCAGACCAAGTCCGAAATCATCGACGCCAGCGTTGTTACTGATACAAGTCAACTCTTTAACGCCACTATCACGTAGTGCTTCGATCAATGCTTCTGGAATACCGCATAGACCAAAACCACCGATAGCGAGTGTTTGCCCATCACTGACGATGCCACTTAACGCCTCTTCGGCACTCTTATATACTTTTGATTGACTCATGCTTATCTCCTATGATTATCATTTATATTTTTTAATCCATGTAAAGCTCATACTGACCTAGTTATATCAAGCATCCATTTGATTTACTGCTTTTCAAAAATTTTGCTATTACTTATTTCTTTTGAACATTACAACGTTATACCACCAACCAAAACACGCCCATTATGACTGCACCAGATACGGCAAGCACGATCAGGCAATAGCCCATGATAGCGCGTGCATCTAAACCTGCGATACCCAACAATGGCAAGGCCCAAAACGGTTGAATCATATTGGTCCACGCGTCCCCCCATGCAATCGCCATCGCAGTGATGGCTGGATTGACACCCAGCTCAATGCCAGCTGGAATCATAACGGGGCCTTGAACAGCAAACTGTCCACCGCCCGACGGTACAAAGACATTTACTAGGCCAGCACTTAGAAATGCAAATATCGGAAAGCTATCTGCGGAAGCGGAATTGACAAAAAACTCGGTAACTTGCGTACTGATAGAGATGCCATCCGCATTGGCACCCGTCATAATTCCCATGATACCGCCATAGAAAGGGAACAGCAGTACAATGCCTGTGATGCCGCCGATACCTGAGTGTACGGCGCGATAATAGCGCTCTAGCGTGCCATGCGATAACAAACCAATGAATAAAAATAGCCCAATGACGATGTTTAATCCTAAATTGAAGCCGTTGTTGCCAAACTCGCTGATATAGTACATCAGTGCTAACGCTAGCAATATCACAGCGATAATACGGCTGTCATCTAATTTTTGCGCGGGTGTCTCTCTGGGAGGCGCGACGTACACTTCTTCCTTAATCAGCTTTGGATCAATCACAGTAGGATTTTTGGGATGCATAAAGCGGTTTAGCAGCGGCAAAACCACAATGAGCAAACCCACAATCAGTAAGTTATAGCCTGCAAATACGGTCTGCGATAAAGGCACTGCTTCGGTCATCGTATTGCCAGATAGCGTCAGCAGTGTGTCACCGCCTGAGCTGAGCGTCAAAGGTATCGAGCCTGAGAAGCCACCATGCCAAATCACAAAACCCGAATAAGCCGCAGCAACGAGTAAAGGATAATCAACATTGGCGACTTTCTTTGCTAAGGCTTTAGCAAAAATGGCCCCAATAATCAGACCAAAACCCCAGTTTATCCACGAACCGACCAACCCAACCAAAGTGGATACAATAATGGCGGTCGTAGGAGAATGAACTCTGCTGGCTAAATTGTCTAATAGCCGTTGAATAAAGGGCGCACTCGCAAACGCGTAACCTGTGACCAAAATCAGCGCCATTTGCATCGCAAAGCTATGTAATGACCACAGTCCATTACCCCAATGCCCTGCCATCGCAATCATATCTTGACCAGTAATAGCCAAGCCAACGACAAAGGCAATGAGCGTTAAGACAATTGAAAAGACAAACGGAGATGGTAGATAGCGATTGACCAGCTGTACGCTCACGTTAGTGATGGCACTAAACATATTCACATTCCTTGTAAATTTGCTGTTTGTGATGAGATTGATGACCAGTTTTTATGGTTAGCGCTTGTTATCAATACACTTCCATTTGATAAGCGCGGCTCATATCAAACATTATAC
>NZ_CAJHAR010000008.1 GCF_904846415.1 Psychrobacter piscatorii | reverse complement strand
CTGATGATGAGATGCAGGACATTGAGAACAAACTAAATAACAGACCAAGAAAACGCTTAGGGTTTAAAACGCCTATGCAGGCGTTCTATAATATTAATTAGCGTTGCACTTGGTGTGTTAATCTAAGCTATCAAAAAATTCATCATCAAAAAAATAATCATCAAATAAGAGGCATTATGAATCAAGTCGCTGACATTCTGAAGCTGGCAAGCGAGGCTCAGCAGCAAGGTGCTGATGCTGTATTGGCCACTGTCGTTCGTACAGAAGGCTCAGCATATCGCCGTGCTGGTGCGATGATGCTCATCTGTGAAGATGGTCGCTCAGTTGGGATGATTAGCGGTGGTTGCTTGGAGCCACATATTATCAAACGTGCCTTTTGGCTCACGCGTGACGGTGCCAATGTGCAGGTTTATCAGACAGGCGATGACATTGAATACGCTGAAAATGGTCAAGCGCAGGTCTCGATCAACAAAGAAGCTGGTGATACAGATGATGATCTAGACGACTTGGATGGCCTGGATGACATGGACTTTGATGAGTTGAATTTTGGACTTGGCTGTAATGGACGTGTGCATGTGCTGTTTGAGCGACTGGCAACAGCCGTACCATTCTTAGAGTTAGTTTGTCACGTGCGACGTCATCAGCAGCCAGTTATGGTCGCTACTTTGATTCGCAACAACGGTTGTAAGAATACCGAACTGCAAATAGGCATGCGTATTAATCTAGACGAATATCACAATTCGGAAAATTTACCAGAACAAGAGATAATAAACCCTTCGAATATAATTGCCGATATCGTAGAAGCGTTAGTAGAATACAAGCTGTCTGAGAGCAATACTGAATACGGAACCATAAAAACGGACGAGGGAACGACAGAGTGGCTTGTACAACGTCTGCAACCTCAAGTGCGCCTGCTCGTTTGCGGCGCAGGTAATGATGTGATGCCACTGGTGACGATGGCAAAACTACAAGACTGGCATGTCACAGTCATAGACAGTCGTACCCAATATGCGACTCGTATGCGTTTTCCTCAGGCAGATGCGGTGATGGCGTTATCTCTAGAGGATAGTGATACTCTGCTGAAGCTAAGTGAGAATGCAGCGGTTGCTCTGATGTCCCATAGTCTGACCCAAGACCGTGCTCGCTTGGCGATACTGTTAGCACATGCGCAAAACTATAGATATCTAGGTCAGTTGGGGCCTCGTTATCGTACCGAACGTTTAATCAATGAAATCAGTGCCAACATTGCGAATCCTAATGTTTTGGATGATGGTATCCGTAAGTTGCATTATCCGATTGGCTACAAGCTAGGCGGCGATGGTCCTGAAGCACTCGCACTTGGTATCATGGCACAGATAAATGCAGTCATGCATGATCAAACCGCGTCAGTAGAAGGCTCTCACATTGAGGGCTCGAATTTGGCAGCAAGCGGTGATGATATGGACGCTGATATTGTGCCGAGTGTCGCATGAGTAGCAACAGCGTAAAAGAGGTTAGTAAACGGCGGGGAGACCATGCGGTCATCATATTGGCAAGTGGCCTCAGTCAGCGTCTAGGTCAACCTAAACAGCTGCTTGCTAAGAATGGCGAGCCATTAATCGTGCGCATGATCCGATTGGCAGTAAGCACCAATCCGCAGGCCATCATTGTTGTGATTCCTGATAACCATCGTTTGATTGCCAGTGCGATTACAGAGTTGGCTAATCAATATCCAGCGATTCAGATAGTGGTGAACTCACAAGCTGATACTGGTATGGCGCATAGTTTACGTTTGGGTATTGATTCTATTGCTG
Organism: Psychrobacter piscatorii; assembly: GCF_904846415.1. Lineage (GTDB taxonomy): Bacteria > Pseudomonadota > Gammaproteobacteria > Pseudomonadales > Moraxellaceae > Psychrobacter > Psychrobacter piscatorii. The sequence continues at coordinate 126,156 of NZ_CAJHAR010000008.1, read as the reverse complement.
GTCTTGAAAATTCGTCAATCAATCGAGTGCTCATTATGGGCGTTGATCAGGTTCTATTAGATGAGTCACACTTAACGGCTTTACTAGCTGGTGAACAGTCTGTAGCGGCAAGTCGCTATTATAGTTGGCATAGCTGGCAAGATCTAGAAAACTACCGAAATTTGAATGAAATAGAATCTAATAAAAGTTCCGCTGCCAATAAATCCACAAGAAATATCGTTGGTTTGCCTTTGGTGATCAATTATAAGCTGCTTAGACAATGGAAAGCAGCATTGATGGGCGATAAAGGACTACGGCATCTGATTAGAGGGTTGCCAGCCGATCAAATAGATACAGTTATCAACGATAGTCTTACCTATGATATTGATACGCCCGAGCAGCTAACCTATGCCAAACAGCAAGGCTGGCTTGATAAGAAGTTTTAATGATACTGGGTACTAAGCGACCGATATGATAAGCATGATAGAAACCGAACGACTGTACCTAAGACAGTGGCAAGCGAGCGACTTTGCGCCATTCGCTGAAATGAATGCCAATCCTGAAGTGATGGAATATTTTCCCAAGTTATTAACCACCTCCATGAGTAATACTATCGCCAAAAAATGCCAGACGCTGATTGAGGGTAATGGGTGGGGGTTTTGGGCAGTGAGTCGCAAAAGCGGCTCAAACAAAAGCGATGACTTTATCGGTATGGTTGGGTTAAATAACGCGCATGCCGATATGCCGTTTTCTCCTGCTGTGGAGATTGGTTGGCGATTGCACAATGATTATTGGGGACTAGGGTATGCGACCGAGGCCGCGCAGGCTGCTTTGCGCTATGCTTTTGATGTTTTAGAACTTAACGAAGTCGTTGCCTTTACTGCCGTTATCAATAAGCGCTCGCAAAAGCTTATGGAGCGCCTTGGTATGATCAAGACACAGGATAATTTTTATCATCCTATGCTTGATGCCAAGCACCCACTTGCTGAGCATGTTCTATATAAAATTACACGGCAGCAGTGGCAAGCCCTTAGCGTATAACTGACTCTATGTATCTGACTGTTTATATGATGCGGCTGATCTTGAAAACGTCAAAATATGTCCCTTAAACGGCAACTCTAGATAAGTGGTATTTTCAGGCTTGACATGCTGACTACTAAAGCCAAACTCGATCATTTTATTAGTTAGCTTGTTTTTGCGGCCGCGACCAGGATCGACTACGATGACTTCACAGGTTGGCAGCGCATGACGCTCGATAAATTCCGCCAATATATCGATGTGTTGGTCTTCATAGAGTAAGTCACTGCCGATAATGATATCAAACTTGCCAAGATGGCTATTGTCCTCTGACCAGTCTAAACGCTCAAAATTAATCTCTTTGTTATTATTCAGCGTGGTATTTCTATCAAGGAAATACTCAACCGTTGGATGATAGTCAGTCGCTGTGATGTCCGCATGCCGATGATTGAGCAGTAGACTCGATAGCGCCATGCCGCAGCCCACTTCCAAAATACGTTTACCCGCGATATCGTAATCGAGCATATGATTGGCAAGCACCAAACTTGATGGCCATATGACACCAAACATCGGCCAAGACGCCGAGCAAATGCCCAAATTTAACGCCTCATTATCAGGGTCGCTAAATTGCTGATTGTCACGCAGGGTGCAAACATGAATGTCAGTGTTGCCAATTTCGATCGTTTGATAGCGCACGCGCACGGTGGTCAGCGAAGTCATAAACTGTCCTAAAAAAGAAGCAAGAATGCAAGGTTTGGCAGAGGTTGCCACTGTCGATGAGGTAGGACGTTCGAATAAGGTATCTAAATATTGGAAATGGTAAAAAGTGAGCGACTGTAGAAGTTATTGTTTTAGAGAAGACTAGGTAGCGCCAAGAAAAGCGTCTTACATGTGTGAAGAGAGTATGACCTAAACGATGACAAGTTATTGTTAATTCTGAAGGTATTGTTATTGCTACGCAAAATCGCCCAGCACTAGAAAGGAAAGTCATTAAACGCGGATGATTATAATAGAGGAAAGTGCGCTCGACCTAAGACAAGCGCACTTATATTGCTATGGTATAAAGGATTTGTGTTGAGTAAGGGCTTAACTCCATCAGCTAAGAAACTTTAGCCCAGATGTCTTGAGCGCCCATACCAGCTCTACAAAGGCGCGACTGTTGGTCAAAGGTTCGCCATCGATGATGAGCACATAACCTGCGCCATCGATCCATAAAAACACAAAGCTGGTTTCAGGAATAAGTAAGTCAACTTGCTGAAAAAACGAGATGGCTTGACTCTCTACCGCCCAGCCGCGCTGTTTTTGGCGAAGCATAAATCCTGAAAAATCAGCAGCAGCGACACTGAGCATGTCCGCTTCTTCTTGACTATAACCAATCCGTGCCAGACAAAACCCTTCATCAGAGCCAATTGCGGCACGGCGCTTGCCAGATAAGCTCGCGACCACATAAGGCAAAAACTGATCCAATGGTAAATTGGGCGCTGGTAAAAGCAAAGACAGTTTTTCAATCCAGCCTTGCTCGATAAAGCTTTGTAGCCATATATCAGAATAACGCTGCAACCAATCAGCGGCGAGTAGTGTCTGCCCATAAGACAATAAATCTTGTAGCGCCAACTGCTCGTCAGTCGGCTCATTCTGTGAAAACGCCTCAAAAATACCAGCGGGCGTTAAGGTCAGATAGGTTTTATCAGCATTCAAGTAAGAGGACATAGCGGCTACCGTAGTGATGAAAGGGTGATAAAAAATATTTAAGGTGATAAACGAATGATGATCTATCGTGTAGTAGAAGGTCTAATGGTTTGATCAAGATGCTGTTGGCAATTGTCCCAGCGCTTATCAAACTGCCAATCACGCTTGCCCAAGCTAAACCATACTAAGGAAAATGCCAGACGATCGTTGCGCGCCGTACAGTAGGCAAAAAACTCATTCTCAATTTGCTCAATGGTGCCCCAGTCTTGGCTAGCACGTGCTTGCATCAACTCGCTTGTGATGTCTTTAGCGATTTCTTTGGCATCATCACTACTGATGCGCAGTCGTTGTTTTTGCTCATTGAGCGAAGGTGACACCAGTACACTCCAGCGAGTGGCAAGCATACTGTTGCGCTGAATATAGCTTTTTTTATCAATACAATCACGAAACCCTTGCTGGGCATCAGGGTACAAGCGATCTTTGATACGCGTAAATAGGTTATTGACATCGTACGGAATATCAAACCAGCAACCATAGAAAAAGTCCGCTACAGCGCCTTGTAACGGCTCTTTTTCAGTCATCAGTAAGGCGGCGTTGATGCGCTGCTCATGAAAGTGACGGTTATTGGGTGCCAAAAATACCTTACGCGAGTAAAGTCGAAATACTCGGTGCGCGACTTTCTCATTTTCTTTGATCAGGTCTGCATCAGACATCATAGTCTCCTCTTGTCATAGCCGTGATGGCGATAAGCGCAACAAGCCACAGCCTAATTTCGTAAAACGAAGTGCGATATCAATAAAGCTAATCAGCAATCAGTCCAATAGCGTCTGCATCAAATCAATCATGAATTCAGCATCTTCTTCACTCATCGCCTCAAACCCCTGCGGCATACCAAGCTCAGTCAAGGCTTCTTTACCATCGTCATCGCTGTGCAAATCAAGAATGGCATCTATAAAGAGTTGCGCATCTGGGAAGTCATCTTTGATAAGCAGGACATGGCTAATATCTGCCAAATCACTCTCAATCATTACCGATAGCTGAGCTTTGGTTAAGCGTGAAAAGCTGTGAAATATCTCCGCTAAGAAAAAAGCCGCTTGGGCATCGCCTTTGATGACTTTGCGGGCGGCTGCTTGATAGGTCTCAGTCACATCCCAGTTAAGATCAGATTCTTCTATATCGACAGCTTCTAGTAAACGCAAACCGATCAGCTTGACGTCGCGGTTGTCTGCCATCGCCACAGTTGCACCCGCATGGATATCTTCTAGGCGGTCGATATCGCTATTGGCCGCTGCTGCAATCACCATCTCATCGGATTTACCGATAGGTCGGGCAATGGCTCGATAGCCTTGCTCTCGAATGAGAGCAGCTGCATCAAAGGGGTTGGCGTAGATAATTTGAATATCACCTGCCTCAATCAATGCTTCTTGCTCAGCATGTGATGCTGGAATATTAAGATGCATATTTAGGTTGGCACGTTTTTGTATTAACGTATTAAACATGTGCCAGCCTGCAAAGCGCTCAGGCGAAAAATCAGGGGCGATTAACATATTGTGTGTCGTCATGATTTAGCCTTCCTCATGTTGTTTCATTTGTGCGTACTGAGCCAGTGCCGCTTCAATTTTGCTGCGTGATGGCTTACGGCGTACTGAGGTGTAGCCAACGGTTTCGCCGCGGCGAACATTGGGTACGACAGTGGCATATACCCAATAGTGACTACCGTCTTTGCATAAGTTTTTGACATAGCCATGCCATTTTTGTCCAGACTCAGCGGTATCCCACAGGTCTTTGTAGGCGGCTTTTGGCATATCGGGGTGGCGCAAGATAGATTGCGGTTGACCGATGAGCTCATCAACGCTGTAGCCACTAATCTCGACAAAGGCATCGTTGACGTGAGTAATAATACCGTCTAAATCGGTGCGCGAGACAATCAGTTTGCCATCGGGATAGGGACGTTCTATCCCCGTATCATAGACAGTCCGCGACGTGCCATCATGATAGGTTAGGGTGATTTGCTCAGCAGGCAGGTCAGGCTTGTGTGCATCAGGGATTGGAGAACCCATGGTCATCTCCTTCGTTGGTCGTTATATTTATAATAATTAAAAAGCGAATAGATAAGGTGCTTGTTAAAAGCCAAAGCCATCAATCAAATGAGTTTTGCCAAGGCTTCTGAAGCACGCTTGATGTCTAAGAATATCAAGCCAAGCTTGGCATTGGGTTTTGCCATGATGGTGAGCACTGCTTCTTCGCCTGATGAAGTCATGATCACATAGCCTTTTTCGCCTTGAATCATGATGCGATCAATACTGCCGCGTGCCAATTCGCGGCCTGCACGGTCGCCCAATGATAGCAGTGCCGCTGACATCGCCCCAACACGGTCTTCATCAACGCCAGTGGGTAGAGCTGAGGCAATCATCAGACCATCGTTAGAGATTAGGGCAGATGCTTCAACATCTGCTGATGAGCTGTTTAAGTCTTCCAATATCTGTTGAAATGAATCTGTACGCATATCGCTTTCTCTATACTGTGTGTTAATTTTTATTTATGAACTATAGTTAGCCAAAAATAACCCTGTTTAAAAAAGGGTATTATAAATCCTTACTAAAAATATTGATATAGTAAATCCCTATTTAAGCTAAGGTTATAAAGATTTTTCTTTAATTTCATAAATTTTTTTAATATTTTTACCAAAAAAAGCCCCAGTCATTGGGTGACTGGGGCTTTTTAATTGAGATAAATGAAAATGTATTGACTATATGGTCTCGTGCCATTGTCCTTGAACCATAATGCCTTGAATAGGGTTAAGCCCCATCTGATAGGCCAAGTCAGCAGGGCGGGCGATATCCCATAGTGCCAAATCAGCATCACAGCCCACTTCTATTTTACCTTTATTAAACAGCCCTAAAGCCTGCGCCGCATAAACCGTCGATCCTGCCAGTACTTCTTCAGGTGTGAGGTAAAATAGCGTACAGCCCATATTCATCGTCAATAACAGCGACGTTAAGGGTGAGGTGCCGGGGTTACAGTCGGTTGAAATCGCCATCGGGACGCGATGCTTACGCAGTGCCTCAATCGGTGGCAGTTTGGTGTCACGTAACGTATAAAACGCCCCAGGCAATATCACGGCAACCGTGTTGCTAGCAGCCATTTTCTCTATGTCAGTTTCTGATAAATGTTCTAAATGGTCGCTAGATAGTCCTTTGTATTCGGCAACTAAAGCGCTACCGCCGATATCAGATAACTGCTCAGAGTGCAGTTTGACTGGCAGGTCTAAGGAGCGTGCAACCTCAAAGACTCGTCTGATTTGATCGCTACTAAACGCAATGTTTTCACAAAAGCCATCGACCGCATCGACCAAGCCTTCTGAATGTAGAATCGGTAGCCACTCGCAGACTTGCTCGATATAGTCGTCTGCACGGTCCTGCATGTGAGACTTGTATTCAGGCGGTAAGGCGTGCGCTGCTAGATAAGTGGTACTCACATGAATGCCGTGCTTTTCACCAAGCTGGCGAGCGACCGTGAGCATTTTGCGCTCAGTATCTAAGTCCAAGCCATAGCCCGACTTGATTTCGATGCTGGTGACGCCTTCTTTAATGAGGGCGACTAAACGTTTTTCACTTTGGGCAAATAGTGTCTCAATACTGGCCTCGCGGGTGGCACTAACGGTCGCGACAATACCGCCGCCTTGTGCAGCAATGTCTTGGTAACTGGCACCTTGCAAACGCGCTTCGAATTCATTGCTGCGGTTGCCGCCATAGACAATGTGCGTATGACAATCGATAAGCCCCGGGGTCAGCCATTTATCATCGGCGTCTGTGACTTTATTCTCTTGATAATGAGGCAGGTGAGTAGCGATTTGCTCATGTACCCCAAGCCAAGCAATTTTGCCGTCTTTAATACCGATAGCCGCGTGCTCTAACTGACCGTATGGGATGCTATCAGCTTGTTTATTTTCATCATCTTTTGTCTCAATACCAAAACCATGCTGCGCTGAAAACGTCGCAATATTGGCGTTAATAATGATGTGGTCAAATGATGTCATAGTAGATTTGTCGAGCATCTGCTCGTTAAGATTTTCTGATTCATTCATAGTATGCTCCTGATAATTGGGAGGCGAGTGACCTTTGTTTGCAAGATATTTGTAAGACCTAAGCGCTAAGTAAGTGCTGCTCTACAATCGTTGCCAGCAGTCGAGCAGCGACTTTGCAGCTACGACTATCAACATCAAAGGTCGGGTTGATCTCAGCAATATCAGCCATTTTTACTTTACCTGATGACATAATCAGCTTCACCATGCGCTCAACAAAACCCAGCTCAATACCAAAGGCTGCAGGTGCGCTCACACCTGGAACGACACTAGATGGCAAGCAATCCATATCGATGGTGAGATACACGATATCGACCTGATCTATGAAGCTTTTGACCTGCTCGGCAAGTGTATCCCAAGGCTGATAATGACAGTCTTCATCGCTAATGACCTGTACGCCCAGTTGCTCGGCGCGATCAAAGAGTGCGGCGGTATTAGAAAACCGACTGACGCCTATACAGCAATAATGAAAGGGCTGCTCGTGTGCATCAAGGTGCTCAGCAATTTGACGAAACGGTGTCCCAGAAGTCGCCACATCAGACTGACGAATATCCAAATGCGCGTCAAAATTAATAATCCCGATAGTCGGTGCTGTGTGTGTGCTGACAGTCGTGTCATTTGTTTCTTTCAACGCCTTCCACAATCCCAAAAAGCTACCATAAGCAATGGCATGACCACCGCCAAGCCCGATGGGTAGGCCACCTTGCTTAACGATAGTGCTCACTGCATCAGCGTATTTCATCTGAGCTTGCTCAAGTGTACGCTCGGCAAAGCCGTCATTATCATGACAATGAATGTCACCTGCATCACCGAGTAAGGATGATAATTGATCATTAAAGCGTTGTTGCAACTCAGCAATGACTGGCAATGCAGCAAAGACCTTTCTAATTAACGGTGGTGCTGCTCTTGCTCCCACGCGGCCTTGATTGCGTCTGACGCCTTGATCACAAGCGAAACCAACCAGCCCAATATATTGAGCCTCATAAGGCTGGGCGAGCTGATACCAATAGCGGGCGCGCGCAGTTTCAAACGGCTCAGCACGGCCTGTCCACTGAGTCATATCAGCGCTTGTATGGCTAATGGGTTTGGTTGCTACTGCCATCATTGCTCTCCTTTACCAGTTAACCGTTACTTAGACTCGTACCAGTCGCGACGTAGTTCTTGCCAATGCTGAGCAAGTGTACCGTCTAGTACTAGCTGCTTGGCTGCCTCGATATCTGGGGCTAGGTAGCGATCTTTGTCATAAAACGTGACTTGCTCACGTAGTTTCTGATGCGCCACTATCAACGGCTCTGACGTCTCGAGTCCTCGATGGAAGTCGATGCCTTGACCAGCAGCTAGCAGTTCAATACCGATGATAGTCGCGGTGTTTTGTGCCATCTCGTATAGGCGGCGTGCGCAATAGGTGGCCATGGATACATGGTCTTCTTGGTTGGCAGAAGTCGGGATACTATCGACGCTGCCTGGATGGGCGATAGATTTGTTTTCTGAGGCCAGTGCTGCGGCGGTCACATGCGCAATCATAAAGCCTGAGTTGACCCCAGCGTTATCCACTAGGAATGGTGGCAGACCACCTGACAAAGTCGCATCAATTAGCAAAGCGACACGGCGCTCAGACATCGAGCCAATCTCAGCGATTGCCAATGCTAAAATATCCGCGGCAAAGGCGACAGGTTCGGCATGGAAGTTGCCACCTGAGATGGCAACTGGGCCATCTTCGTTATTAAAGATAAGTGGATTGTCGGTTACTGCATTTGATTCGATGAGTAGCGTTTTTCCTGCTTGGTTGATGATATCAAGGCAAGCACCCATGACCTGCGGCTGACAGCGTAGGCAATAGGGATCTTGTACGCGATCATCTTGCTCGCCGTCATGTGAGGCACGAATAGCACTACCTTTGATCAATTGACGATGTGCTTTGGCGATTTCAATTTGACCATGATGACCACGTACTTCGTGAATCCGAGCATCAAATGGTGAATCCGAGCCTTTGGCTGCATCAATTGACAGTGAGCCGACAATGGTTGCTGTTTCAAGCAAATCACGCGCTAAGAAATAACCACGTAATGCTAGTGCCGTTGATACTTGTGTACCGTTGATGAGTGCAAGGCCTTCTTTGGCTGCAAGCGTAATAGGCTCAAGTCCGTGCTGCGCTAAGGCATCAGCGGCAAGGACTTTTTTGCCATCGACATAGACGTGACCTTCACCCATCATAGCTAGTGTCATATGTGATAGTGGCGCTAAATCACCAGAGGCACCGACTGAACCTTTGGCTGGAATGTTTGGCGTGATCTGGTTGTTGATTAAACCAAGCAAGCTATCCACGACCTCGCGGCGTACGCCAGAGACACCTTGTGCTAGGCTGGCAACTTTCATCACCATAATCAGTCGCACCACACCGTCTGGTAGCGCGTCACCCGTACCTACCGAGTGAGAAACGATCAGGTTACGCTGAAGGAGCTCAAGTTGGTCATCACTGATACGTGTCTTGGCAAGTAAGCCAAAGCCTGTATTGATGCCATAAGCGCTTTTATCACGGGCAATGATGGTGCGCACGTCTTCGTGCGAGGCATCAATCGCCTCATAAGCACTCTCAGGTAGTGTCAATATAACAGGCTGCTCATAGATGTCACGTAGCATCTCAAAGCTAAGCTGGCGTGGGTGTAGGGTTAGTTGTTTGATGTTGCTCATAAGGGTAATCCTAGGGTTGTAAGCGGTGTTAATGGTATTATTTTTAAGGCAAATTCGTTATAAGGTTGAGCTATTTAGGCATTTTTAGATTATCTAATACGCCTTGTTTGATATCATTGCTATCAACCGATCCAGCTAAGGTAGATGGCCAATTGACCAAAGCCCGCCGCGAGCAAAATACTGAGCACCACGCGCTCAAACCAAATGATGACCATTTTACCAACAGAGATTGGAATCTCGGTTGCCAGCACACAAGGAATCATGGCGGAGAAAAACAGCACGCTACTAATGGAGATGACCCCTGCGACATAGCGCGTCAGTACATCTGCGTCACTCAGCAGTAGTGCTGGCAAGAACATCTCAGCCAAACCTGCTGACATACCTTTGGCAGCGACCAGCGGGTCTGGTAGGCCGCCAAGCCATGTAAATGGATAAAGCAGTAACCCTAAGGCATCGAACACGGGTGTATATTTTGCTAATAGCAATCCAGTCAAACCGACCGCAATGATAGAGGGCACAATAGCCGCTGCCATCGTCAGGCCATCACGAAAATTAGACCACAAAATTTGTTTGAGGTCAGTGGCTCGGCGTGAGGTGGACAAACCCAAATCAAAAGCTGCCGCTAGTCGTTTACCTCTTGCGTGATCGAGAGTTGGACGATCAACCTTATCATCAAACAGACTGATGGGCGGAATCCGAGCAGTAATCGCAGTGACAATAAAAGTAATCACTAGCGTTGACCAGAAAAACACATTCCAAAATTCCATAATCCCAAGTGTTTTGGCAACAATTACCATAAATGCGGCCGATACCGTCGAAAAGCCAGTGGCGATAATGACGGCTTCACGCGCTGAATATTGTTTTTGCAAATACACACGATTGGTAATGAGCAGACCGATAGAGTAGCTACCAACGAAAGAAGCGACGGCATCAATCGCCGATGATCCCGGCGTTTTCCAAATGGGTTTCATGATGGGTTGCATCAGCACACCAACCATCTCAAGCAGCCCAAAGCCCACCAAAAAGGCTAAAATCAGCGCACCAATGGGTACAATCATTCCGACGGGTAGTGCCAGTTTTTCAAATAAAAACGGCAGCATATCGGCTTCCATTATAAAGGAAGGTGCCGCGCCAGAAACATACATCACCGCCAATATCAGACCAATGACTTTAAAACCAGTCATAATCATATGAGTGATATTCTTACGCCACGAGCCGTCGATAAATGGTTTACTCACGCCGTAGAGCATGAGTAAAAACAATAGCGTGACAGATAAAGTATGCTGCTGCGTCACCAAGTAGGTCGCGCCATGATCGAACAATATCGTGCTTTTTTCACCAATGGTAAACGGCACAAAAAACATCACCAGACCGATAGCACTAAAGACAATCAGCTGTATCAGTGCTAGAGGCTTTGATAGCAGTTTTTTTGACGATGTCGTTGCATGGTCATCATGCAGATCAGAGATGGTGTCTTGTTCAATCATATTATCCTCCTTGATAAATAGGCGATTATGTCCTTATGCCTAGCTACAAGCTCATAAGGACAGAGGGCAAATTATTTGATCATCGGTAGCTTTAAGCCATAATCTTTTGCAGTTTTGATCGCCAGCTCATAGCCTGCATCGGCATGACGCATGACGCCTGATCCGCAGTCATTGACCAGTACTCGTGACAAGCGTTTGGCGGCAGCATCTGTACCGTCCGCCACGATGACCATGCCTGAGTGTTGCGAGTAACCCATGCCGACGCCGCCGCCATGATGTAGTGATACCCACGTTGCACCGCCTGCCACGTTCAGCATACCGTTTAACAGTGCCCAATCAGATACCGCATCTGAGCCATCTTTCATGCTTTCTGTTTCGCGGTTTGGACTGGCGACAGAGCCCGTATCTAGGTGATCACGACCAATGACGATAGGGCCTTTGAGCTCACCGTTTTTGACCATTTCGTTAAATGCTAGACCTGCTTTGTCACGCTCGCCAAGTCCTAACCAGCAGATACGAGCAGGCAAGCCTTGGAATTGAATACGCTCTTTTGCCATATCGAGCCAGCGATGGATATGCTTGTTTTCAGGGAACAGCTCTTTGATTTTTTGATCGGTCTTATAAATGTCTTCTGGATCGCCTGAGAGTGCTACCCAGCGGAATGGGCCTTTGCCTTGGCAAAACAACGGACGAATATAAGCAGGGACAAAACCTGGGAAGTTAAAGGCATCTTTGACGCCTTCATCAAACGCCACCTGACGGATATTATTACCGTAATCAGTCGCTGGGATATTCATCGCTTGCAGATCCAAAATCGCTTGGACGTGTACCGCACAAGATTGAGCAGCGGCTTTGGTGAGGGCTGCGTGTTGCTCCGGATCTTCTTGGGCAGCTTTCCATTCTTCAACGGTCCAGCCGCTTGGTAGATAGCCATTGATCAAATCATGCGCCGAGGTTTGATCGGTGACCAAGTCAGGCTTCATGCCGCTAGCGTTGGCGCGTTTAACCATTTCAGGCAAGATATCTGCAGCGTTACCAAGTAGAGCAATAGAGACGGCTTCGCCTGCGTTCGTATGTTGTTTGATTAACTCATAAGCATGGTCAAGATCGCGCGCTTGCTTGTCGACATAACCCGTACGTAAGCGGAAATCGATACTAGACTGCTGACATTCGATGTTCAGTGAAGTCGCACCCGCAAAAGTCGCGGCTAGTGGCTGTGCGCCGCCCATACCGCCCAGACCCGCGGTCAAAATCCAGCGACCTGCCCAGCTGCCATCATAATGCTGACGACCTGCTTCGACAAAAGTCTCATATGTGCCTTGGACAATGCCTTGTGTACCGATATAAATCCAGCTACCTGCCGTCATCTGACCGTACATAAATAGGTCTTTACGATCGAGCTCATTGAAGTGCTCCCACGTTGCCCAGCGCGGTACAAGGTTAGAGTTCGCAATCAACACGCGCGGTGCGTTTTCATGGGTCTGAAACACGCCCACAGGTTTACCTGATTGCACCAATAACGTTTCGTCATCTTCTAACGCTTTTAACGATTCTAAGATTTGATCATAGCTTTCCCAATTGCGGGCTGCGCGTCCGATACCACCGTATACCACAAGGCTTTTTGGGTTTTCTGCTACATCAGGATGTAGGTTGTTTTGCAGCATACGATACGGCGCTTCGGTCAGCCAGCTTTTGCAATGTAGTGTGCTGCCTGTAGGCGCGGCGATATCGCGAGACTCATCACGGCGGGTAAGCTTATTGTTGATTCCATTTTCAGTAGTCATGGTCATATCCTTGTGGTAACTAATAGGGTAATAAAATAATCAGAGTAGGTGTTTTACAGTCAGTCTATAAACGCATCGAAATATAGAGTAGCTAGGTCAAGATTTTTAGACTTGCTATAAGTTGTATATACAAATTATCAAAGATACTTTTTTCATGCAAGGATTTTTTGATAAAAATTAGAATTAATGAAAAAAAGAGCATAACTGATAGAGTGATATGAATAAGAGTTCGCATGATTGTCGTGATATTATGGCGCTACTCTTATTAGCGGAACTGACGGTTTAAAACAAATATGACAAAAACGATTCCGGCGTATCAGCGGATTAAAAATGCGATATTAGACAATATTCACTCTGGCAAATGGCAAGCAGGCAATGCGATCTCTACAGAAATGGCACTGGCTGAGGAGTTTGGTGTTTCTCGGATGACGGTGAATCGCGCGCTCAAAGAGCTAAGCGAAGAGCGTGTATTGGAGCGCCGTCAAGGCTCAGGGACGTTTGTCGCGCAGCAGCAGTTCAATCATACCTTTGTGGAAGTGCGTAATATCGCAGAGGATCTCAAATCTGCCAATCGCGATTATGAAGCAAAAGTGGTGAGTAAGCGTGCGGTCACAGCCTCGATGCTCGATGATGAGTTGCGCCGTAAGTTTGGTATTGATGAGATGGCTACCGTGACTCATAAAGACGCTAGTGATGCACCGATTTTATACGAGGTGAAAATCATTCACGTTGCCGATGGTCAGCCCATACAATTCGAAGAGCGCTGGGTCGATGCCAAAAAAGTGCCTGAGTTTATCAAGCAGGATTTTACTGTGGTTAATACCAGTGATTATTTGGTTGCCAAAATACCGCTAGAGAGTGGTAGCTATACTATACGTGCGCTTGCGGCACCAGTCGAGGTGGCAGATGCTTTACAGATTGCAGCGCAGTCACCAACGCTCGTATTACGTCGCCAGACTTATTCAGCCGGTCAGGTCGTCACTTTTGTGAAGATGTGGCATGCCGGTGATCGCTATCAGTTCTCGGGTGAGCTGTAGTCGTCCATTAATGACAGTCACTACCTGACGTATACTCACTGATTTTGTACGTTTTTTCTGTCTAAAGTGAGATACTATATCCATGAGCTGCGATTTACTTAGCAGCAGTAGCGATTTATTGAAGAGCACTCTGATCGTAATACGCTTAAAAAATTCAAAAATAATAGGGAAGCCGCATTGAAAAATATGCTGAGCACCCTCAAATCGAGCAGCCAAAGCCGAATATTGCAGAGCGGTTATTATATTATCCTCTTGTATCGGCCTTTCCCTATTTGTTGGCGCTAACCATTTTCACTTATTCATTTACTCTTATAAGGACGTCTTATGAAACGTCGTACTCTTTTAGCCCTTGCTGCTAGTACTGTTTTGCTTGCCGCTTGTGGTCAGTCTAATACTAATGAAGCCGATACTACTGCCACTGACACTGCGTCGACAGGCGGTTCTGATTTGCTGCAACGTATCAATAACGGCGGCACGATTAACGTCGGTACAGAGGGTACGTATCCGCCGTTCACGTATCATGATGAGAGTGGTAAGCTGACAGGCTATGACGTCGAAGTGACGCGTGCTGTCGCGGACAAACTGGGCGTTGATGTTGAGTTTAAAGAGACTCAGTGGGATGCGATGCTGGCAGGTTTGGACTCAAAACGCTTTGATATGGTTGCCAACCAAGTCAGCTTAACGACGCCTGAGCGTCAAGCCAAGTATGACAAATCTATGGCTTATAGCTGGTCAGGCGCGGTTGCATTGGCACCGACTGATGACAACCGTTATAGCTCTTGGGATAACCTAAAGGGTTTACGTACCGCGCAATCACTCAGCAGTAACTACGGCGAGCTAGCAGAAAAATACGGCGCAGAAATTGTCCCTGTCGATGGTATGGCACAAGCGATTCAATTGGTGAAGCAAGACCGCGCTGACTTCACGATGAATGACAATCTAGCCGTGCTTGATTATCTCAAAAAATTTCCAGATTCTGATCTTGAGATCAAACTGACAGCCCCACCAAGTGAGCAAACAGGCTCAGGTCTCGTGCTTATCAAAGGCAACGATGAAGTTGTGGCAAAATTGGATGAAGCAATGGCAGCACTTGCCGCTGACGGTACACTCACCAAACTTAGTGAAGAGTTCTTTGGTGCTGATGTAAGTCAACAAAAGTAATGTTGGCTTCTATCACATCTGTGCTCGCTGAACTATTGGCATTATTGCCATTTATGAGTCCTGATCGAGCACAGATTGTCATCTCGTCGTTTTGGCCAATGCTCAAAGGCGGTATCTATTATTCGATACCGCTGGCATTGATCTCATTTGCTATTGGTATGGCGATTGCCCTGACCGTTGCATTGATTCGGATTGTACCGCGTGCTGGTTGGTTCCATGAGATCATTTATCGCTTGGCTCGTATCTATGTATCCGCGATTCGTGGTACACCGATGCTGGTTCAGCTGTTTATTATTTTCTACGGTTTACCAAGTGTGGGCGTCAAGCTCGATCCGTTTCCTTCAGCGATTATTGCATTCTCGCTCAATATTGGTGCGTATGCATCAGAGACGGTGCGCGCCTCGATTTTGTCTATTCCAAAAGGGCAATGGGAGGCGGGTTCAACCGTTGGCTTGACGTATTTGCAGACTTTCCGTCATGTGATTTTACCGCAAGCGCTGCGCGTGTCGGTGCCGCCATTATCTAATACCTTTATCAGTCTGGTAAAAGATACCTCACTTGCTTCACTGGTATTGGTCACTGAGCTGTTTAAACAAGCGCAGATCATCACGGCTCGTAACTATGAATTTATGCTGGTGTATACCGAAGCGGCGATTATTTATTGGGGTATCTGTCTGTTCTTGACCTTTATCCAAGGCAAGCTTGAAACCAGATTGGATCGTTATGTAGCAAAATAAGCTACGTAGTAAAATAAGTCATGGCTCAATAGACACGCCCTAGCATAACAGGAATTTTTATGATCAAAGTCACTAATATTCATAAAGCCTTTGGTGGCAATCAAGTGCTAAAAGGCATCGACTTGACCATTCATAAAGGTAAAGTGGTCGTCATATTAGGACCTTCAGGCTCTGGTAAAACCACATTTTTGCGTTGTCTTAATGCGCTGGAGATTCCTGATAAAGGTGTCATTGCGTTTGATGATGATAGCTTAAAAGTTGACTTTGCGACTAAGCCAAGCAAAAAAATGCTGCTCGCTTTGCAGCGTAAATCTGGCATGGTGTTTCAGTCTTATAATTTGTTCCCGCATAAGACAGCCATTGAAAATTTGATGCTTGGGCCTACTGTCGTACAAGGACAAAGCAAAGCCCAAGCACGTGAACAGGCTTTGGTATTGCTAGATAAAGTAGGACTATCAGACAAAGCTGATCTCTATCCATTCCAGTTATCTGGTGGTCAGCAGCAGCGTATTGGTATCGCTCGTGCGCTCGCGATTGAACCCTCGTTGTTACTGTTTGATGAGCCAACGTCTGCACTAGATCCAGAGCTGGTACAGGATGTCCTTGAAACCATGAAGCAGCTCGCCTCTGAGGGCTGGACAATGGTCGTGGTCACTCACGAAATTAACTTTGCTCGCGATGTGGCAGACCATGTGGTCTTGATCGAAGACGGCGTTGTCGTCGAAGAGGGTAGCGCCAAGCAGTTGTTTGAAGACTCAACGCATCCACGTACGCAAGCGTTTTTGCAGCGTATCGAGCAGTAAGCGATTTATATCGTTGCAATATGTTTAGTTAGAAAGAGCCCATTCAGGGCTTTTTTTATGTCTATAATTTGAGTTTGACGGTTTGGAATAAATTTTACATAGCCTCTGTCAGCGTAGATACAGCAAGCGAGAAAAATACCTTTTAATCGAGTCTATCTATTGCTTCGCTTTTTTAATCTAGATTTGGCTATCGCACCCTGCCAGACCACCAAATAATAAAGCTAGACCGCTTGCCGTCTTTTGAGCCAGCGAGGAATGCGCGTGGTTGTGCCATTAACAACTGCATTTAACAACGCCGCTAGCAAAATCAGCGTCACGCCCAGATATTGAATCCAAGATAAAGCTTGATGTAGCAGTATCATTGCCAGCGCAATCGCCGTCAACGGCTCAAAAATCGTAAAAACAGAAGCACGAGAGGCGGGGAGCTTCTCTAATGCTTTCATATAAAGGCCAAAGGGCACGACAGTACCCAAGAGTGATAGCCCTAACACATAGCCCCAAGTCAGTAGTGGCAAGGACATTAGCTGCTCATAGGTGTGATACGTTTCGGGCAGTAGTAGCAGCCCGCACGCGCTGATCACTACGGAAGTGAAAAATACCAAAGGGGCAGGGTGCGCATCATGCATCGCACGCTTACCGAGTACGCCGTATAGTGAGTAGCACATCCCTGCTGCCAATCCGAGCAAAACACCCCAATTAACCTCTGCTTGCTCACCCAGCATCGTTAACCCAACCCCAAAAACCGCCATGAATGCCAGCGCGATAGATTTTCGCGTAATGGACTCACTGAGCAAAAACTTTGAGAATAACAAACTAAACACAGGCGCGGTATAAAGCAAAGCCACCGCAGGGCCCGCGCCAACATAACTGACAGCAAAAAAATAGCAGACGGACATCCCCAGCACACCAATCAAGGACTGAAGTGCCAGCCCAAACCACTGCTTGGGTCGTAGTTTGATCAGCTGTGGCCATAGGGTCGGTAGCATGGCTAAAATAATCACTGCTGCCGTCACGATGCGTAATATCGTGACTTGCCAACCACTAAAGCCCATTTGATTGAGATAGGTTGAGAATATCCCAAGCGTCCCCCAGCAGGTTGCCGCGGTAATGATTTGGACAATGCCTATCCATGACTGATGCGAGTGTATCGCCGCTGTACTGTCGATATTTGCCATAGTGGTTTCTTCTTACGATCTAAATGACATTGGGTTATTGCTAGAGCGCTTGTGATGTAAGCGCGCCAAGCCATACTGCAATAAGAAAAGACAACCGGTTCAAGGGCTGTCTTTTGTTGGTTTTTTAAGTCTATCATTAAAAGATCGTAAACTGCTACTAGGGCGTGGTCTAAATTTAATCGACTGTCATTTAAAATGGAAGGCGTGGCTGGATAGTAGCGCTTACACCTGCAATAGAAAGTTACTTAGCAAACGCTTAGCACCTTCAGTGGCAAAAGATTCTGGGTGAAATTGCACGCCTTGTATCGGATAGTCTTTATGCTTTAGTCCCATAATCTCATCGCCCGTCAGCGCAGACTCATCGAAGCTTAATGTCGCTCGCTCGTCATTGGCGACGACTGAGGTAATCGTCAGGCAGCTTGGGATCGTATCGGCTTTTACCACCAGTGAATGATAGCGCATGATCTCAAGCTCTTGCGGTAATCCTTGATAAATACCCTTACCATCATGGCGAATCGATGATACCTTGCCATGCATTGGCACACTGGCACGTATTACATCGCCGCCAAAGACATGAGCGATGCCTTGCATACCGAGGCATACGCCCAGTAGCGGCACAGTTTTACCCAGTTTCCCGATGACCTCACTACAGATACCAAAGTAAGCGGGATCATCAGGGGAGCCAGGGCCAGGTGAAATGATGATTCTATCCAGATTCATTGCTTCCACATCTGCAAGGGTGATTTCATTATTGCGCTTAACGATGACGCTGGTTTCTTTATCATCGCTCAAGGTTTGCAAAATCTCGCCGACATATTGGTAGAGATTGAAGGTAAACGAGTCGTAGTTATCGATAATTAAAACATTCATGGGTCATAAACTCTTTTGTAAGAATATAGCTAGGTAAAATATGGTCGATTTACACAGTACTTCTGGTAGCAATTACGGTTGCATAAAGCTGTCTAGTACGACTTTCATCGCCGACAGTTTACGCTGAATCTCTAGATACTCATCCGCTGGGTTTGAGTCATAGACATTGCCACCGCACGTTTGCGCGTAGGCTGACTCACCGCTGATAAACAGGCTGCGAATTGGAATGGCAAAGATACAATCACCATTAAAGTTAAATGACCCCAGCGCGCCGCCGTACGCACCGCGCCCATCTGGCTCAAGCTCATTGATCACTTTGATGGCCTCTACTTTGGGTGCACCTGATAGCGTCCCAGCGGGGAAGTTGCTGGCAAGGGCGCTAAACATATCTTCGTCAGGATGCAAGATACCGACGATCTCAGAGGAGATATGCTGTACGTGCGAGAAGCGCTTGATATCCATCAAACTACGCACTTTTACCGTGCCAAATCGCGCCACTCGGCCAATATCATTGCGATGCAAATCGACCAGCATATTGTGTTCGGCAATTTCTTTGTCATCGTTGAGCAATGCGCGAGCAAGTTTGCGGTCTTCGACCACATCGACGCCGCGCTTGGCAGTACCTGCGAGTGGGTAAGTTTCCATCTCTCCCTGACGCAAGCGAAACAGTAGCTCAGGGGAAGCGCCAATGATGCACTGCTGAGCAAATTTCATAAAATACATGTGCGGTGACGGATTGACCGCGCGCAGTTTTTCATAAATCGGCATCTTGTCGCCAGCGATACGATATTTGGACTTAAACCCAACCTCACACTGAAAGATACGACCAGAGATGATGTCCTCTTTGACCTGCATCACCACATTAGCATGCTCCTCTTGACTCATACCATCGCCCAAAAATTCAACGGTGGGCGCTTCATAGCTGGGAACTGGCTCATCAAGTAAGGCTTTGATTTGCTCGATGCGATTGTTTTGCTGAGCGGTTGGATAATAAAAATAGAAAATCTCGCCGGTCATCTTATCTAGCGTTAATCCATCTAAATACACGCCGAATTTGAACGGCTCAAAGTCTTCACTGGCTTTGGCTGTCAGGCTTGGCTCAAAAAAATTCACACAGTCATAGCCCAAATAACCGACGAGACCGCCACTTTGATCACGGGCAATGACATGCTGCGGTGTGATGGTGCGGAGCAATTGATAAGGATTGTCAGTTTGATAACGAGTCGTTTCAGTCGTTTTATTGTCAGTGATAGCGAGCGTATTACGGTCAATAGCGGCGATGGTGGTCACAGGGTCAAAGCCGATGGCATGATGGCGTGAGATATGACTGTCTTCACCCAATGATTCGAGTAAATAACAGGTGTCGAAAGCGCTTTCGATACGTTTGAATAGCGCAAAAAAATCGATATCTTGCGTGAGCTTGATGCGCTGTGGTTTGCTCGGGATATCGATAGGTGCAGGTTGGGTATGTATGGGCGTACTAGCAGTCATAATAAAGTCCAAAATGGTTCAAATATGTGTCAATCAACAATTAATAAAGTAATGAGTAAAAGGGTAGAAAGTATTGGGATCGAGGGTTTAGGCACGTTCTCTATGGGTCGCAAGCAATGCACTTACATCGTGGCTGTGCATGGCTCTAGCACCGCGAGAGACAGTCGCGATACCAACGCCTAGTTGCTCAGAGATGTCACGCTGCGTGATACCTCGATCAAGCAAGTCAAAGATACGAATACGGTTAGCAATGTCGTGCTGCTCTTTATCCGTCAGCAGGGCACTGAGTAGCTTTTCAATCTCTGTGCTATCAGTACAGTTTGCCAGATGACTCAGTAAGCTGTGATAAGGGTCGGTACTCATAATTTATCGTCTTATAATCAGTCGTCTTAATCAAAAACAGTCAGAATAGCCATGATATTTTTGGCTTGTATCAGCATTCTAGTACAGTAGTACAAGAAATACAAGTGATGAGCTAAGTTAATAGCAGGCTGCTATAGAAGTGATGATTTTAAGCCTTGCTGATACAGATTCAACTCGTAGTCATTATCATATTCGATAGCCTATTTATAGTTAGTACCAAGCGTTGCTGCGTTGTATTGCTGCGTTCACTTGGCGTACTAAGTACTAGAATTGAGAATGTATGATATTAATTATTGCCAAATTGTTAATACTTAGTTATTATGCCTCTCTTTATTTAAACGCTAATCATTATCATTAGCATTAATAGTGTTATTTGCACGATATGATTGAGTGTTTTTAAGGTAATGAATCGTCTGATAGGCGCTATTTAAAGGCTATTCGATGACAGGTTTTAAAAATAATTCTAATTTTTGACAGTAAATAAAGTGAGTAGATGTGTTATGCGCGAAGTAAAGTTATCTAGCAGATTGACTGTGCTATCTATGGGTGTAGCAGCGGCATTGTGTGCACAAGCTGCCAGTGCTGCAACGGCAGCAGATATGCCAAATACGACGTTGCAAACGATTACCGTGACAGCAAATAGCTCTGTCCGCGATAGTGTACAAGAAGACTCTGTCTATATAGATGACTATACGCCAGCGGCTCAAGCAAGCCATCTGAGCGATTTTCTGGACGTCGTACCGGGGGTAAGCGTAGGCGGTACCTCATCAGTCAACCAACGTATTCGTGTACGTGGTCTTGATGATACCAATCTAAAAGTAACGATTGATGGCGCACGTCAAGAAGGCGCGTTGTTCTACCATATGGGTGATGTCACGATTGATCCAGATCTGCTAAAACAAGCAGAAGTGTCAGTGGGCAATAACTCAGTGACGCTCGGTAATGATGCTATCGGCGGTGCCGTTGCTTTTGAGACAGTCGACGCGGCAGATTTACTTAAGCCTGGTCAAAAAGTAGGTGCTAAGCTGCATACAGGTTATGCTAGCAACAATGATGAGCTGTTAACCTCAGCTACTGTGTATGGTGCGCCAACAGAAAATGTTGATTTACTGGCTTATTATGGCAAACGTGATGCGGACGCTGGTGAAGATGGTAAAGGTCGTAAAATCCAAACGGAAAACAGCGAAGGCGAAAACATCTTATTAAAAGCGGGTGCGTATGTCGGTAGTGATCATCATGTAGGCGCTAGCTTTAGCCGTACCGAAAACAAAGGCAAGTTCCCATTACGTCCAGATTTTCCTGCTGGTGGCTGGAACCCAATCATTCCGCAGGAAGTCAAACGCGATACCTATGCGCTTGACTACGCTTATAGTCCTGCCAACCAGTTGGTCGATGTAGACGCCAATATATATCAGACCAGCACACAGATTTTGCGTAACTCTGATGGCATACCTGGGTTTGAGTTTGATGCGGAAGTCAAAACCACAGGCGGCAAAATACAGAACACCAGTATCGTTGATAGCAGTATTATCAACGGCGTACCAGGGGTTCATAAGTTAATCGCTGGGGTTGAGCATTACAAAAAAGAATCTGAGATGGCGCGCGATTTTGGCAAGGCGAGCACTGATGAGGCAACCAATACTTCAGTGTATCTGGAAGACCAATGGCAAATGGGCAAGCTTAGCTTAACGCCAGGTGTCCGTTATGACCGTTATGAGTCTCCAGAGTATGTATCGGCTGGCAAGACTTACGACAATATCGTTGGCGCATTGGCTGCCAGTTATGAGATTGCACCGCGTACCCAGCTATTTGCGAGCTATACGCAGTTATTTAATGGCCCAGATCTTAGCCAAACGATTTTTAATTCCGACGGTGTTGATACCTATGTGAACAATGACCTAAAAGCAGAAGAAGGTGACAATGCAGAAGTCGGTATTGCGACAACGCTGCGTGGTTTGACCATGGCTGATGACTCTTTAAAGCTGAGCGCTAAGTACTTTGAAACCAATATCGAAAACTATATTGAGTTCGTACGTGCAGGTGGCAGTAGAACTGGTATGAATTGTACCACTGGGCAACTAGGTACAAGTGCTGCCCCTGAAGCCTGCCAAGGTGTCATTAATAATGACGAAGATTTTAAGATCAAAGGCGTAGAGCTATCAGCCGATTATCGAGCAGATAACTTCAACATGGGTCTAAGCTATGCTCGTGCGCGTAGCAAAGGCGAAGATACGGGTTACAATATCTCTTCTGTCAGTGGCAGTGGCTCAGAGTCTGGTGACAAGTACATGGTCAATCTTGGTTACGCTCCAACCAGCACTACCGAGCTTGGCTGGCGCAGTACTTATGTCGCCGATGTGACACCGAATACCGCTGGTGATGACAACGAAAAACCAGGCTATGACGTGCATGATATCTTTATGACTTATGCGCCAACTCAAATCGAAGGTCTAAAAGCCACGCTAGGTGTATACAATATCTTTGATGAGACTTATGCAAGCCATGCATCGCGCAACTCTATCGATGATGCCTATACTGATTTTGAAATGGGACGTAATATCAAAACGTCTTTAACGTATCAGTTTTAATATAGCTTATCTGGTTTGAGTCTAATCGTACTTATAGAGTCAGCTGTCTGTATATGGGAGCTGGCTTTTTATTGCCTACTGGCTTTTGGATTGGCTATAGCAGTAATGAAGTGCTAACTGATAAATACCTACCCAAACAACATATAATAAAGAACCAAGACCCATGATTACATTCAATCCTCGCCAAGCCTGCTTGTGGATTCACCGTTATACGGGGCTTGCTATGGCAGCCTTTTTAATCATTGCCAGTCTCACGGGTGTGCTGCTCGCTTTTCATCATGAGCTTGATGATGTGTTTAATCATAAGCTGGCTTATATCGAGAAGCAAAACACGCCGCTACGATCTATCGCCGCGCTACATGACACAGTAATAACGACGTATCCCGATTACACATTTTCTAGTATGCCAACCGCTATTGATGACGGTAAATCGGTTGTATTTGCTGTAGACAGATGGCGCGGTAATGCCAGTTCAGACGCACCTGAGCCAACCTTTCATGAGGTTTATGTTGACCCTCATACTGGCGACATCATCGGCACACGGAATAAAGATACTTGGGCATGGCACAACACCATGTGGAAAGTGTTTTGGTTGCATCGCGACTTATTGCTTGGTGATATTGGTAAATGGGTCTTGGGCATTGTCTCATTGGTATGGACGATTAATTGTTTTATTGGCTTTTATTTGACCTTTCCTCGAGCAGTCAAATCGAGTCAGTCAAAACAAGTCTCTAGCAAAAAACGCGCCTCGCTGTTTAAACGCTGGCTACCTGCATGGAAAATTCGCCGCAAAACCAATACCTTTAAGCTGAACTATGATTTGCACCATGCGTTTGGTCTGTGGCTATGGGTTATGCTATTTGTCATCGCTTGGTCGAGCGTTGGGTTTAATCTAAAACCCGTTTATCAGCCTGTCATGCAGGCAGTGGTCGGTCTGACGCCAAGAGAAAGAGGGCGACCGCCAACCAAGCCTGAACCGAATAAAACAGTAGAAAATCAGGGTAGGGTAGATAAGTCTATAAACTCAAATACGACTGTTAACGATATCCGCAATACAGCGGACGCCACCGCTCAAATAGTCAATAAGAGCAATAGCATTGCCTATCTGAGTGCCCAAGCCGATATTGCGGCGCGGCAGAATGGCACGGCTGTACAGCAGTTATTGGGTATCCGCTGGGTTGCAGAGGACGAGCAATGGCAGATGCGTTTCAAAACAGACAGAGATATTGGTACACACGGCGGCGCGTCATCTATTACGGTTGATGCTGCCACAGGAGAGGTTGCGCGTGTTCATTTCGGTTATCAAAGCGGTTTTGGTAACAAAGTAGACCAATGGCTGTCAACGCTGCATATGGGACATATCGGTCAAGGTTGGAGCCATCGACTGTATCAAGCATTTTTGGCAATGATTGGACTGGCAGTTACGGTGCTATCAGGGACAGGTGTGTATCTCTGGTGGAAAGGCCGACAGCAGCGTTTAAAGGCGTTGCAAAAGGGCCGATGATGTATTTATATTCTTAGGGTGTGTTTTCATTTAGATCCTTATTTACTAAATGAAAACCATACCCTAGTTATCACTTTAATAATAAAAATATGTCGTATGCTATGCAAACAGTGAAAATGCAGCAAGCAAACTTTTCACCTAGCATGACCCACCTATGCCAACCATTATTTTCGTCATAGTTTTTTGTGTAATTTACTGAAGCAATATCTTGAGTAAAATCCATAGGAATAACCACTAATCTTAGAACATATAAAGTCATTCCTAACCAAAAAAAGGTATCTGACACCTCTTTATTTAAAGCGTAATAAATGGACAGGCAAAAGCTAATCACTAAAATTAATAGAGACAGGTTTTTGTAGTTTATCCATCGATTATTTAATAGCGCTTTATGCATCGATAATTTCTTCTGTTGTTTGCGAAATGCTGTACTTAAACCGTATCAACAATCACTGGACGACCCTGATGACTTAGGACAGTGACATCAACGTTGTACAGATCTTTCATCGTTTCTTGAGTAATAACATCAGCAGGGCGACCAACCGCCGTCACTTCTCCTGCTTTCATCGTAACCACTGTATCGGCAAACTGTGCCGCTTGGTTGATATCATGCAGGACAATTACCACGGTTTTTTGCTGATTATGGCTAAGCTGGCGTAGCTCACGCATCAGCCGACCAGCATGATACATATCTAGGTTGTTCAGTGGCTCATCGAGCAATAGATAAGGCGTGTCTTGGCAGACAATCATCGCGATCAGCACGCGCTGACGCTGTCCACCTGATAGTGTTGACAAGAAACGCTCAGCAAGTGGCTCCAGCTCAAAGCGCTCGAGGATTTCTTTTACTTTTTGCTGATCTTCTGCGGTTGGTTGCCCTTGATGATAAGGGTAACGACCAAACATCAGCAGCTCATGCACGCGCAGTCGTCCTTGTACATGATTGTCTTGTCCGAGCATCGCGACCGTCTTGGCCAGTGTGCGCGCCTGACAGCTGACAATATCACGTTCCTCATTATCTACAGCAAAGCTTACTTGCCCAGCTTGTAACGGTTGCAAGCGTGCCATGACAGAAAACAGCGTCGATTTTCCAGCGCCATTGGGGCCAATCAACGCGATCACCTGCGCAGTCGGCAAGGATAGCGTAATGTCATGCAATATCTGTTGTTTGCCAATATGATGGGAGATATTATTCAGTTGAATCATAGCGAGTCTTATTTTAAGAAGTCTTAGGGTTTTCTTTATTAACAGTATCAACTAAGTGGTTATAACGAGCGACGCTGAGACATAAATATCAATGCCAAGAACACGAGGCCGCCTGCTAGCTCTATTACGACGGACAATACGCCTGCCATGTCCAGCACTTGCTCAAAGAATGTTTGACCAAGTACCAGACAAATCATGGCGACCAAACTGACCAATATCAGCCGCTCGGTGTGATACATATGGCGTGCCATACGATTGGTCAATGCACAAACCAATAGACCAAAAAAGGTTACTGGACCGACCAAGGCAGTCGCAGTGGCGACCAGTACAGCGATGATGGTTAATAGACCAAATGCCAGACGTTGATAATTGATACCAAGGTTGATGGCTTGGGCTTGTCCGAGCATTAACACATCGCATTGGTAGCGCCAGCGCCACACAAACACCGCAGTGATGACACAGATAAATAGGCTAATGCCTAATAGCTGAGGATTGACGGTATTGAACTGTGCGTAGCTAGCAGATTGTACGACCACAAAATCATCAGGGTTAATCAGCCGTGCAATGAGTGCGGATAAACTGCGGAACAACACGCCAAAGATAACGCCCACCAATATCAAGCGTGTCAGATCCTGACTGCTTTTAGAAAATAATAGCTTAAATAATAATAAAGATGCCCCAAACATCAGGACAATCTCTAGCGTGAATTTGGCAATAGGATCGAGACTGGTAAAACTAATCGCCCCTAAAAAGAAAACCAGTAAGCTCTGCAACAGAACATAGAGTGAATCAAACCCGAGTAGGGAGGGCGTTAGAATTGGATTATGAGTCAACGTCTGAAACAGTAACGTCGACACGCCAATCGCATAGCCAACCACCATCAGTGCCAGTAATTTCTTGCCGCGTAATGGTAACGCAAAGTCCCAATAGCCATTGACATTGAGTGTCATAAACAAGGTCATCGAGATCAGTAGAATAATGGCTGCAATAGATTTCGGATGCGCAGCTATCCATGCCCAAAATTTTGCCAACTGACTTTGGGCAGCAGCTGAATGCTGACCATTTGCTGAAGATGGGCTGTCTATTGCTGTACTAGTTTCCGTAGAACGAGCCTTTGTGGCAGTAAGCTTAGTCGATGAGAACATAAATAAATCCTATGGTGCCAAGCTTATCTATTCAAGCAAAAAATGAACGGTATTAAATAAATGGTTAATCGCTTAACGATTGCTGTTTTATTATTCAGCTTTACTGCTTAGTCTTATTGCTCAGCTGGCGCGCGCAATAATAGCCACAAAAACAGCACTGTACCGACCACGCCAAAGACGGTGGCAACAGGCACTTCAAATGGATAGCGAATCGAGCGACCGATAATATCGCACAGCAATACTGCCGAAGCGCCAAGTAGCGCGACTGCGGGCAAGCTGCGACGCAATTTATCTCCCATCAGTCGGCTCACAATGTTTGGTACGACGAGGCCAATAAAAGGAATCATACCGACCGTCACGACCACAACGGCACTCATCATGGCGACCATACCCACGCCAATCCACGTGACTTGGCGTTTACTAATACCCAAGTTCAAGGCGATATTGTCACCCAGACCGACGATGGTGAGCTTGTCGGCGATGATATAGGCGAGCACACAGAGTCCGCCTGTCAGCCACAGTAGCTCATAGCGACCTGCCAACACACCTGAAAAATCACCAAACTGCCACACGCTCAGCATCTGTAGTGACTCGGTTTGATAGGCAATAAACGTGGTGACCGCCTCGATAATACCGCCAAACACAATACCAATCAGCGGAATCATCAAAAAATCCGTCGGCGGTATACGATGAATCAGTAGCATAAAGAGCATCATGCCCAGCATGGCGGCGATGGTCGCCACGCTCATCTTTACAATGAGCGCGCTGGCAGGAAATAGCAGACTGACTACCAGTAATCCAAGGGCCGCGCTTTGGGTAGCACCGACCATGGACGGCTCTACAAAGCGGTTTTTTAGCACCACTTGTATGATCATTCCAGCCACTGCCATCGCAATGCCCGTCAAAATAATCGCAACGGTACGCGGGATACGGCTAACCAGTAGTAGTGAGCTGTCAGCATTGGCGCTATGGCTGATGATACTTTGTAAAATACCTAACCACGAAAAATCTGCTACGCCAATCGACAAGCTCAATAGCACCAAAAGCCCCATGATAATGAGGCTTGCGGTGTTAATTAACCATGGTGGTATGGCGGCACGTCGATATTTCGAGCCTAAAGTATGGCTAGCGCTTCCTTGCCAATTTGATACTGGCAAAGAAGCGCTAGGTTTGAGCCTAGCACGAGCACGGTGTGAAAATAACGACATAATCTTTATTGGCTTAAAAATGAGCAGTGATAACGGTAGTAATAGCTGCATGCGTTGTGTGCAGTGACTTGCGCAACGACCTAGTAGGGCGGTTATTCAACAATAAGCACAGTTACTTGGCGTTAGCAAAAGCATCTTTAATCGTTGTGAGATCCTGCATCCATTGGTAATAGCCACCAAACGCTAGGTAAGAGTCTGGGCTCAGATAAACCACTTGCTGCTTGCTCCACGCATTGGTCTGCGCGACCAGCGGATTGTCCAATACGGCTTTGGCACCAATACCGTCTTCACCAATTGCAGCGCTGCGATCGATAACAAACAACCAGTCTGGGTTGGCTTTTTGGATATATTCAAAAGAGACCGGCTGTCCATGAGGAGCATCGGCAATCTGCTTATCTGCCATTGGCACATCTAGCACCGTATGGATAAACCCGTAACGAGATTTGTCGCCATATGCTGACATTTTATTGCCATTGACCATAACGACCAAACCCGTGCCTTTATCTTTGGTGACACCTTTTGTCTCGTCGATAAGCGTATCTATGTCTTGTTGCAATCTAGCAGCCTGATCGCTTTTGCCAAACAGCGCACCCAAGTCATGCAAACGCTGCTTACTCGACTCATAAATATTAGCCGTGTCGATAGACATATCCAACGTCGGCGCGATGTTTGACAGCTCGTTATACTTTTCTGCCATGCGTGAGCCCACCAAGATTGCTTGTGGTTGCATGGCGTTTAATGCTTCAAGATCTGGCTCAAACACAGTACCGACCGCTTTTGGTTCAGGCTGCGTTTCTGAGTGTAAATTGTCTAATCGCAAGTTACCAGGCATGCCGTCAACAGCCACGTCTAGTGCCGCCAAGTCTTGCATCAAGGTCATGTCATACACCACTAACGGTGAGGGACTCATTGCCAGCTCAACATCACCCTTAACCGTATTCACCGTGATTTTTTCAGCAGATACGGCATCGTTGTTGGCAACGTTTGCAGACTCATTAGCCGTTTGATTGGTAGCTGTAGTATCAGCTGATTCAGAGGCGTCAGACTCAGGTGAGCTACAGCCTGTCACACTGATAGCAGCGATTAAAGCTGCCATCATAGTAGCCAATAATGGACGCTTAAAAAAAGGACTGGTAGAGCGATTTGATAATGAAGTAGTAGACATAATAGACTCGGTATATCGTGTATTTAGGCAATCTTTTAACAATCTAATTGCATATGTAGGACAATAAAAAATAGGAGAATGACGAGAGTTATCAAGCATGTTTTTGAATAAATTTGAGATAGGCTGATAGAAATCTCATCGGTTCTGCCTGCTAACCTTGTTCTTATAGGTTAGGCGTTTTTATCGTTTGAATATGCTTATATAAATCATTTTTTAAAATAGGACTGCTAGACAGAACAGCCGCTATGATAAAGTAGTTGAGACTCATTATCAATATAAATGATAATGGTTTTTATTAGCAATAGATGACTATCTATAAATAATTGTCTACAAGATGAGTCAGTATTTGTATCATTGAACAGTTAGTGCTTTTTCCTAAAGATGGTCGGTAGATAAGCCACATGTCTTAAAATAGAGGTATTAGTCAATCAAATAAGCTAAGCAAAAGAAGCTTAAAAAAGTTGGCAAACAAAGAAATATTGTAAATTATTATTGATAATAATTATCGTTTGCATTATTATCTACGCCATTCCATCCCGGACAATAAATATTAGGCTGTTATGAGTTCAACGGATTTAGAGGCCCCACCAATCAGATCGATCCTACTCTCTATTCTAGTAGTAGTAGGGCTGCATGTGCTAACAGCAGTCGCATTGGTGAGCATAAAAGCGCCCAAACTACAGCCTGAGCCAAAACAAGACATACCGCCGGTCGAAATAGAGCTCGTTACGCTACCTGCCAAAAGCGCAGCGCCTATAGCAGAAACGAAAGAACCCGTGCAGCAGGTCAAAAAGGTCACCGTCAAAAAAGAAGTGCAACCTGAGCCTGTACAAAAGCCGAAAGCAGAGCCGCCGCCTAAGAAGCGTGTCGAGACACCTATAGAACCAGCGAAGCCTGTGGTAAAAAAAGTATCTGAAACACCGCCGATCATTGCAACAGAAAAAACATCTATTGACAGTAGTCAAAAGCCTGTACCAAAAGAAGTAGTACCAAAAAAGACAAGCCCAGAACCGATAGTCGATACATCGGCTGCTGATGAACAGCGCAAAGAGGCTGCTGCCCGAGCCAAAAAAGCCGCTCAAGAAGCACAAGACAGAGCGGCGCAAGAAGCTAAAAGAGTCGCGGATGCTAAGGCTGCGGCACAAGCCAAAGCTGCTAGAGAAGCAGAAGCTGCCGCCCAAGCACAAGCCGCTAGAGAAGCCGCTGAGGCTGCTGCGGAAGCTGCTGCTCGAGCACAGAGTAATGAGCCTGTGAGCTTTACTGCGAGTGCTGCTAATTGGGCATCTGCACCAAGATTTAGCTTTCCTGATCGTGCGGCACGTAGAGCGCGTTCAGGTGATACGCTCAACGTGGTATTAGTACTGCGCGTCAATAAACAAGGTGGTATCGATAGCGTGCGATTGGCGCAGTCTTCAGGCAATACTTTGCTGGATAAAGAAGCCCAGCGTCAAGTACGCTCTGGCAAGTTCAAACCCTTTACCAAGAATGGCGCACCAGTGGTAGGTAATGTGACATTGCCGATCAGCTATGCGGTTCCTTAAGCATTTATATTTTATAACAACGTATTTATTGATAATCTTTCATAATAAGACAAGGCATGATACTCACTTTAGTAGCATGTGATGGCATCAAACATTAAGGAGTCTGACATGGACTTTATGCAATACTGGCAGATCAGCGACATGGTGACAAAGACGTTGTTCTTTTTGTTACTTGCGTTATCTATTCTCTCTTGGGTGACAGGTATCGTCCGCGTATTGCAAAGTCGCAAACTGGCGACCAGTGTGGCAGATGATTTGAGTCAACAGCTACAAGCAAAGCAGGCCGATTTGGTTGGCTCTGATGCTGCCGCTCGTCGTTTGGTCACCGAGCAAACATTACTCAAGCACATAGGACGCTACCGTTTTGCGAGCGAGCGTGGCTTACCTATTCTTGGAACGACGGCCGCGATTGCGCCATTTATCGGCTTATTTGGTACGGTATGGGGTATTTTCCACGCGCTGCATAATATCGGTATGAGTGGACAGGCAGGATTGGGACAAGTGGCAGGCCCCGTTGGTGAGGCACTGATTATGACAGGTCTTGGCATTGCAGTAGCGATTCCAGCCGTCGTGTTTTATAACCTAGCAGTACGTATCAATCGCCGTGTGATGTATCAAGCCAATGATAGAGCACATGATCTGTTGTCCAGGTCTGCTGAGCCTGCTGAAACTGTGCCATCGTCTACTAGCCCAAAAGCGGGCGCAACATCGGTGCAGGCGGCCAAAAGCAATCGCTCAAATACTATCGATGCAGCAGTAGACGCGCAGCAAACGCGCCACTACAGCAGCTCTGTAGCAGAATAAAAAAGCACCTCTTGGCGGCATGACAATAAACACAAGTATTGAGAATAATTATGGCATTTCAACTGGGTGATGATGACGTTCAAGGTATGAATGAGATGAACCTCATTCCGCTTATCGATATCATGCTGGTATTGATGATTATCTTTTTATTGACAGCGACCGTGCTGAATCCGACGGTTCCTTTAGATTTGCCAAAGACCAGTGCTGAGGTCAACCAAACCCCGCCAGAAGCCATTCAAATCAGTATTGATAAAGACGCGGGCATATTTTGGGATAGCGATCCCATCAGTATGGAAGCGCTAGAGGTGCGTCTGCAAGAGCAAGGCGCAAGCGGCAAAGATCCTTCAGTACAACTGCGCGCCGATAAAGAAGGTAAGTATGATACGGTCGCTCAGGTCTTGGCGGCTGCCAGTCAAGCGGGACTTACCAAGATTGCTTTTGTCAATGAATAATGGTAGCGATAAATGGTAGTAAGTAGTAATAAGTAGCGAAATGCAACGTCCGTTACAGTAAAAAATTGGCGATATAAATCAACAAGCCAATGAATAGAACGAGCACCATAACAATAATAAGAACGATTAAAATAATAAGCTTTTCTCCGACCTCAGTGACGACTTAAACCTCAAATTAAGTCATCACTGAGGTTTTCTTTTTACCAGCCATACCCAAATGGACGGTAGCCAAAGCCCAGATGTCCATAACCAAATGGATAAGGCGAGCGCAAGTAGTCTAGATCGCGCTGACGGATATAATAGTAGCGTCCTTGAGAGTAAGCTTCCTCTAATTTCTCAATGCCCTCTAATGGACAGACTGGCTGCCAGTCATAGCCTTCGCGACCGAGCTTATAAGCATTCAGCTCGGTACAGTAGTTTTTGAGACCTTGCTGTCGTCCTTGCTCCCACTGTATGCGGTTAGGACTAGCACCGCCGACACTGGCGCAGCTGTTGGTATAGTGCCCGAAGTAAGCCCCTGAACGACCTTGTAGACCATCGGCATAACCGACTTCTTGCCAGTTGCTGCTTTGACATTGCTGCGGGGTCAGGCTTTGGGTGGTGGCACAGCCTGACATTGTTAGCACAATTGCGCCAAGTAGCGATAAGCTCATGCCAGTTTTGCTCAGGATTTTACCTGTCAGCTTGCTCACGTGATAAGCGCTTAATGAGTTTGATTTAATAAGATAATTCATAATAAACCTGCGCGCGTTTAAAATTATGGTTTATCATAGCACTTTTTTACGCCGACCACTTTTTGTATCTGGTTTTTGTATGTGGCTATGCTACTTATGATTAGGTACGCTAAATGTCTGATTTAACAGTATAACTAACAAATAAAGAGTGAGCCATACGGCCAGTTTTTGAGTAGTAGTTGAGTGGCAGTGCTTGATTTTTGCGGGTTCGAGCTCATTATAAGTCTTGCTATATCGTTATCTGTCATGTGAGTAGCAGCCAATTCACGCTAACTATTTATACAGTAGTTATTTATAAAACCGTCATTTTTGCTGTTAGCGTAGACAGCGGTTATCAGCCGTAGTAGTTATATTGATATTGTTTAGCATCATTTTTATTTAGTAAAAAGGCCAGAGCATCATGGGAACAGTGATTGGCGTTATCATCGTACTATTCGTCTTAGGGAGTATGATGGCGCTCAAACCGAATGGTATTGATCAGCGTTTAGAGAAGCTGCGTATGACCGCGCGCCGTTTGCAGCTTAATCCAAAGCTCGTTGCTTGCCCTGATTGGATCAAGGGTCGTGATAATGAATATGGCCGCGGTATGCTTGGGCAATATTGTCTGATATTAGAAGAGACCAAACTGCCGCATACACGTTACCAAGTGATCGATGGACAATGGCGACCAGATAGCAGTTTCGTTGATACCAGTGATGATGCGAAAACACTCCATATTCCAAGCGCTATTCGCTCTACGCAAAGCAGCAATAATGTGACGGTGAAAAAAACCGATTTTAGCTTGGACAAAGCGCCATTAGAGCTACCAGTGAGCATTGAGCCGTTTGTTAAAGGGCTGATGACCAAGGCAAATAGCATTATCATCTATTGGGAAGACATAGCTTACGTGCGCCCAAACTCTAATCCCACGTATCATCAGCAACGGATTGAGGCAGATCTGTTAGTGCTCAAAACAAACCTTGAGAAGTGGGCGATACAAATGCAAAAAGACGTGAAAGGCTAGTAAAGCGCTTTTTTGTCTCCATTAAAGGGCGATATGCAAGCAGTTTTTCATATTCAATTTATTTAAAGTTGACAGTTTAACGCTTAGCAGTGTAACGTCTTTATAACTATATCTTTATTTTATGGTTATAATTTGTTTTATAACCTTTTTTATCAGCAGCCATTATTATTATAAATCCCTTTACTGCTGACTGTAATTTCACTTTTAGTTTACTTATATTTTTTAATTTACCTATATTATGGTGTCGTCGAATATGGCAAAAACCACAACCAAAAAAGCCGCAGCACCAGCTGCTGACAGCCCAAAGGGCAAGTCTTTGGTGATTGTAGAATCACCAGCCAAGGCAAAAACGATTAATAAATATCTTGGCGATGACTTTATCGTACGCTCAAGTATCGGTCACGTCCGTGATTTGCCGGTCAGTGCGAGCAAAAGCGCAAAGAAAGCAACGACCGCTAAAAAAGATGACAGTCTGACCAAAGAAGAAAAAGCACAGCAAGCACTGGTACGCCGTATGGGCGTAGATCCAGAGCATGATTGGGCGGCCGTCTATGAAGTACTGCCGAATAAGACCAAGGTCATCAAAGAGCTTAAAGCATTAGCCAAAGACGCTGACAAAATCTATCTGGCAACGGATATGGATAGAGAAGGGGAAGCGATCGCTTGGCATCTAAAAGAAGTCATCGGTGGGCCTGATAGCAAATACCAGCGTGTGGTCTTTAACGAGATTACCAAATCAGCCATCCAAAGCGCCTTTAAACAACCATCAAAGCTCGATATCGATCGTGTCAATGCTCAGCAAGCGCGCAGGTTCTTGGACCGTGTCGTTGGCTTTATGGTATCGCCGCTATTATGGCAAAAGATTGCTCGCGGACTATCAGCTGGCCGCGTACAGTCGGTCGCCATGCGTTTGGTTGTTGAGCGTGAGCATGAAATTCGCGCGTTCATTCCAGAAGAGTACTGGCAAATCCATGCAGACACGCACATTGA
Source organism: Psychrobacter piscatorii (assembly GCF_904846415.1). GTDB lineage: Bacteria > Pseudomonadota > Gammaproteobacteria > Pseudomonadales > Moraxellaceae > Psychrobacter > Psychrobacter piscatorii. The sequence goes on along the minus strand of NZ_CAJHAR010000008.1, from coordinate 91,454 downwards.
TAATGGTAAAGCCAAAAAAGCCTCAGATGCGGAGCAAATCGGTATCCGTTTAGAGGCGACCAAGCAAGGCGGCAAAACGCTAAAGCTCGGCAATAAAGAGCAGACCGATAAAGTTTTAGAGATACTCAAAGCAAGCGATTTTATCGTCAAAGAGCGTGAAGAGAAACCAACGCAATCACGCCCAAGTGCGCCCTTTATTACTTCGACTTTGCAACAGGCCGCTAGTACGCGCTTAGGGTTCTCTGTTAAGAAAACCATGATTTTGGCGCAGCGTCTATACGAAGCGGGTCATATTACTTATATGCGTACCGACTCAACGTTCTTGTCGGGTGATGCTCTTGCTGCTGTTCGAGGTCATATCGAAGACAGCTATGGCGCAAAATACGTGCCAGAAAAGCCAAATTTCTATGGTAATAAACAAGGCGCACAAGAGGCGCATGAAGCGATTCGTCCCTCTAATGTCAATATGAAATCAACGCAGCTCAAAGGCGTGGAGCGTGATGCTATTCGCTTATACGAGCTAATCTGGCGTCAGTTTGTGGCATGTCAGATGTTGCCTGCCAAATATTTATCAGTGAACCTGTTTGTCGGTGCAAGCGATATCGAGCTAAAAGCACGCGGTCGCACCATGGTGTTTGATGGCTATACAAAAGTGATGCCACCAGCCAAGACTGACGATACCTTACTACCTGATGTCAAAAAAGGCGATAAGTTAAACTTAGACAAGCTTGATCCAAGTCAGCACTTTACTAAGCCTGCGCCTCGCTATACTGAAGCAAGCCTAGTCAAAGAGCTTGAGAAAAAAGGTATCGGTCGTCCATCGACTTATGCCTCAATTATCTCAACGATTCAAGATCGTGGTTATGTGAAGCTTGAGAATAAGCGACTGTTTGCCGAAAAAATGGGTGATATCGTCACCGATAGATTGACGGCCAGCTTCCCAGACTTGATGGATTATACCTTTACTGCTGCGCTTGAAGACAAGCTCGATCATGTGGCAGAAGGTGAGCAAGACTGGAAAGACGTGCTCGATAATTTCTATGGTGAGTTCAAAACCACCCTTGAGCATGCCAAAGGCAAAGATGGTATGCGTCCGAATGATCCAACCGATGTGCCAGATGTGCATTGCGATATTTGTGATCGTCCGATGCAGCTGCGTACTGGCTCAACAGGGGTATTCTTAGGCTGTACTGGCTACAACTTGCCACCAAAAGAACGCTGTAAAGGCACCAAAAATTTAATGCCAGTCGAAGCATTCGCAAATCTAGATGATGCAGAAGGTGATGATGAAGCGGCAGAAGTCAAAGATTTGATGGAGAAAAAACGCTGTCCGAAATGTGGCACCGCGATGAATGGTTATATCGTAGATGGTGGTCTCAAACTACACATTTGCGGTAACAACCCTGATTGCGATGGTTATATTCTAGAAGAAGGTAAATTTGAAGTACCGGGCTCAGATGCACCAACCATTGATTGCAATAAATGCGACGGGCAAATGGAGCTAAAGACAGGGCGCTTTGGCCCATACTTTGCTTGTCAAAACTGCGATAACACTCGTAAGGTACTCAAAACAGGCGAAGCAGCACCGCCGCGTATGGATCCAATCCATCTACCGGAGCTAAAGTCGACCAAACATGATGATTACTTTATTTTGCGTGAAGGCGCGGCTGGTATGTTCCTCGCGGCCTCTAAGTTTCCAAAGGTTAGAGAAACGCGTCCACCGAAACTCGCTGAGCTACGAGAAATTAAAGACAAGATGGAAGACAAGTTCCAGTATCTGTTTGCAGGACCCGATGAAGATCCTGAGGGTAACCCAACCATCTTGCGCTGGTCGCGTAAGAAAAAAGAGCAGTACATCGGCTCTGAAAAGAATGGTAAGGCCACACGTTGGGGTGTGTACTGGCGTAAAGGCGAGTGGGTAGAAGAGTAACAACTTTTCTATCGACCATAAAAAAACCTCTTAGATGCTAAGAGGTTTTTTTGTGCTATCAATAATAGCTAAGTGTAGACGCTATTAATTCTTTTCGATAATACCACAAGCAACGCGATCGCCTGATGCGCCTGAAGGCTGGCTAGTGTAATCATCTGCGCCTGCATGTACGATAAAGGCTAAGCGATTGACGCTATATTTACCAGCTTCATCAGCAGTGATTTTTTTGTTCACATAGTTGATGGTAGCGACACCATCTTCATTAGCTGTTAGGTTAGGCAGGTCGCCCGCATGGCCATTCATGTCATCTGGATTAGAGTGTGGTTTGTTGTCAGGGTTAAAGTGACCACCTGCCGCTTTACCCATGTCAGCACAGCTGCCTGTCTCATGAATATGCAGCGCCACTGTTTGGCCCGGCTGTAGATTCATCAGCTTACCATAGACCTGTACGCCGCCGTCGACAGGACGTAGAAACATCTGTCCGACTTCGTTCTTATCACCGCTGACTGCTTTAATAGTTGATTTCAAAGTAGGCTGAGACAAAGGGTTGCCTGTTTGCATTTGGCTTTCGACAGTTTGACAGCCAGTCATCGCTAACGCTGAACCACATAGTAGGGCACTTGCAAGCATTGTCTTATTCATTATTATCTCCAGTTGTTTTATTCGTTATTTAGAACGTGATTAAAGTCACAAATATCTGTATTTATTGTTCTGTTAAAGCTCGTATCGATATTCGTTAACATCACCGTCAGTATAGCCAAGCAAACCCTATAGTTATTCATCAAATGCGCAACAATCGGTTAATAAATGTAAGTAACGTATGGGTTTGAAAGTACATTAAAGCATTTTCTTTGGCTTATTTTTCCAAACCAACGTCTCGCCAGAATCTAGCGTTTGGGTGAGTAAGTAGTTTTGCTCTGACTGCTCTATAGTTGCCTTTGCCTTATTATCCGCGTGCATTAAGATCAGTCGACTCTTACTATGGGTCATCATACGTCCAAGCCGTGATTCAATATCATCAAGAGAATCGCCACAGCTCATCATAGTAGAAGGAAAGCTGCCAGTGAGTAAACTTTGATTGAAAGAGAGGGCGTAAGCTCCACCAACACCATTGCAGCCAACAGAAATACCAAAGCTTTGACCATATACACCTGACTGAAAGCCATTTTTTTCGTCATTTTCATCGCCACTATAGTTATTCAAACCATAGGAAAGCGTAATGGGCTTTTCTGTTTGCGTAAATTCGCTCATGACTGCGCCTGTTTGGTCCGTCACTTGTAACAGTTGCCAACGATAGCCCTCTAATAACTCATTGGTAAGCGGTATGCCAGTTATAGGATGTTCAGGCTTGGGCGTGCCCGAAAAGATTAGGGTTTTGTCCTTATCCGTCTTTAAAGCCAGCTGTTTTTCTAAGGTTTTGGTAGCACGTACTGACTGAGGCAGCGCGGGGGCAAATGTAAAATGCGTTCCTGCATAAGGCCCAAAAGTCGTGTTTAATATATGTGCTGTATCGCTAGGGATGAGTGTATTACCGCGCCAGTCTTGGGTCGTTGCTTGATATATTGTAGTGCAGTCAGCAGCCGTGATTGGTGATTTAGCTGTGTCTTGTAATGACGCATCTGTATAAGGATAAGGTAAGGGCAACCACATATTAAAGGACACGAGGTATCGGTAACAGCCATCATCGAAGGTTAATAGGTCTGGGCGAACATCCATAGTTAATGGTGGCTGAAGGTCGAGGCGTATGAGACTGCCTTTATCATCACTGACGTGGGTCAATTGCCAATCATATTTTGTGGCAGTTTGAAACAGTCTGGATTCGAGCGTGGTCGCTGACCAGTTTTTATCGTCAATGACGGTATTGGTTTGCGCTGAATGATTGAGGCTGTTGGTTTGGCAGCCTAGTAGGGCGAGAGGTAATAATGCGCTTATTATCGCTAAAGGCATCCGTAAATTATTTGACATTATAACTTTCCAAAAAATAAACATTTGTTTGAAATATATCATAGTATGTTAGCGAGATTGTTGTTTATTATTGCCAAAAAAAAGCCGCCCATCATCGTGATGAGCGGCTCTTATTTTTTAGGAATTTGACTAACGAATACGCAATTAGTTGTGTAGCGCTTTGCCTGCCGTTTTATCAACCGTCACTTTTGCAGGCTTAAGCGGCTTTGGCATATCTACCAGAGCAACCTTTAAAATCTCTTCAATCGTCGCAACTGGTTGAATGGTCAAGCCTTCTTTGACGTTATCAGGGATATCGGCCAAATCACGCTCATTGGTCGCTGGGATCAAGACATGCTTGATGCCACCACGATGCGCCGCAAGCAACTTCTCTTTAAGACCACCGATACGTAGGATTTTACCACGCAAGGTAATCTCACCTGTCATCGCGATATCTGGACGAATGGCAATACCCGTCAATGCAGATACAAGTGCTGTCGTCAGTGCGCCACCAGCAGAGGGGCCGTCTTTTGGCGTCGCGCCTTCTGGCATATGGACATGAATATCTGTGGTTTTGATCGTCTCATAGTCAATACCTAAGCTATCACCGCGAGCACGAACCACACTCATCGCCGCACGAATCGATTCTTTCATCACATCGCCGAGTGAACCAGTAAAGCTCAGCTCACCTTTACCTTTCATACCGACCGCTTCAATGGTCAACAGCTCACCACCGACCTGTGTCCACGCAAGACCGGTGATACGACCAATCTCAGGCTCTTCTTCAGCCAGACCGTAGTCATACTGATGCACACCTAGATAGTCATCGATATTTTTGTCATCGACGGTCACTAGCTGACGTTCCGCTTTTTTCGGAGCGCGGGCGCCATGGTTTTCAACCGAACCGCGAACCACCTTACGGCAGATTTTATTGACTTCACGTTCAAGGTTACGCACACCCGCTTCACGGGTATAGCTACGCACGATACTGTGTAGTGCCGCTTCAACAATCTCAATCTCGCCTTCTTTGAGACCGTTATTCTTAATGGCTTTTGGCACGAGGTACTTCTGTGCGATATTGACCTTTTCTTCTTCGGTATAACCCGGCAAGCGAATGACTTCCATACGATCAAGTAGCGCAGGCGGAATATCCATGCTGTTAGCCGTACAGATGAACATCACTTGCGACAAGTCTAAGTCCATATCTAAATAATGGTCGTTAAAGGTATCGTTCTGTGAAGGGTCCAATACTTCGAGCAATGCTGATGCTGGATCACCGCGGAAGTCTTGCGCCATCTTATCGATTTCATCTAATAAGAATAATGGGTTTTTCACTTCTACTTTCGCAAGCGATTGCACGATTTTGCCTGGCATCGCACCGATATAGGTACGGCGATGACCACGAATTTCTGCTTCATCACGTACGCCGCCAAGCGCCATACGCACAAACTTACGACCCGTTGCACGGGCAATCGATTCACCCAGTGAGGTTTTACCCACACCTGGAGGACCGACGAGACAAAGAATCGGGCCACGTAGTTTTTTCACGCGTGATTGTACGGCGAGATATTCTAAGATGCGGTCTTTCACATCTTTTAGACCGTAATGATCTTCGTCAAGTGTGGTTTTGGCTTTGTCTAAATTGATCGAGACTTTAGTCGTCGCATTCCACGGTGTGTCCAAAATCCATTCAATATAATTGCGCACGACTGACGATTCGCTTGATGCAGGCGGCATCATTTTGAGCTTTTTAAACTCTTGCTCAGCTTTTTTGCGCACATCGTCTGGCAGGTCAGCATCTTCGAGACGCTGCTCTAGCTCAGCCACATCATCTTCACCATCGAACGCGCCGTCATTCATATCTGACAGCTCATTTTTGATGGCTTTCATCTTCTCATTCAAGAAGTATTCGCGCTGATTGTCTTCCATTTGCTGACGAACGGCATCTTGGATATCTTGTTCGATATTTTGCTCAGCACTTTGCTTGACCAGATATTCCGTCAAGGTGTTGATGTGCGTTTTGACATCGTTTTCTTCTAAGAACGACTGCTTGATATCAAGGTCCATCGAGACGCGAGTTGAGATAAAGTACACAAGCTCAAGCAAATCATCGATACGCTTCGCCACGCGGGTCAGCTCACGGGCATTACGCAGACGCGCATCCGCATAGCCTTCAAACAGGGTGGTCAACGCCTGAATGGTGTTTTTTTGCTGGCTCTCATCCATGGTGACATCAAGATCAGCACGCTCAAATCTCGCCATCAATAAGTCATCATGACTTTCGATGTTATCGACACGGGCGCGATATTGACCTTCGATGAGTACTTTGATGCAGTTCTCATCGCTATCGTGCGGCATGGTGCTGACGATGCGGCACACCGTACCGTATTGATACAAGTTGTCTTGATCAATATCTTCGGTCAATGAGTCTTTTTGCGCGACGACCAGTACTTTGTTGCCATACTCAGCCTGTGCCAGCTCAACGGCTTTCACCGATGGCGCACGTCCCACAAACAAGGCGATCTGCATGTGTGGATAAACGACGACGTCTCGCAATGCCAAGAGTGGCAAATAGCTTTCGTCTTGGTTGTCGTTTACGTCTTTGTTATTAGAGTCAGTATTATCAAGATCAGTGTTTTTGACATCAGTTGACGCTGTCTCTAGCGCATCATTAGACGAGGTATCTGCCTCGTTATTTTCTGCAGTAGGCGTTGAAACGTCGACATCAATGTCGATATTGTCTTGGGTTATTTTATGTTCACTCATATATTTTTCCTCTTTCCCCAGACTTGTAAAGTCAAGTTCGTGGTTCATGTCTAGATAAATGGTGTCCACAGATAAAATTGCAAGGCTCATTGATAAAGTCACATGCTTATCTTTGTTAAATAGTTGTCTGGGTACATAGTCATTAACAATGTGATTGGCTTATAAGTGACAAGACAGACAGCAGATATAGAGGGCTTAAAAAATGTGAGTGATACTTGAACGCTGTGGATGTCTGCTTGGTTCTATACGTAGGCTTTATATCCAAAATAAGGTAAACTGGCGCGCGTCTAAAAACGCGTCTGAGAAACGAGCCGACATTAAGACGTTTTAGACAGCACAGCGATATTCATCAGTGTCAATATTCATCGGTCTCAATGGGACCAAGCTATAAAGAGCAAGGGGCAACACATGGCCATCAATGCGGTACTGCTGGCAGTTATCATTATGCTAGGACTGTCACTTTCGCGAGTGCACGTGGTGCTCAGTCTATTAATCGGGGCGCTGGCAGGTGGATTGTTAGCAGGTCTGGGTATTACCGACACGTTAAATGCTTTTCAAGAAGGCATCCGTAATGGGGCGGAAATTGCGCTATCGTATGCACTGCTTGGTGCTTTTGCAGTAGCGATTGCGCATTCGGGCTTGCCGCAATCGTTGGCAGGGACAGTGATTAGACGCATTGATGCCGCTGGTACGAGTGGGATGATTAAGTACATGCTGTTTGCAGGTCTTATCACCATGAGCTGCTTTAGCCAAAACCTAATCCCTATTCATATTGCCTTTATTCCTCTGCTTGTGCCGCCATTATTATTGGCGTTTAACCGCATGCAGATTGATAGACGCTTAATTGTTTGTCTGATTACTTTTGGACTGGTCACCACCTATATGTTTATTCCTTATGGGTTCGGTGATATTTACCTCAATCAGATTATGCTAAAAAACGTCGGCGAAGCGGGTATCGATGTTGGCAATATCTCTGTGGTAAAAGCCATGGCGATTCCTGCGCTTGGCATGCTACTTGGTCTGCTGGTCGCGGTATTTATAAGCTACCGTAAGCCACGTGCGTATCAGCAGATTGCGATAGATCAGCAAGCGCATGATGCCGTCGTAGAAGGCGATGCATTAAGCAAAACCGCCGCTGGCGCACAGTCGCAAAGCAAGCTGAAGACGCTGGTTGCACTGGCTGCTATCGTGACGGCTTTCGTTGTGCAGCTATATACTGATTCGCTACTCTTAGGCTCAATGTTTGGCTTTGGTGTCTTTATGGCGACGGGCGTGGTGAAATGGCGTGATGCTGATGGTGTCTTTAATGACGGTATCAAGCTGATGGCGATGATTGGTTTTATTATGATTACCGCGCAGGGCTTTGCTGAAGTCATGAAAGCCACTGAGCAGATTCAGCCACTCGTTGATGGGGCGGCGTCACTGTTCGGTGGTAACAAAGCGATGGCTGCCTTTATTATGCTATTGATCGGTTTGATTGTGACCATGGGTATCGGTTCGTCATTCTCGACCATTCCTATTTTGGCTGCGATTTATGTGCCACTATGTATCTCTTTAGGGTTTTCGCCATTGGCTACTGTGGCGATTATCGGTACGGCTGGCGCGCTGGGTGATGCGGGTTCGCCTGCGTCAGATTCGACATTGGGGCCAACCTCTGGTCTCAACATCGATGGACAGCATGATCATATCAAAGACAGTGTGGTGCCGACCTTCTTACATTACAACATTCCACTACTGGCCTTTGGTTGGATTGCGGCGATGGTGTTGTAAGTGATTTGGTCAGCCCTTTAACTCAATCCAAGTACCCAACAAAAAAGACGCTTATCGGTAAGCGTCTTTTTTTTGCATTAGTTATAGGATTGTTAGAATAATTAAATTAGACGGTTATCTTAAGTACCGATATCTTGCTTTATACTTTCTATATTTTTGCGCAACAGGTATACGAAAAACAGTGTAATGAATGGGTCATAAACACGATCTAGCCTCAAATCACCGTTGATGTATTCAATAGTGGCCAACGCAAACAAAGATAGTAGAATCAAAGAAAAGCATTGAGATATAGGGATCAAAAAATGTAGAAAAGATGTGCTGCTAGAAGACTTTATATGATGCATTTCAATGTGAGTGCTAAGCGCGAAGGTATAAAATGCTGCAAGCGCTAGCAAAAAGGTTCTTAGTTCAGCAAAATCAAAGCCGTTGTAATCATAAATATAAGCCGCAGGCGTGGCCAGTAGTAATAGCACAAACAGATAAAAACAAACTTGTAGCGAAGCGGGCGACATAAACTCTTTTTTTACTTTGTCCACGATCAACGACCTATACTGTAATGATAATTATTTGCGATAAGTATAGTTTATAGGTTATATAGAAACAATAGTTTGGCAATAAAAAGAAAACGTCGATCAAATCAAACTAACATATAACCGCGTTTATTCAAATTGTGCTCTATCATTTATAGATGTTATTCATCAAAACCCCCAATCTCACTATTCAAACTACTCAAAAATGCATCACTTTGCGTGAGCAACTCGTTTAAGCGTTCTTCATTGACGAGCCGTGTCATCTCATCAGCGCTAAACGGTTGCTCTTGACTGTAGTAACGCAGCTCTCTAGCGTCCTCATTGCCTAATGTTTGTAAATATTCATCCACATTGTCAGCGCTGGAGCCTTTTTTAGATTGTTTATTATTCGTCATCAAAACCACCTTATGCCGCTTGGTGTAATTAAGCCATCTAATGGCACATCCCACGGTTGATGCACTAATTGCTCAACCAATTGAAAATCATAGCACCAGCCAATCTTTAATGGCCTTGAAGCCCCTGAGCGATAGCTTTTGCCAAGCGTTGTATCATAAAAGCCGCCACCCATGCCCATACGGTTACCGTGTTCATCTACCGCGACTAACGGACAAATAATTATGTCTAGTTCTGACGCCCATAGTAGAGCGCGGCTATGATTTTGTTTCATGCCAAGCTGATGAACATGAGTAGGAATATTGAGCAGTTTTGAATGATAAACAGGCACAAAGCGCAATCGTTTATCATCACTGCCATTACTAGTACGACCGAGAGAACCAACAACTGGTAAATAAGGTAAATAGCCTAAGCGCTTACACCAGTCCAATAGTGGCTGAGTGGGTAATTCACCAAAGCCGTCATAATATAACCCAATACGCGCATTTGCTGGCAAGCGCTGTTGTAGTTTGCTCAAATGCAAGCTGGCTGCTTGCGCTAAATTTCTACGGGCACCGTCGCTTAACTGACGACGCTGGCGAGTAAAGTGCCGTCTAGGTAGGTTACTTAGTATGTGTTCTTGTGAGTTAAGAGTTTTTGACTCAGTGAGTATTTTTTCAGAGTGCATAGATATCTTATCCAATGAAGTATCAGATTGGTGGTGACAGACGTTTTTAGACATTCGTTTTTAGGCATTGACCAAGGCGATTTGTGAATATTCAACGCGTCCTAGTCATGCTATCATAACGCCACTTTATATCGTATTCTCCTTTATGTGCAGCAGATGTTGCATTTTTTAGAGCAGTCATAAAACAACAAACCAGTAAAGAGGGTAGTTATGTCGACACAGAATCAGGCAACTCGTACCGAAAAAGACACCATGGGTAACGTAGAAGTCCCAGCTGATGCTTATTGGGGCGCGCAAACTCAGCGTAGCCGCGAAAACTTCAAAATCGGTGGCGAGACTTTGCCGCGTCCAATGATTGAAGCGATGGCACTGGTCAAAAAAGCCGCTGCGATTACCAACGCAAGCCTAGAGCGTATCGAAGGCGATAAGCGTGATCTCATCGTACAAGCCGCTGACGAAATCATCAATGGTGGTCTGGTCGATCAGTTCCCATTGGTCGTATGGCAGACAGGTTCTGGCACCCAGTCAAACATGAACATGAACGAAGTGCTGGCCAACCGTGCTAACGAAATCGCTGGTTCTGAGCGTGGCAGCTATACGCCGATTCACCCAAATGACCATGTGAACCATGCACAGTCTACCAACGATAGCTTCCCAACAGCGATTCGTGTGGCTGCTGCGCGTCAGATCAACAGCTTATTGATTCCAGCGGTCCAAGCATTGCGCGATACCCTTGATAAAAAAGCGAAAGAATTCGATAGCATCGTAAAAATTGGTCGTACGCATTTGCAAGACGCCACGCCTTTGACGCTAGGCCAAGAGTTCAGCGGCTATGTGAGCCAACTTGACCATTCACTGACTCGTATCGACAACGCGTTACAAGGCCTATATGAATTACCACTAGGCGGCACCGCGGTTGGTACTGGTCTAAACGCCCATCCTGACTATGCCGTAAAAGCAGCTGAGCAACTAGCGACTTTGACTGGCTTGCCATTCGTTACGTCACCAAACAAATTCGAAGCATTAGCCGCTCGTGATGCCGAAGTATTTGCGTCAGGCGCACTAAAAACACTAGCCGCTAGTTTAAACAAAATCGCGAACGACGTACGTTGGTTAGCATCAGGTCCTCGTTGTGGTCTTGGTGAATTGACGATTCCTGAAAATGAGCCAGGCTCTTCTATCATGCCGGGTAAAGTAAACCCAACTCAGTCAGAGGCAATGACGATGGTTGTCGCTCAAGTCATGGGTAACGACACGACAATCAGCATGGCTGGTGCCTCAGGTAACTTTGAGTTAAACGTGTATAAGCCAGTTATCGCGTTTAACTTATTGCAATCTATCAAGCTGCTTGGCGATGCTTGCAACAGCTTCAACGAAAACTGTGCCGTTGGTATCGAGCCAGTAAAAGACAAAATTGATGATTTCTTGCACAACTCATTGATGCTAGTAACGTCATTGAACCGTCATGTTGGCTATGAAAACGCAGCGAAAATCGCTAAGACGGCTTATAAAGAAAACAAGACTTTGAAGCAAGTGGCGGTCGAGCTAGAGCTGCTAACTGAAGCGCAGTTTGATGAGTGGGTCATTCCTGCTGATATGGTACATCCTAAGTAAGCAGTAGACCAAGTAATGACCTGCTACGGCGTCAGATTCGCTTAATGTACGATAAGTACAATTTGCCCTCGTCTTTCTGGTAGCAGCATCATATTTGCCCCACTGAGAATTTAGAAATAAAAAGACCTTGTCACTTCTTTATGAGAATGTGGCAAGGTCTTTTTTTTGCTTTCTGATTTGGCTAGGTTCTTTTATTCATCCAAACCAGTAGGATGCCATAGCAGTTAGAGCTATATTAGACCCCTTTATTTTTAAGCGAATATCAAATGATAGTAAATCTACGTGACTATATAAAGCAATTCACCACGTCTCAACAATTTGGATTTTATATAATATTTTCTTTGATTTATCTAGGTTTGTTTATGAAAATTTGGGGATATCGCTTGATAGCCGACAAGCTAGCGGAAGATCCAAGTAATTTCAAACAAGGCTGTATGTATTATGAAAGTACGTTTATTGATAAAAAAATAAATATGAAGATTTTGACTGTATCTATAGATGGCTATAAAGATAAACATATTGCAATCTTTGCGAGAAGTTTTCGTCGAAATCATAATTGGGAAAGTGCGACATACAAGGGGTTTGTTGATTATATAGAAGCACATCGACGAGACTGCCATCCTGTAGAATATATAGAATTTCCTTTACTGATAGGACGCGAGATTTATATCTATAATTATTTAGGTGATTTTGGTAACACCGTCAGTCCCTCCAATATTACCAAGGACTGATACTATGACGATTGTTAAAAATAGAGTGTTAAATAAAAAAGACCTTGCCACATCACGCGGTAAGGTCTTTTTTGTATCAAACTTCTAGTCTGAATTAGAACTTATAAAGCAAACCAAGCGTTGTCGCTGCTTCCGTACGTGAGTCTACCATTGGGCTATCATATTGCTCATTGGGTACATAGCTCACGCTTTGATTGGCAAATCCTGCCCATTTATCATTAAAGTCGTAGTTGGCACTAACGCTGACATACGGATTCAAGCTTGAGTTAGATTTATAAGCGGCAACGCCTGTTTCCGCTGACTCTTCTTCACTGACGCCATAGTAGTATTCATTGTAGGCCGCGTCATGATACTCAAAGCCGATGCTTGGATAGACCGTCAGCTTGTTTCTCGTGATCTTGGCAAGGTAAGTTAAGCGACCAGTATTACCGCCACTTTCGTCCAACACATCGGTCGCAAACTGACCACGAAACGCACCGATAGGCGTGCGACGCTGATAGCTGATACCTGCTTCTGCGGATAGTTTGCGCTCATCGAGACCTTGCAGGGCACCATTAGCATCATCAGGATCAAACGAATTCCCTGCGAGCTGCGCGTAAGCAGACAGCTGATTGACACCATCATTGATCAAATACGCACCCGCTTGAGCACCGCGCGCATAGATCCTATTATTATCATAAAAAATGCCCGGCAGCACACGCATTTCAGTGCTGTCTTCGAGATCATAGGCGGATTTTACCGCCATGACATTGACTCCAACGCTTAATTCGGCGTCTTTGTCAGTCGGTAGGTTTTTATTAAGAAAAGGGATGGCACTAGACATGCTAGACACACTGAGTAATGCCGTAGCGGTTAACGTGCTCAGCATGGCTCGCGTAGAAAAGTGAGGTTGCGCTGCAAGTTTTAACATAATTGGGTCTCGTGGGTGAGTAGAAATAACGGGGTAGTAAGGTCAGGTAAAAAACGAGCAAAGAGCGAATAAGTAGTCTAAATGAATAGGCGGTTACTGGAAACTATTTAGCAATGATAGATAAATACGCGCATTTACTCAATGGCTTTTAGCACTTGTAGGATTTGCTGATGAATATCTTGCCACCACCAGACAAAGCCAATACTAATAATCAGCATCGCAAGCCACGGTAATAATTGCCAAATAAACGAAGGTTTAATAGGGTGTTTAGACTCGACTGTGCTGTGAGTTGTATTGTCCTTTAAAGCTAAATTTACAGCAGTAACTCTTTCCATATCACTGCCGTGCATATCTGGCATAATCACATCACGGTTGTCTAACCTAGAGTCATTGTTATCCAATTCAGCATTTTGCTTGATTGAATCAGTATTGAGGGAAAATGATTGATCGATAGGACTACTGCCATAACGGTCTGAATTATCGAGTGGCTCATTATACTGCCTATTATATTGCCTATTATATTGATCGCTGCCTTGGTCACCGTAGTGATAGGTAGTTTGATAAGGGTGGACTCGCTGCGGTTGCTCAATAGCGGCATTGTGCATAGCGACCGCGAGACGCTGACGATAACCAATCGCAAAAGCCAAAGCAATGACGAGTCCTGTGATCGCGCCGCCGATATGACCAGCATTATCGATACCCGGTACGGCAAAGCCATACACCAAGTTGATCGCCATGATGATGATCAAGCTCTTGAGATTGAGCACCATGCCATTGACCGATATCTTAAACAGGGCGGCAATCAATAATGCTGCGCCAATCCCCATGATACCACCAGAAGCACCCGCTGATAGTCCGGGTTGTCCTGTTCCTTCTATGATACTTTGCCATGTGACATAGTTATTGAGCAAATTGCCACCGATGGCTGCCAGTAAAAACAAGGCCAAAAACTTGGCTGAGCCAAACATCGGCTCGGCAATCTGCCCAAAGAAATACATGGCAAAGCCATTAAATAGTAGATGCATGAGACCAATGTGCAAAAACGCACTACTGGCCAAGCGCCATGGATCATCCATCATCGTTAAGGGTAAGGCGTTGGCACCCCATTTAACTAACGCTTCAGTTGACGGGTTATTGGCATCGACGCCCGTGACTAGCTGCATGACAAATAGCCCAATAAAGCTGGCTAATAGCAGGGTAGTGACGGGCGCTGTTTTTAATAATTGTCGAATGGTCATAAAGGCTAACTGTCATCAAAATGTTATAGATACAGTATAAAGGGTATGAGCAAATTATGTTATGTATAGCCAGTTTTAAACGTCGATTGCTCTACAATCAGCCGCTCTAAAAACGACCCACTTTGAGGTTCTCATATGTACCTTTTACTAAGATATTATCCGTGACGGTATTGATATCGGTATGACCACAGAATGCCATGGATATATCACACTCTTTATAGATGATTTCAAGCGCGCGGCGCACCCCATCTTCACCGTAGGCTCCTAATCCGTAGAGAAAAGAGCGACCAATCATCGTGCCTTTTGCGCCCAATGCGATAGCTTTTAAGACATCTTGACCAGAGCGAACGCCACTGTCTAGCCACACCTCGATATCGCTGTTTTCGGCTTGTACTGCCTGTACGATATCCGATAGAGCAGAGATGGAAGACAACGCGCCATCCAATTGACGCCCACCATGGTTTGAGACGACTAGGGCATCTGCGCCACTGCGAGCAGCCATGATCGCATCTTCAGGCTCCATGATGCCTTTTATAATAAGTTTACCGCCCCACATGTCTTTGATACGCGCGACATCGTCCCAGCTCAAACGTGGGTCAAATTGCTCGGCAGTCCAAGCAGAGAGTGAGGACAGATCCTCTACATTTTGTGCATGACCGACGATATTGCCAAACGTGCGACGTTTGGTGCCTAGCATGTTCATACACCATTGCGGCTTGGTCATGAGGTTGACGATATTGGCTAGAGTAGGCTTAGGCGGCGCTGATAGACCGTTTTTGATGTCTTTGTGGCGTTGTCCGAGCACTTGTAAGTCTGCTGTGAGAATTAGCGCTGAGCAGTTGGCTTCTTTGGCACGGCGAATGAGGTTGGCCATAAAATCTTGATCGCGCATCACATAGAGCTGAAACCAGAACGGCTTACTGGTATGCGTGGCGACATCCTCGATAGAGCAGATGCTCATGGTCGATAGTGAAAAGGGCACGCCGAATTTTTCAGCGGCGCGTGCGGCATGTATCTCACCATCTGCCCACATCATGCCGGTAAACCCCGTTGGGGCGATGGCTACAGGCATCTTGACTGGCTCACCGATCATACTCGTTGCCAGACTGCGGTTATCCATATCGACCAATACGCGCTGGCGCAGCTTGATACGGTCAAAGTCAGTCTCGTTATTACGATAGGTGGTCTCAGTCCACGAGCCTGAATCGACATAGTCATAGAACATACGCGGCACTTTGCGCTCAGCGACACGGCGCAGATCTTCGATTTCGGTGATTTTAGTTAAGTCTTTCATAGGTTTATCTCTTATTGCTGTTATGTTTTAACTAGAAGGCAACCTTAACCTAACGCTACTAGATCTAGTTTAATAGCGTCAGCTTGCCTGATTATCGTCCATTCAGTTTTCTACGGGAAAATTTGCCACAAAAAGACATCAGTCCAAAGAATGTTATGGGCCAGAGAACGGCTAAAGCCCACCACCATATTTGACCGAAGATGATAGCCATACCGATCAAACCTGCTTGCACGACATAATAAATCATCGCTAGCAGTGTTTTGCGAATCACATAGCCTTCTTTATCCACCAAGCCGACTACTGCGCAAGCAGCTACCACATTATGCACCGAAATCATGTTACCAGCCGCACCACCCACAGCTTGCAAGGCTATTACTTGTGCTGCAAGGTCGCTATTGAGTCCGATCTGATTGGCTGTTGACCATTGAAAATATGAAAACATCATATTGCTAATAGTATTTGAACCGGCGATGAAAGCACCCATTGCCCCAATCCATGGAGACACTAGCGGCCACGCATTTTGAAAAGCATCGGCAGCACTTTCAGCCAGTAATATTGGCATAGCCGGTAGCGCAGTAGCGACTTCAGCGGCTGAGCCTGAATTAATGAATACTTGTACCATAGGCACCGAGAATAGCAAAGCTGGTGCGGCAGCAACCATGGTCTTTGCCGAGTTACTCCAACTGCGCTTTACCGCTTGGCTATTCATTTTGAACAGTAAAATACATAATAAAGAAGTAATAATTAGAATGCTACCAGGAGAATAGGCGAGCTGTATCTTACTAGAGATTGTTGTACCAAAAAGATTAGTAAGGCTAATGGTTGTTAAATCCCCTACCAGAAAAGCTTTGAGTGGTGCAATCACTCGAGTTATGACCAATAAGGCAATCACAATGAAATAGGGCGAAAATGCACGAATTAAAGAGAACTTTGGGGTTGCTGAATCATCATATTTTACCTCGTCTAAAGTACCCAGCCAGTCTTTGTCCCATTTTGCGCGAGGGGCAAAATCAAAAGTATCTTTAGGCATCAAAAAACCACGCTTAGCAGCGGGAAGTACAATTAACAACCCAATGAAACCGCCAATGAGTGAAGGGAACTCAGGCCCTAGAAATTTAGCAACCAAAAAATAAGGAATAGTAAAGCAAAGACCTGCAAAAATGGCAAATGGCCATACTTTAAGCCCTTCTATGAAGGAGCGTTTTTCACCAAAGAACCTTGTCAAAAAAGCACTTAAAATTAAAGGTATCAAAAACCCAATAAGCGCATGTACAAGGCCTACGTTAGCTGTAATCTGTAATAAATAATTTTCGGCAGTAGTAGGGGCAATGGACTGTGCTAAATCTTGTTTATCAGTAATACCAGACCAAACGCCAAGTAGTAGAGGCGTACCAACTGCACCGAATGATACGGGTGTAGATTGAATGATAAGAATAACCATGACCGATGCCATCGCTGGAAAGCCTAAAGCCAACAACAGCGGAGCACCCACTGCAGATGGTGTTCCGAATCCTGATGAACCTTCTACTAAAGAGCAGAACAACCATGCCACAATGATCGCTTGGACGCGCCTATCAGGTGAAATATCCATAAAGCCCTTACGTATGGCGACAAGAGCGCCGCTTTCTTTCAGCGTATTCAGCAGTAAAATAGCTGCGAATACAATGAATAAAATAGTAAGTGCCACAATAATCCCATTAACAGTAGCAGCCGCTACCTGAGCACCACTAGCGTGCCAAATGAAAAAGGCTAGCAGAGCTGTCACCAAATAGGCAATACTCATAGATATCTTAGCTGGCAGGCGCATAACTATGAGTAGTATGAATACAACGAGAATTGGCGCTAAGGCTAAGAAAGTGTACATAATTAACAGTCCTTATTGTTATTAACAGTCCTTATTGTTGTGTATACCAGCTTATTTTTTACTGGTTTTAAAGTCATACTAAGTTATTACTATAGTCGATACACTCTAAAAATGTCATAGCGCTACTGGGATGAATTTTGCGCAGCCTCTGGGAACGCAGCACGCAAGTAAAATTTATACCAGTAGCGCGTTTAAATCCATAACAGTTTTACATTCAGCTAACTATATTTATTAAGGCGTGTTAAACACGCCCTAATAGTTGCTCTTAGGTGCTTTCGCTGAGAATTGTATGTATATGATTTAACAGAGTGCAAGGTTGGAGAGTTGAGATTATTGATCAGTAAATCATTAGCATTAGTATAATCAATTTACCAAACAGAATATAAAAGTAGTCTAGCAAATATTGAAATACCATACTAGCTAAAATTAGCGGTAGATATTCTAATATAAGAAATTTAAAAGCTCTATAACATCAAAACAAAGTGCCGTTAGTTGTGAGCTAACAGTTGCTGTAAATCCATGACTGAAAACGGATAGTCTAATCGTTTTGATGGTGTCAGAATTACGGGAATGGTGGTGGCAAATTCCATCATAAGCGTCTCATCGAAATCTGCAATATCGACATATTGGTAGCTAATCGGTTGTACCGCCTGAAACTGAGTAATTATTTGCTCAGCGATATCACATAAATGGCAGCCCGAGGTGCCCAGTAGCCACCATTGATTGCTATTTTCAGTGGTATTGAGGTTTGGGCTTGCGGCAATAACACGCGCTCGTAATACTTCTATATTGTTATCATTGTGCATGGTTGGTCTCTGATCTTAACACGACCAAAAAGTGCTGGTGGTTAGCCTGACTTGATGAGAAGTAAAAAATAGTTGGTTTATTATTACATCATAAAGAAGTGGTGTAAATAATGACAGCGATTGTGAGATTAGGTAAGATGAGTTCCTGTCTAAGATTACTCATTTTCTCTCAGCTTATTACTTTTTTAATCACTCGGATATCGCGCATGACAAGTTTTGGCAAGTTCATCAAACGTCTGTTATTGGCTATTATGTTATTGGTTGTCGCATTCCATATTTTGGTCACCGGACTACTACTAATCTGGAAAACGCAGCCGATTAACAACAGCATGTTTATGTTGACGCATCGCCTAACGGGTGGCACAGTCACGCAGACATGGGCTGAGTACGATGCCATCGCCAAGTCTGTCAAACAAGCAGCGATCGTGAGTGAAGATTCCACGTTTAGCCAGCATAATGGCTTTGATATTAAAGGTATCAAAGCGGCACAAAAGAAAAATGAAGAAACGGGCAAAATGTCCGCTGGTGGCTCAACCATTACGCAGCAGCTAGCAAAAAACCTATTTTTGACTTCGCATCGCTCTTATGTGCGTAAGGCAGAAGAGGCTGTCATTACTGTCATGATAGAAACGCTGTGGGACAAGCAGCGTATCTTGACCGCTTATCTTAATGTGGCAGAGTTTGGTAATGGTATCTATGGTATCGATGCCGCCGCGCATCATTATTTTGATAAATCTGCGGCCAATCTGAACCGAGACGAATCAGCGCTCCTCATTGGGATGCTTACCAATCCGAAGTATTACGAAGACAATCAAGGTGACAGAGGCTTGCGCAACAAGCAACGTATTATCAAAAAACGTATGAAAAATGCGGTATTACCGCAAGCGTCTTAATCTTTTAAAAGAAGCCTTAACAACAAGAATAACGGGAAAGAATAATAGTTAATAACCTTTAAGACGATAGTATAAAGACGACGGCGTATCGATAACGCAAAAGGAGTAGTAACGTGGTAGAGATAAATAATAATCAGAACAGCGGTGATATGAACGAGATGATCGACGTTAATAGTGTGAGTGAAGATGGCAACGAAAACGTTAATAAAAATATGAGCGTAAGCAGTAACTATAATGATCTGACCGACATCGACTGGCAACGCTCAGAAGACGGCAGCTATTCACCCAGCAGTTATATCAATCGAGATTTGTCTTTATTACAGTTTCATCTGCGTGTATTGGCGCAGGCAGCCAGTCCTCGTCACCCACTGCTTGAGCGCTTGTTTTTTCTCATTATTTTTTCATCGAATCTCGATGAATTCTTTGAGATACGTGTCGCTGGCATCATGCAAAAACTCAACATCGGTGACGTATCGACCAGTGCTCACGGTATGCGCCCAAGCGAGGTGTTAAACGAGATCTCTGCGATCACTCACGACGCTATCAATGAGCAATATCGTATTCTGAATGAAGATATTTTGCCCGCTCTTGCGCTCGAGGATATCCGCTACCTAAAACGTGATGAGCTCAATGCCGAGCAGTCTGCATGGATGAAGCGTTATTTTACCGAGCAAGTTGTACCAGTATTGACACCGATTAGCATTGATCCTGCGCATCCATTCCCGCGTTTGGTGAATAAAAGCTTAAACTTTATTGCCACTTTAGAAGGCAAAGATGCTTTTGGCCGCGACATTAATTTGGCGATTGTTCCAGCGCCGCGCAGTCTGCCGCGTGTGATTCGTCTGCCAGATGAGCTAACGGGTGGTAAAGAGCATCATGTGATGCTATCAGCCATCATTCATGAGCATATCGGTGAGTTATTCCCTGGTATGAGTGTGACGGGTTGTCATCAGTTCAGACTGACACGTAATGCAGATTTGGATCTGGCGGATGATGTAGAAGATATCGCCAAGGCACTCGAGGGCGAGCTTGAAAACCGCCGCTTCGGTGACAAAGTCCGTCTTGAGGTGACAACTGACTGCCCAGCGCACATCAGTGAGTATTTGCTCAACGAGTTTGAGTTGCATGACAATCAGCTGTACCGCGTCAATGGCCCCGTCAATCTGACGCGCTTATTGTTTGATTTTAATATCCCGGGACTGCGTTATCAGCCATTTACTCATGCCGTGCCAAAAGCCTTTCGCCGAGAGATGGATAAATCAGATAAATCATCCAGTATGTTTGCCGCTATGCGCAAAAGCGATGTGCTCGTGCATCATCCGTTTCATGCATTTTCACCCATTATTAATCTGCTTTGGCAGGCAGCTAGCGATCCCAAAGTGTTGGCGATCAAGCAGACATTATACCGCTCAGGTACCAACTCAGAGATCGTTAAGGCGCTAGCCGCTGCCGCCCGTAACGGCAAAGAAGTCACGGCCGTCATTGAGTTGCGTGCGCGTTTTGACGAAGCTTCCAATATTGCTGTCGCCAACTATTTACAAGAAGCAGGTGCGGTTGTGGTTTATGGCATCGTCGGCTACAAGACCCATGCCAAGCTCATGCTCATCGTGCGCCGTGAAGAAGATCGAATCCGCCGCTATATCCACCTAGGCACAGGCAACTATCATGCGGCCAATGCCAAGGTCTATACAGATTATGGCTTATTCAGTGCCGATCCTGATATCTCAGAAGATGTGCATAAGATATTTCAAGAGCTCACTGGTATGGGCAAACCTGCCAATCTCAAAAAACTGTTACATGCACCATTTACCTTGCACGAAAAACTAATGAGCTTTATCGATGATGAGATTGCTCATGCTAAAGCAGGCAAGCGCGCTCATATTATCGTCAAAGCCAATGCGCTCACTGAGCGTCGCCTGATTGACAAATTGTATGATGCGTCGCAGGCAGGCGTCAAAATTGAGCTGATCCTTCGCTCTATGTGTTGCTTGCGTCCGCAAGTAAAAGGACTATCTGAAAACATCACTGTACGCTCTATTATTGGCCGATTTTTGGAGCATACCCGTATTTATTATTTCTATAATAATGGGGATGAGCGTTTATATTGCGGCAGCGCAGACTGGATGGATCGTAACCTGTTCCATCGCGTCGAAGTTGCGTTCCCGATTGAAAACAAAAAGCTGTTTAAGCAAATTTATCAGGATGGGCTACTAAACTATCTACAAGACAACACGCAAGCGTGGACACTGGATGGCACAGGCGTTTGGCAGCAGCTTCAGCCAGCAGCAGGGGAGGTGCCACACGTTGCTCAAGAACACCTACTAAAAGTGATCAATGGTGTCGACGAGTCCAGCTAACTGATTGAGGGCCATCTTCATCATTTGACCAAGCACTATTTAGTCAAACACTATTTAATCAAGTATTGGTACATGCCAGCGCTTGGTTTTTTAGTTAATGCGTTATAAAAGTTACAAACTGTCTTGCAACCTCACATTTATTCACATATTGATACGGCAGCACACTGGTGCAGCTCACAATATCTTACCTATAATTGATACCAATTCTGGTGCATTTTAATATGTTGTATCAAAAGCTTGATAACTCTTTATCTAAAAACGCTTGAGCACATATTCATACAGCGCTACAGAACCTTTAAAATAAATAAACAATAAAAACAAGGAATGCATTATGAGTACTACTGACAACGACACTTCAGATATCAAAAAAGCGGCTGAGCAAGCAGATGGTCAGGAAATCGAAAAGAATTTAGAAGACAAAAAGACAGCCGACGCTCCTGAGTCCCTTAATCCAGAAGAGCGTACCCCTTTCATTGACGACGAATTACGCACGGACAAGTAATAGCTGACCTAGCAGTTTTAGAAAGCTAAGTTCGAATATCCAGTCAGGCAGCAATAACAAATAAAAATGCAAGGGAGACGCTATGAGTATTCCAGAAAAGGCAGCCACTGAAGAAAAAGTAATTGTGGATGATCCAGCAGCAGTTGCACCAGAAAATCCTGAGGGTAGCTATGAGGGGCGCAAGCACGAGCCGCAGATAGATGGTCCTGAACAAGACTCACAAGAAACTGATGAGATATATGCTGATCCGCGCAAAGAAGAGAATTTACCTGCCGGCGGTAAAAATGTCTCAGATCTAAATGCTTATGATCTAAGTCAAGAAGACAATTAACCGTCGATATCGCTAATAGCAGCGCTATGCTAACTTTTTGATGATATGAGCAATAATTATAACAACGATAAGGACAAGATAATGGAAACCAGAGACCCTGCTTTAAATGAAAATAGAATAACAGAAACTGATACTCACGAGACAGTTGATGGCTCTCAGACGGTTAAGAACCATGATGAGTTGGAAGAAAACATTACTGAAAACAAAGGTACGGATACTTTTGAAGAAGGGGTAGTTGCATCTGAGCATGTCAATAAAAATGACAACCCAGCTCGCCAGCCAGATCGCCGTGATCAACCGGGTAATGGTTTTGATGATAATATCAATGAAAGTACCGTTGCAAGCGAAGGGCCTGATAGCCAGAAAATTAACAACATGAATCGCTATGCTAATGTTGATAATGCTCAGACTCGCACCTTAAATCCTGATGACAAAGACTAGACCGACAATAGAAAGCTGAGCAAAGAGCTATGATATTTGCGTAATTATTGACTGATATCTATATTATTTAGATAACAGTTAGAGGTGCTTACAATATTGGATGGATAGTTATAATAATAGGGAGTAAGACAAATATGCCAAACGACAAGCCAGTCACTGACGAGTATCGTCTAAAAGATGCAGATGATAATAATGGCATCGTACCAGATGACGCTCTACAAAAAGTAAATCCAGCGGCAGCAGACAAAGCAGCTGGAGATCACGATCCACATAATGTGGCTAAAAGTGATAAGCAGTACGACAGCTCATTGATGGAAGGTAATAAGTAAAACAATAAACACAGAGATGCTTATTAACATCTGAGTACTGGTATTCTTAGTATTTTTTTCTAAGTATCAATATAAAGGCACTGCAATCGGTCAGAGCATACGACTCAGACAATTGCAGTGCCTTTTATCGTTCTAATAACCTATAAATTATAAGCGTATATCAGTTATAAACGTATATCAGTCATAAGTGGATCTCAGGCAGGCGTGCCACTATGAAAGCGTAGCTCAGCGTCTGGACTATCTATTAATTCAGCTTCTACTTCTTTAAAAAACGCAACGCGCTCATCGATATTGTCATCTGATAATGACTGGGCAAGCGCAAGGTAATCCTCAAAATGACGGCTCTCTGACTTTAGCAGATAGCGATAGTATTTTGCTAAACGCTCATCATCAATGACTTCAGCCAACGCTGCAAAACGCTCACAAGAGCGCGCCTCGATAAATGCACCGATTATCAATACATCTACCATCGCTGCTGGCTCATAAGTGCGCTTATGTTTCAGCATGCCCTTGGCATAGCGACCTGCACTTAGATATTTCCACTCTTGACCGCGCTCATTCATGATACCCAGTACTTGCTCGTAGTGCAGCATCTCTTCTCGTATCAGCTGTGCAAGTTTACGCTGCAAGTCATAAGAGAACTCATAACGAAATATCAAATTCATCGCGGTGCCTGCGGCTTTCTTTTCGCAATTGGCATGATCCTGAATGATAAGTGGTAAGTTCTCGATAGCGGCATCTATCCAAGCTTGCGTCGTGCGCGCACCCAAAAAATTATAAACAGGGGATAGGTCTACCTTTATAGGAGTACGTAGATGCGTAATATCGACGCTATCTTCCTCTACGTCCATACTGCTTTCGTTAACGACATTTACTAGTGAAAGGGTCGCTTCTTTTGCGAGATTATCCTTATGAATATCGTAGTGATCAGTACCATGCGCTGATGGTTGTAAGGACGAGAGGTCGGGCTGGTTTATAGTCATAATCTAAAAGGGCTTTTTTATAAATGAGAGTTTAAAGCAGCTAATTTATAGGTGCTTTCAAAATAATGGATTACAGTTAATACGGCTAAGTAAGTTGCCTGAATAATGGACAGTATTTAAGTATAACTATAGATGGTAATGATTACTTACAGTTTAGTCTCAACTGAGCATTCATTAATTTCTAAATAGTATTCATGGTCTGTGAGGCTTATATCTTATACGATATCATTATTATACAATCCGAGTATTTATTTACTAAATGGCGTTTGCTTGTTTATTTTATTATTTGATAGTAGGATGAGATTTTACTCTTTAGCCACAGTGCCTTGCTATCAATAGCACTTAGTAGATAATGGCAAGTATTATACCAATGACAATTCGCGTATTAAAACAGAAGATTTATACAGTCTATTTTAGGACTGATGAAAACCTCTTTAACAAATAATTATGTATCAGCATCAAATACCATATGTAGCAATGATATCTTTTATTTTATGAATAATTGTTTATAAAAATAACGAGTCTTAAATAGTCGCTGTAGCAATTTAGTATTACCAATACTCACCAATAGATAAGGATAACAACATGGGCCAGTCTTCTAACGCCAATCGCATTCAAAAAGGCATCCTTGCCATCGACCAACAGTTGTATGACTTTATTGAAAACGAAGTACTACCAAAAGTTGGTGTTGATTCAGACAGTTATTGGTCAGGTTTTGAGAAGGTTATCAAGGAATTTACGCCACGTAATAAAGCATTGCTAGAAACTCGAGACAAGATCCAAGCACAGATTGATCAGTGGCATTTGGATAACCCTGCAAAAGATGGCGAAATCGATTATCCAGCCTATAAGGCGTTCTTGCAAGATATTGGTTACCTGCTGCCAGAGGGTGATGACTTTACGGTCAGTACAGAAAATGTTGATGACGAAATTGCTCATATCGCAGGGCCACAGCTGGTCGTACCAGTACGTAACGCTCGTTATGCATTAAATGCGACCAATGCACGTTGGGGCAGCCTATATGATGCTTTATATGGTACTGATGTAATCAGTAATGATAACGGTCAAGAAGCGACAGGCAGTTATAATCCTAAGCGCGGCGCTGCGGTTGTGGCCTATGCCAAAGCGTTCCTAGATGAGCATTTCACGCTCGCATCCGGTTCATACAATGATGTGACTGGTTTTAAAGTGGTCGATGGCAAGCTTGAAGTCGCACAAGGTGATAGCAGCACAGAGTTAAAAGATACTAGCAAATTTGTCGGTTTCGTCGGTGACGCCGAACAGCCTACTGGTGTACTGCTCAAAAATAATGGCTTGCATGCTGAGATTCAGATTGATAGTAATCATCCAGTTGGCAAAGATGACCCAGCAAATATCAAAGACGTGCTACTTGAGTCAGCCATGACCGCGATTCAAGATTGTGAAGATTCGGTCGCTGCTGTAGATGCAGAAGAAAAAGTGGAAGTCTATCGCAATTGGCTTGGCTTGATGAACAGCGATTTACAAGAGACCTTTGAAAAAGGTGGCAAAACCCGTACTCGCAAACAAAACCCAGATCGTGAATATAATACACCTGATGGCGGCAAACTAATCTTGCCGGGACGTTCGTTATTGTTGATTCGTAACGTGGGTCATCTCATGCAGAACCCTGCAATTTTGGTTGATTTAGGCAATGGTCAAGAGCAAATATTTGAAGGGTTAATGGATGGTTTAATTACGCCACTGTTGTCACTCAATGATATCAAAGGCAAAAACGAGCTATCAAATTCACGCCAAGGCTCTATGTATATTGTGAAGCCAAAAATGCACGGCCCTGAAGAAGTCAAAATGGCCAATGATCTGTTCAATGCATCAGAAGACTTGCTGGGTCTAGAGCGTAATACGCTCAAAATCGGTATCATGGACGAAGAGCGCCGTATGACGGTCAATCTAAAAGAAGCGATTCGCCAAGCAAAAGAACGCGTTATCTTCATTAACACGGGCTTCCTAGATCGTACCGGTGATGAGATGCATACCAGTATGAATGCTGGTCCATTTGTGCCAAAAGGCGACATGAAGTCGCAGGCATGGCAACCTGCGTATGAGCAATGGAACGTCGATATCGGTCTAGAGACTGGTTTGCAAGGTCATGCTCAAATTGGCAAAGGCATGTGGGCCAAACCTGACGAAATGAAAGAGATGATGGATACTAAGGCGGCGCATCCTAAATCTGGTGCCAGTACGGCTTGGGTACCATCACCAACGGGTGCTACCTTACATAGCATACACTATCATCAAGTTAGCGTGGCCGATGTGCAAGACAGCCTAAAGTCGCGTGAGCGTGCCAGCTTAGATGACATTTTGACCATTCCATTGGCAAAAAATACCAACTGGACAGAGGAAGAGAAGCAGCAAGAGCTTGAAAACAATGCTCAAGGTATCTTAGGGTATGTGGTACGCTGGGTAAACCAAGGCGTTGGCTGTTCCAAAGTACCTGATATCAATGATGTAGGCTTAATGGAAGATCGCGCTACCTTACGTATCTCTAGCCAGCATATTGCCAACTGGTTGCATCATGACGTGGTAAGCGAGCAGCAAGTGATGGACACAATGAAACGTATGGCGAAAGTCGTTGACGAGCAAAATGCAGGCGATAGTGATTACCAGCCAATGGCAGATAACTTTGATAACTCTTATGCATTTAAAGCAGCCTGTGATTTGGTCTTCAAGGGACGCGCGCAACCTAGTGGTTATACTGAACCATTGTTGCATCAAGCACGCCTTGATCTAAAAGCCAATGCTTAGAGAGGTCGGCTTAGCAATGGGTGTTTTAGTGTATGCTGAAGCCTAAGGTGTAGTATCTAATCTTGCTCGTTTGTGACGCTAAATATGTCATAAATGCGCCAGTCGATTCTTCATGAGCGCTATTTATTTATCAATAGATGGTACTATTTCTTGGGCAATTGTTTTGTATTTATTAAAAAACTTTAATACTATAAGTAACGATATTAATCAATAAAAGCGCTATCTACTTGAGTAGATAGCGCTTTTTTTTGTGGCTATTTGGATTTTATAGATGGATTATCATTTGATACTGAGTGTATCGAAAAATCAAAAAAATATGTTGCAAATTATGTCAAAGTTGTTATGCTTGTACTCGAAGTATGAGTTTGGTAACGGATGTTACGCAATGGAATGATAAAGACAACAGGTTACACGGCAGTTACGCTCTTAATCCCAGTCGTGTAAATTATTGTTCTTTTCATCTTGCTGTAATAAAGATTCGCCACACTTGTTTCTGACTAATCTCGGTAGCCAGTTACACATTATATCTTTGAGGATTTGTGACGATACCATTATGGGCGCCAGCTAATAATAGCTTGCTCATTACTACAATTGTAAAGTGGAGATACCCCATGAAAAAACTACTTTTAGCTACAGCAGTTGCTGCCCTATCTGTCTCTGCCGCCAATGCAGCTCCGACTATCTATGGTAAAGCATTCTTAAGTGCTGACTATGTAAATGCTGACTTTGATTCAAGGCTTGCTGGAGCAGCTGATTTTGATGAAGATACAGTAGAGATCAACTCTAACTCTTCACGTATTGGCTTCAAGGGTTCTGAAGCCATGACAGCTAATACTGATGTAATCTATCGCTTAGAGTATGGCACAAGTATCGATGGTGATAATGCAACGTTTTCTAACCGTGACACTTACCTTGGTTTAGCCAACAAGCAGTATGGTGAGCTCCGCGTTGGTAAAAACCAATCTAGCTTAGACAAAATTAATAACGTTGTGGTTAACGTAGGTTACTGGGATAACCTAGGCAACAACGAAATGAGAGACGATGTTGTTGAAGCACTAAACATGGCAGATAGTAGCCGTATCAATAGCTCAGTTCTTTGGACTTCACCGAAGTATGAAGGTCTTCCATTACAAATGTTTGCCATGTATAACTCTGATGATGATGACTTCAATAATAATTCTGGCTTTGGCGTTGCTGCGATGTTTGATCAAGGCACAGGCTTTACAGCTGGTCTAGCTTATGACAAAGACCAAAACATCGACGGTGATATCATCCGTGGTACTGCTAGTGTCGATTTAGGTAAGTACATCGCAGCACCTGTAACACTTGGTGCTCTATATCAAGTAGCTGATTATGACTATGATGGTGATACTGAGAAAGAAAAAGGTTTGGTTGTTAGTGCTTCAATGGGTCTAACTAACTTTGCTCGTCCAGCAACTATTTATACTCAGTACAACAAAACTGATAACCTGAATGGCGTAGATGATGCAAATTCAGACCAGATCGTTGTTGGTGGTCAGTACTTCTTTAAAGACAACATCATTGCTCATGCTTATGCTGGTATGAACAAAGCTGACAATATTCAGTCTGTGAATGTAGATGGTGATGTAACAACTTTTGGTGCACCTGGCGATGCTGAAGTATTCGTACTTGGTACTGGTCTAGAATACTTATTCTAGTCTAACCATTAGAATCTGTTTATAAAAACTCATCCTTCGGGGTGAGTTTTTTGTTGTGTAGCGTTTTAATAATAGAAAAATGTTTGTTAGCAGCACGAAAATATAAGAGTTTCAAACAGTTTGCATTTTTGCCCTATATTTTATGGCGTATTTTTAGTAAAATCCTTCTTTACCAATTACCGACAGAGTACTATGACCAAGTTTATATTCGTGACCGGTGGGGTAGTGTCCTCACTAGGAAAAGGTATCACCGCAGCTTCTCTTGCAGCGGTCTTAGAAGCACGTGGCGTGACTGTCACGATGACCAAAATGGATCCGTACATCAACGTCGATCCAGGTACGATGAGTCCGTTTCAGCATGGTGAGGTGTTCGTCACCGAAGATGGTGCAGAGACAGATTTGGATTTGGGTTATTATGAGCGTTTTTTACGTCACTCAAAAATGAGCAAAAGTAATAACTTCACCAGTGGTCGTATCTATCAGAACGTTTTAAATAAAGAACGCCGCGGTGAATATCTAGGCGGTACGGTACAGGTTATTCCGCATATTACTGATGAAATCAAAAGTAAAATTCTTGCTAGTGGCGAAGGCTATGATATCGCGATTATCGAGATCGGCGGTACGGTTGGTGATATCGAATCGCTTCCATTTATGGAAGCCGTACGTCAGATGCAAGTAGAGCTTGGCCGTAACAGAGCTATGCTAATGCATCTCACTTTAGTACCTTATATTGCCAGTGCAGGTGAGACAAAAACCAAGCCGACACAGCACTCTGTAAAAGAGCTGCGCTCTATCGGTCTACAGCCTGATATCCTAATTTGCCGCTCTGATCACCATATCTCACAAGACAACCGTCGTAAGATTGCGCTATTCACTAACGTTGAAGAGCGTGCGGTCATTATGTGTGAAGATGCGCAAAGTATCTATCAAATACCGCGCACGCTACATGAGCAAGACCTTGATGATCTCATCTGTGAGCGTTTTGGTCTTGATGTGCCCGAAGCAGATTTGAGCGATTGGGATAAAGTGGTTGAAGCCCAGCTTAACCCTGAAGGGACAGTGACAGTTGCGATGGTTGGCAAATACGTTGAGCTACCAGATGCTTATAAATCTATCAACGAAGCATTACTACACGCAGGTATCACGCATAAAGTTGATGTCAAAATCGACTATATCGATGCTGAGCGTTTAGAAGGTGACGACACTCTATTGGCGCAGCTAAAAGATGCCAATGCTATCTTAGTACCAGGTGGCTTTGGTGAGCGCGGTACGATGGGTAAAATAAAAGCCATTACTTATGCTCGTGAAAATAATGTGCCATATCTAGGCATTTGCCTTGGTATGCAGTTGGCCGTGATTGAGTATGCGCGTAATGTACTTAATATCAATGCCAACTCTTCTGAGTTTGATCGTAAGACAGCTGAGCCAATCATTGGGCTTATCACTGAATGGTTAGATGAGCGCGGCGAGCTACAGATTCGCAGTGATGACTCAGACCTTGGTGGCACGATGCGTCTAGGCGCACAGCAAGCCGAATTGGTTTCTGGTAGCAAGCTAAGCCAAATTTACGGCGCGAGCAATATCACTGAGCGCCATCGCCATCGCTATGAGATGAACAACCGTTATATTGAGCCATTAGAGCAAGCGGGTATGACGATCTCTGGTTATTCTGCCAAACAGCACTTGGTAGAGTCGGTTGAGATTAGCGAGCATCCATGGTTCGTTGCCGTACAGTTCCATCCAGAGTTCACTAGCTCACCACGTGGTGGTCATCCACTGTTCAATAGCTTTGTCAAAGCTGCGAAAAACCACAGCGAAGCAAAATAGCTCTCAGAATGTAATGTGTATCGAAAGAGTTTATTATAAAAAAGGCTGATCTTCGGATCGGTCTTTTTTTTGCTTGATTTTGAGCAATGCGGATAGTTGCTCAATGATTATCGATATTGATGCTATCTAATTACGCTTGCATACTTTTTTTCATCAAGCTATCCGTTACAATATGGGACAGACATATTCATAACAAAATAAGAGGTAATGGCTAAATGGAAAACCTATTAACGTCGCAATCACACATTGCACTTAACACGCCTAATAATAAGACGATCAACATTGGTAATGATCAACCCTTTGTATTATTTGGTGGGATGAACGTCTTAGAATCTAAAGAGTTGGCGTTTGAGATTGCTGAGCAATACGTTGAGATATGTGAGCGCTTGGGTATCGGCTATGTGTTTAAAGCGAGTTTTGATAAAGCCAACCGCTCAAGCTTGCATTCTTACCGAGGTCCGGGACTAGAGCAAGGTATCGATTGGCTCGGGCAAATCAAAGAAAAATTCCAAGTACCGATTATCACTGATGTACATGAGCCGCATCAAGCAGCACCAGTCGCTGAAGTTGCTGATATTATCCAGTTGCCAGCTTTTTTGTCACGCCAGACGGATTTAGTCCATGCAATGGCAAAAACAGATGCCGTCATTAATATTAAAAAGGCGCAGTTTTTAGCCCCTCATGAGATGCGTCATATCGTCAATAAGTGTCTAGAAGGCGGTAATGATAAGCTGATACTTTGTGAGCGTGGTAGTGCCTTTGGTTATAACAATCTGGTCGTCGATATGCTAGGTTTTGACACCATGAAGCAGATGGATATCCCCGTATTTTTTGACGTGACACATAGCTTGCAGCAGCCAGGCGCGCGTAGTGATAGTGCAGGCGGCCGCCGTGAGCAGATTACCACACTGGCACGTGCCGGTATGGCAACAGGATTGGCAGGGTTATTTTTAGAAGCACATCCAAGTCCAGAAACGGCGAAATGTGATGGACCATGTGCGCTGCGCATGAGTCAGTTAGAGCCGTTCTTACGTCAGCTTAAGCAAATTGATGATTTGGTCAAAGGCTTCGATATGTTAGATACGCATTGATACGGTAAGTGAAAAGAGGATTAGGCAATGGCAATTCAGATGGCAAAAGTCAGTATAGAAAATATCAACGATGAAGATGGTCTAGATAGTGTAATGACCGCTCTTAAAAATATCTCAGGCGTGACTGCTATCGATCTAGATCCTATGCATGATGTTGCAACGGTCAGTTATGATGATACGGATACGAGTATCCATGCCTTGACGGCGGCGATTAGTATGGTTGATTATGTCACTCAGCCATTTCCTATCGATGCGCCGCAAAATCCGCATCATAACGACTAAGATATATAGACGATCTGGATGCTAAATAAGCAATGAGTAGCGCTTAGGTTTTTATTAAGAAGTTCCTGTCTTGTTAATAGCATCTCGTTAATAAAGTAACAACCAAAGTGTCTTGCTGTCGCTGATGATAGAGCTTATGCTTGTTTAGTGGTGCTTTGATAGGTTTTGAGAAGTAAATATTGAAGAACAGCTATCAAGGCTACTTTTCACTAATAAAAATAAGGAGCCAACCATGGCAAGCCAAACACGTATTATTCAAATTGATGGCATGACTTGTGGCGGTTGCGTGGCAAGTGTACATACTGCTACTGCCGACATTGACGGTTTAGATACGATCACCGTTGATCTAGCTGATAATCTAGCGACGGTCACTTTTGATGATAGCAAAACCAGTGCAGAGGCCATTGCTTCAGCTATTGATGATGCTGGATTTGAGGCAACAGTCGCTAATTCATAGATTGCATCATTTATTAAAAAACCAGCTATCATGTTATTACTAGCATGATAGCTGGTTTTTTTAATGGTTAAAAATTCCGATTATAGATTACGTCCATGGCTGTCCTAGTTTGCTGCTATTTACTAAATGATTGAGGCTTACTTGAATAGATGATGGTTGTGACCATCTAATAGGCGCTACCTGAATATATTGCAATATGTCTGTCTATAATCACTGGATATTCTAAACAGCGTATTCATACTGATTGTTATCGTGTTTTACTTGTTTCATTTGATTTTTTTGTCAATCCACTGATATTTTATTATGGCTTCTATGGACATATAGACGCTATAAAGAGTTATTTTTATGAATGATAATACCCGTACCACTAGTGATGAATCCTACGATGTTGAGACTGACATCCAATCAAATACGCCACTTGCACCGCAACATGCGCATCTACAATTGGCGATTGATGGCATGACGTGTCAGGCCTGTGCTTCACGGATTGAGAAGGTGCTGAATAAAAAGCCTTCGGTGTATGAAGTGAGTGTGAATTTTGCTGGTGAAACGGCAAATGTAGATTATGATCCGACGCAAACGACGCCAGAACAGGTCACAGAGTGGGTAAACAAGACGGGTTTTGTTGCCAACCTACAAGTCAGCGACAGTTTATTTGCAAAAACAGATGAAGACACAGCCACCCAATATCCATGGCGATTGATTGGTTTATGGTTGTGTTTGGTGCCATTTTTGGTGGGCATGGCAGGCATGTTGGTGGGTGCTGGGATGGCGTGGATGCCGCCCATTTGGATTCAGTTTATTTTAGCGACGATTGTACAGTTTGGCTTTGCGTTACCATTTTATAAGAGCGCATGGGCATCCATCAAAGGTGGTCTTGCCAATATGGATGTACTGGTGGTGATTGGTACCGTGACGATATGGGCATATTCGACTTATCTGTGGCTCACGCATGGCGATGGCACTTTAGGTAGCCTCTTGCAAAGTGGACACATGGGCGCACACGTTGTCAGTGATAGCCCAGCCGTATATTTTGAAGCAGGGGTAATGGTTATTGCTTTTGTGCGGACTGGTAAATACTTGGAGGAACGTACCAAGAAGCATAGCCTCAACAGCATTGATTTATTATTGTCATTGACGCCTGATGAAGTCGAGCAGCAGCAGCCAAATGGTGATTTTCATAACATTGCACTGTCTGATGTGCAAATAGGCGATATCTTGCGTGCCAAGCAAGGCAGCCGTGTCGCGACCGATGGCATCGTCACAGATGGTAGCGGCTGGTGCGTGGAGAGTCACTTAACAGGTGAGTCAATAGCGCTCAAAAAAGAAGTGGGCGATGGATTACTGGCAGGTGCTTTGGTGGAGAATGGTAGTTTGCTCTATCGTGTGAGTGCCAAGGGTAGTGACACCAAGCTTGGTGATATGGTACAAGCATTGAGTGATGCGCAAGGCTCAAAAGCTAACTTGGCGAGGCTGGCTGATAGAGTGACCGCAGTGTTTGTGCCAATTGTAGTGACCATTGCTTTGGTTACTTTTGGCCTAACATGGTGGCTGACAGGCATGATCGATACTGCCTTGATGCACGCCGTATCAGTATTGGTTATTGCTTGTCCTTGTGCGCTTGGTCTAGCCACGCCAGCAGCCATCATGGCAGGTATGGGGGTTGCTGCGCGTCACGGTGTTTGGTTCAAAGACGCACAAAGTCTCGAGGCGGCAGGCAATATTGATACAGTAGTGCTCGATAAGACGGGCACGCTGACCATTGGTAAGCCAACTATCGTTGATCAGGTCATGGTGGATAAGTCACTGGCCGTTGACGATGTATTGCAAATTGCAGCCAGTGTCGAGGCGCACGCCAGTCATCCACTAGCAACAGCTCTGATCAATACTGCTAAAGACCGACAATTATCTCTATTCAACGTGACTGATGTCAGTGTGATAAAAGGTGCTGGTATACAAGCGAATATCGAAGGGCTTGGGCTGATAAAAGTTGGCACGGCAGAGTTTGCGAACTTGACGTTGCCAAGATTTATGCCAAAAGTATGGCAAATTGCCAGTACCGTTGCGATTAGTATTAATGATGAACCACTAGGCGCGTTTGCACTAGCTGATGACTTGAAAGCGGACACGCCACAAGCAATCACTGCGCTACAAGATGCTGGTATCAATGTGATCTTGATGAGTGGTGATAAGCAGTCCGTTGTCGACCATGTGGCAGGGCAGCTGGGCATTGATAAGGCTTATGGCAAGATGAGCCCACGTGACAAAGCAAGCCAAATTGCATTATTGCAGACGGCTGGGCATAAGGTGGCGATGGCAGGAGATGGCGTCAATGATGCGCCAGCAATGGCCACCGCTGATGCCAGTTTTGCGATGTTTGAAGGGACTGATGTCGCGCAGCACAGTGCTTCTGCCCGTTTGATGGGTGAGTCTTTGATGCATATTGATGCCGCGCAAAAAATCGCCCAAGCAACGCTACGTAATATTAAGCAAAATTTGTTTTTTGCCTTTATTTATAACTGTCTTGGAATTCCACTTGCTGCGTTTGGGTTTTTGAATCCGATGATTGCGGCGGCAGCTATGGCGCTTAGCTCTATCTCAGTTTTGATGAATGCGCTACGATTGACACGCTTTAAAACAGAGGTTGAGCTAGATAATACGGTATCTGCCCCGCACACCAATAAAACGCGTTTAGCGAAATAATAATTACTGTATTAGCACTGATATTTCATCAACGCAGACCAAAAAATTATATGAGATATACCTATCTATGATGATATTTATGACCGCAAGTCAGTGTAAGATAAGGGAAGTTTGATAAAATATATGCTATGATGCCAAGCACGATAGCCAACCGTTAATCTGTTCAATAAGCTTTCCATCATATGCAAATATAGTCATATGGCGGAAAGGTTTGAAGGGATTCTAGGTGTATTGGCTATATGATATTTTTCTTTATCTTTTTTGTATGCTAGCTGCCGTTATTTATCTCACAAACTTGGCATGACCAAAGGAATTAACAGACATTATGTACGCTGAAGAAACCAACAACGTCACCGCAATTAAAGACATTCGCGCTCGTGAAATTTTAGACTCGCGCGGCAACCCCACTATCGAAGCTGATGTGATCTTAGCTGATGGCACTGTCGGCCGTGCTGCGGCGCCAAGTGGCGCATCAACAGGTTCACGTGAAGCGCTTGAGTTACGTGATGGCGACAAATCTCGCTATATGGGTAAAGGCGTCAAAAAAGCCGTTTCTAACGTCAACAGTCAGATTCGTAGTGCTTTGATTGATAAAGATGTGACTGAACAGCAAGCCATTGATGATGCCATGATTGCGCTAGACGGCACAGAAAACAAAGAAAGCTTGGGTGCGAATGCCATGCTAGCGGTGTCACTTGCTACTGCCAAAGCGGCTGCCAAGTCACAGAGTCTGCCATTGCATCAGTATATTGCTAACTTGCGTAATCAGACGTCATTGACCATGCCTGTGCCAATGATGAACATCTTGAACGGTGGCGAGCACGCGGACAATACCGTTGATATTCAAGAGTTTATGATTGAGCCAGTTGGCTTTACCAGCTTTTCAGAAGCGCTGCGTGCTGGCACAGAGATTTTCCACAGCTTAAAGTCTGTGTTGAAATCACAAGGCTTAAATACCGCTGTCGGCGATGAAGGTGGTTTTGCACCCAATCTACGTAGCAACGAAGAAGCCATCACCGTCATTATGCAAGCGATCGAGCAAGTTGGCTACAAAGCGGGCGAAGACATTCATCTTGCGCTAGATTGTGCAGCTAGTGAATTTTATAAAAATGGTCAATACGTCTTGGCAGGCGAAGGCAACAAAGCTTTTGATAGCCAAGGGTTCTCAGACTACCTCGTTGGGCTGGCACGTCAATATCCGATTATCTCTATCGAAGACGGTCTTGATGAGTCAGATTGGGATGGTTGGAAGTATCTGACCGAGCAGATTGGTGATAAAGTCCAATTGGTTGGTGATGATCTATTCGTGACCAATCCTACAATCTTGCAAGAAGGTATCGATAAGCATATTGCCAATGCAATTCTGATTAAATTCAACCAAATCGGTACATTGTCAGAAACGCTAGATGCGATTTATATGGCGAAGAAAAATGGCTATGCAACCATCATCTCGCATCGTTCAGGCGAAACCGAAGACAGCACCATTGCAGACTTAGCAGTTGGTACCGCTGCCGGTCAGATCAAAACAGGCTCACTATGCCGCTCAGATCGCGTTGCTAAATACAACCAATTGCTACGCATCGAGCAGCAAGTACGTGCAAGCTATCGTGGCCGTGAAGAGTTTATTGGTCTACGTGGTTAACAGACTGACTTGGCTTTTTAACGTGTAATATGCGTCAAAAAGTCTAAGCTTGAAAGCCGAATTTATCATTAAATCTAGGCGATATATAATCATTTGTGTATCGCCTAATCATCTTAAAACTTTAATCTCATTCTTTCTATGTTGTTTGGCGTTGTCACCTTATGAAATATTTTAGCCAATTTATACTACTTGCTTTAGCCGTTGCAGTGCTTTTGGGATTGCAATATCAGTATTGGCTGGGAGAAAATGGCCATTTTGAACATAACAAGTTGACGGCTCAAATTGAAGAGCAACAACGCTTAAATGACAATCAAGTTGCAGCAAACAATCTATTACGTACCGATGTGCAAGATCTAAAAACTGGACTTGAGGCGGTGGAGGAGCACGCTCGCTTAGATTTGGGTTTAATCAAACCAAATGAAACTTTTGTCCAAGTATCAACTGCACCAACGACACATAGTAGCTATTAAACTATAGCTATCGATCTGTACGATGTGATATCAAGCATTATCATTGATTATAGAGCCATCCGTCATTCTTATCATTTTCACTATCTCTCTTTAAATATATCGTCATGGGTTCAACCATGAGTATCACACTATGAATAAAACCCCTAATACACATGCCATGATCGTCGCAGCTGGTCGCGGCAGCCGTTTTGGTGCGTCTATCGCCAAGCAATATACAATGCTAGAAGGTCAGACGTTATTGCAGCACAGCGTGGCTAGGCTTAGCCATAGCGATTATATTAATAAATGTCTGTTGGTCGTAGCAGCAGACGACAGCACAGCGCAGGAGCTAGAGTTTGAGCTTCCTATATATTACGCAGTTGGCGGGACCGAGCGTTGGCAATCAGTACAGGCAGGGGTAGAGGCCATCAGTCAGTCAGGCGGCGATGATTCGGATTTAGTACTCATTCATGATGCGGCACGTCCCGCTGTACCGAGTGTGGATATCGATCAAGTTATCAAAGCGGCGATGATGGAGCCTTATGGTGCTATTTTAGCGACACCGGTGGCCGATACGTTGAAGACATCCTATCAGCAAACCACACCTACTGAGGAAGATAGACTTATTCCTTATGCGAAATGCACTATTGACCGTAGCAACATATGGCAAGCTCAAACCCCGCAAGTTTTTCGCTTAGGTCAGCTGAAACGCGTCCTACGCTATGTATCTGAACATCAGCTCAGCATCACAGACGAAGCCAGTGCTTTTGAGCACTTAGAGCTACCTATACGTTTGGTGCCTGGTAGTCGACAAAACATCAAGCTTACGTATCCTGATGACGCCATATTACTGGCAGCAATTCTTGATATCCAATCCTCACATTAATCAAATTTATAGATTTGCTTCGTATTTATATCAGATAGCTCAAGGTAATGACTGTCAATATCGCATCAATTTTACGGCAAATTTTAGCCTCAATAGAAGTTAAGATATATTAATTAAATATATAATATATATTTAAAACATGTTTTTTGTATATAAGCAAGGTTATTAGTTAATAAGAGGTTGCTTTGATGACCAATCTAACCTATGATGTAACTAACTTAATACAATTAATATAAAAACTTATAAAATCAATAATATATCAGAGAAAATTATTACATTTAGTGATGTTGTCTCTATATTTTCTGAAGTTAGTATGATTGTTTTAGCGACATTTACCTAATAATAGGGAGAAGCTGATTGTCAACAATCAACGATTCGACAAATCCAGTAACGACAGATCTCTGCCAGCTTGTATATATAAGCCGGATT
Source organism: Psychrobacter piscatorii (assembly GCF_904846415.1). GTDB lineage: Bacteria > Pseudomonadota > Gammaproteobacteria > Pseudomonadales > Moraxellaceae > Psychrobacter > Psychrobacter piscatorii. The sequence continues at coordinate 52,932 of NZ_CAJHAR010000008.1, read as the reverse complement.
ACTTCTACTGGTCTTTCAAGTCCTAGCACGCTTAATGACATTTCAGAGACCGCAGTTGAGCGTAACCACGCCGATAACATTACCGGTATTCTTTGCTATGGCAATGGATACTTTTTGCAATGTGTCGAAGGATCAGAACAAGCACTAACAAATCTAAAAAACCGACTGCTAACAGATGATCGACATAAAGAATTAGAAATCTTAGACTTCTCGGAAATCACAAAGCGCCGTTTTGGCAGTTGGTCATTACGCTCTATCACACTTGAGCGCTGGATGACTAAAGAGTCTGAGCTCAAAAAACTGATGCCATTTAAGCCTTATGATTGGAATGCTAATGAGTGGCAGAAATTCTTAGATATTTTGCAAGAGTATTACGAAGAGCAGAATAGAACAGGCAATATCGATACGGCACCTATTAAGTATAATACTTTAGGCGTGACGTTGAGTAAGGTCGTAGGTCAACATCAGGCATTCTTTTTAATTCAGACGGTACTCGGCCTGATGATAGCTGCTACATTACTATGGCTAATGCTGTAATCGATAGATAATATAATTATAGGAGTCCACTCTCTTATAATTCTCAGTATGTTAATACTATTGCTCATCGAGATAAATACTAATTATATCTAGTTGAGCAGACAAGCAAGAAAGAGCTAGCATTGATTCAATGCTGGCTCTTTCTTGTTTAAACAAATAGCTTAGATATTAAGAATAGTTTGGATATTAAGAGTAGACATAAAAAACCCCCACTCATAATATATTATGAGTGGGGGTTTTGGTGGTACCATTGTTAGTCTTATTGAGTGCTAACAAGTGACGCCAGATAGTGGCGTCCCCAGGGGGATTCGAACCCCCGTTACCGCCGTGAAAGGGCGGTGTCCTAGGCCTCTAGACGATGGGGACTAGTAACAACACTTCAACTGCTTTCACCATTTATGCTGAAGTGGTGCGTATTTTAATAGCGTCTGCGTTTCCTGTCAAGCCTTTTTCTACGTCTTTTTAAAATTAAATATCTTTTTTTAATTGCACGGCGAGGATGGAGATCATTGCGCTTTAAATGATACCGAATCCATAGGGAAGTACAAGCACTAATAGTTAAAGCGAGCAACATATAGCCTAGGATGGTTCCCCATAACTTGAGTTGTGGATCCATAATAAAGTCCCTCCTATTAGGCCTCGATAGTATTCGCTACCAAGGCAGAGTGAGCAGCTTGAACTATCTATAGGATATAACTGCATCGCTTAAGCGCGACATTCATCATAAGTAGTCATATTAGCCGTCCAAAAATATGACATTTATTATCATACAAAATAATTCCATCTGCTTATCGTGATATCAATCATATCCCTATTGATTATCAAATCAAGATGTCAAAGTCATCAAGTATTACAAATAGCACTATTATCTATGATTGGCAATATATGATATGTGACTTATTCACTATCGTTATCAGCTGATGCTTCTTTAGCCTCTTCATTGTGCATCGCATTAGCGAGCATAGGATAATTATTGAGTATGTGACAGAACAGCTCGGCTGTCTTTTGAGTGTCATACAGTGCTGAGTGAGCATTTTTACCATCAAACTCGAGTCCTGCTGCCTTACATGCCCGTGCTAGTACAGTTTGTCCAAATGCCAGTGCAGACAAAGTTACGGTATCAAACACTGAAAAGTTGTGAAAAGGATTGTGGTTCTTACTATTGGTACGTAGCACAGCTGCATTTAGAAATGCCAAATCGAAATGCGCGTTGTGTCCAATCAGAACACATTGACGGCACTCTTCTTCGCGGCGTACTTCTTTTAAGCCTTTAAAGATACGGCGAAGGGCCGTTTTTTCATCTTCAGCAATGGCTTTACGCATTGGGTTGTTAGGATCGATGCCAGTAAAGGCAAGGGCACTGGGCTCTAAATTTGCACCCTCAAATGGCTCAACATGAGCATTGAATGCCTCACCTGGATAAAATACGCCATGCTCATCAAGTAATACAGGGATACAGGCGATTTCTAATAGCGCATCAGTCTGAGAGTTAAAACCCGCTGTCTCAACATCGACAACGACAGGCAAAAACTTACGAAATCGGTCTTTTAGACTCAAGGGTGTTTGTTCGTCGTCGCTCTTGTCTTGAGTAGCAGCACTTGGGATTACGTTCAGGTCATCATCTGTAGAATTTGAGACATCTGCGTCAGGTAAGGTTGCTGTATTTTGATTGGTCATATCAAGTTCAATCACTTTTATCAGTCGTGCTGGTATATGGAATTGCACATCATTATTTCATAACATCGATAACGCCTTTGCACTAAGGAGGTTTAGTACAAAGGTATCATTGGCATTATAGAAAAAATAATAAGTTGCTTTGTCAGTGCTAGGCTGCGTGGCTACTAGATCTTAAGCGACCAAGGTAACGTTTCACCTGCCATAAGCGGCGTTAATGATGCACCATCAAAGTAAGGGTAGTCGTTCGGTACTTGCATAGGGGTGTTGACAAGCGTAATGGTACTCTCGTTTAGAGGTAGACCGTAGAACTGCGCGCCAAAGCGACTGGCAAACCCTTCTAGCTTGTCTATTTTGCCAACGCTATCAAACGCAGTGGCATATAACGGTAGGGCAGTTGCTGAACTATAGCAACCAGCACAGCCGCAAGCAGCTTCTTTCTTGTCGGTAGCATGTGGCGCAGAGTCGGTACCCAAGAAGAATTTTGGATTACCACTCGTGGCCACATCTAACAGGACTTTCTGGTGGCTCTCACGCTTCAAAATAGGTAAGCAATAAAAGTGCGGTTTGATACCACCAACCAATAAATGGTTGCGATTAAACATTAAATGCTGCGGGGTAATAGTGGCAGCAACATGGTTGCCTTGAGCCAATACAAAATCCGCTGCATCACTGGTCGTTATATGCTCTACCACGATTTTTAATGTTGGGAATTTGACGATGATTTGTGCCAGCACTTCGTCTAAGAAACGCTTTTCGCGATCAAAGATATCTATATGGTCTTGCGTCACTTCGCCATGTATCAATAGTGGTAAATTGTGCTTTTCTAGTGCTTCAAATACATCGACACAGGCATTGATGTTGGTAACACCATCGGCAGAATTGGTGGTCGCTCCAGCAGGGTAAAGTTTAACCGCTTGTACGATACCTGACTGTGCGGCCAACTCGATATCTTGAGCAGTGGTATTGTCCGTTAAGTACAGAGTCATACGTGGATCAAAGGCTGATTTTCGCTCAAGACTTAAATCGCTTGCTGCCAAAGTTTCCATGATACGCGCGCGATAGGCCTGCGCATCATGTGCATTTTTGACTGGCGGCACAAGGTTTGGCATACAGATCACACGGTTAAAACTACCTGCTGCGTGCGGTACGGTCGTGCTCAACGCCTGATCGTCGCGCAAGTGAATATGCCAATCATCTGGCTGAAGGATGGTTAATTCTCTAATCGAATCAGTCATAGTGTCAAAGCGCTCTATATCGTCAAATAAAGGAAAAAAGAGGATAATACTGTGCGACTATCATAACAGATTTGCCCAGTTGACTAAATATAAGGCGAAATATCTGTACGTAATTCATTGAGCACTATTCAACCCTTTTTAGGTTTTAAGCCAAAAGCACACGCCTTATGGCAGTTAGACTTTTGCCTATAGTAAATATGATGTACACTGAGCAGGTAATTTCTTTTTAACTTGCTTTCGATTTGATCTTAGCGCGTTTACTAAAACTAAATTCTCATAACAGGAGTTTTTCATGGCTCAACTTGATCCAAAAAATATTAATAAAATCGTATTGGCATACTCAGGTGGTCTTGATACCTCAATCATCGCTAAATGGCTGCAAGAAACCTATGATGCGGAAGTGATCACCTTTACCGCTGATATCGGTCAAGGCGAAGAAGTTGAGCCAGCAAGAGCCAAAGCTCAAGCAATGGGTATCAAGCACATTCATATCGAAGATTTGCGCGAAGAGTTTGCCCGCGATTACGTATTCCCGATGTTCCGTGCCAATGCTATCTATGAAGGTGAGTATTTACTCGGTACGTCTATCGCCCGTCCACTAATCGCTAAGCGTTTGGTTGAGATTGCTAAAGAACACAATGCCGATGCCATCAGTCATGGCGCGACTGGTAAAGGTAATGACCAAGTTCGTTTTGAGCTAGGTGCTGTCGCTTTGTCACCAGACGTGGTAACGATTGCTCCTTGGCGTGAGTGGGATTTATCAAGCCGCGAAAGCTTGATGCAATATGCCGAAGAGCATGATATCGCAATCGATTATGCAGGCAATAAGAAAAAATCTCCTTATTCAATGGATGCCAACTTACTGCATATCTCTTATGAAGGTGGCGTTCTAGAAGAGCCGTACACTGAAGCAGAAGAAGACATGTGGCGTTGGTCTGTCAGCCCAGAAGACGCGCCTGATGAAGCGCAATATCTAGAATTAGAATACAAGAAAGGCGATATCGTTGCTATCGATGGCGAAGCACTAAAGCCTTATGAAGTCATGATTAAGCTGAATGAAATCGGCGGCAAACATGGTATCGGCCGTTTAGATATCGTTGAAAACCGTTATGTTGGTATGAAGTCACGTGGTTGCTACGAGACGCCAGCTGGCACAATTATGCTAAAAGCGCATCGCGGTATCGAGTCACTAACACTTGATCGTGAAGCCGCCCATCTAAAAGATGAGCTCATGCCACGCTATGCAAAAATCATCTACAATGGCTATTGGTTCAGCCCTGAGCGTATGATGCTACAGGCATTGATTGACAAATCACAAGAATACGTCAACGGCACGGTACGTGTAAAATTATACAAAGGTGCTGTGAGCGTCGTCGGTCGTAAGTCAGATGATTCGTTATTTGATGAAAAAATCGCAACGTTCGAAGATGATGCGGGTGCTTACGATCAAAAAGACGCAGAAGGTTTTATCCGTCTAAATGGTCTACGTTTGGCTATCGAAGCTAGCCGTGGTCGTGATTTGTCTAAATAAGCATTTCGATTGTACGTAGTTAATTAAGTATTTAGCTCGAAAGCAGTAAAAAAGAGGCCTATATAAATAGCGCCTCTTTTTTTTATGGCTGATGCGTTTCTATCAAGCCTCTGTTTTGAACATTACTTTATTAACAGCACATGTCTTTATTGAGCTTTTGCAGCTCCTATATCAGACTCTTCATCGTCCATCCTTACAATAGCGACATCTTGTTGCTGACGTTCATCAGTAATATCTTGTTCTAATATCTCTTCGGTGGCGAGCACGACGCCATCAGATTTTTGCGATTGATATTTGAGAGTAGCAAGCGCCCCCAGTACACCAATGACAAGTATAATAATAAGAATGACAGGGTTTTTCCAAAGCGGCGTTGAAGCGTCATATTCTATCGGCTTCTCGCTCGTTGTCGCTGGCGTGTTATCATTATTGCCACCGATTAATCCTAAGCTTACCAACGGCGGCTTTGGTGGATTGGCGGGTTCAGAGTTGATGCGCAGTCGATTTCGACTAAGATAGATATCAGATATTTTCGCCAGCTGTAATAACCAACGCTGATGTGGCAAAGCAATAGCGTGCATCTCTTCAAATACCAGCATGTCGTTATGACGACCCTGCGGCAAGTTATCCGGTGAGCGACCAATGGCTTTTAGGTAATTACCCGTTGCCAATTGCATGTCTTGTACAGGTTCATGGTTTTTAGGTTCGAACCCTGTCAACTCGTACCAGTGGCTATCAAAAGGTGGCGGGGTGCTTGATAACTGCTCAGCGTGTAATAGCTTGAGTTCTGCACTCTCCGCATGATTTTCCAAAGGTTCTTTGTCTTCTATAGACTCTGTCAGTGTAGCCGGCTCGCTGTTAGCACGCTCTGACTCAAGAGTAGGCACTGCTTGCGTTTGCTCATTGCTAAACCGTGCTGCGGACAAAAACTGTGGTTGTAGGGCAAACCATTTATTCATCTCGTCACTATCGAGTTGACTGTATTCTGCCAAGATAGCCAATTCTCGAAGGACAATCACGCATAAAGAGGTGAGTAAGATTTGAACTTGCTGTGTTTTTGCATGAATATCTTCAGCAATATGGTCACTGATTTTTATCACACGGGCGCTGTTATTAAAAACGGCATCTGCCGCATCGTTTCGGTGATATAACGTCGCCTTGAGAGTCGCAAAATTCATGGAGTTGTATTGTCGTAACTCTTTGACAGCAGCACGTCCAAATAGCCTTTTGCTGAGTGCTTGTCCTTGATGTTGCTGCTGATAGGCAAGAAGTGCGCTCACAATAGCTTGTAAACTGGCATCCATTGCCAGCCTCGCTTGTGGCAACGAAAGCTGTGCGGCATCAGCCAAAAGTGGCAGCATAGGCTTGGTATCATGATATAAAAAATCATACATCGACACACGTGTCGGTGAAATAGTCGTCATAATCTGCTAGCATCAAAAAGTGTGCCTCTATATTACGGTGCCAAAAGCATTGACACAATCCCTTGATAATAGAAATTTTGAATCAGTTTTACCAATTACCTTAACAGTCATCTTATGGATGACTGATAGCGAGAAGCATTTATGACGAATAATGAAACTTTTAATAAGCATCTAGTGATTAACATTGCTAAGCAGACATTAACAATCCATAAGCAGCAAGCTGAGGTCACTGAATATACCGTCTCTACGGCAAAGAATGGTATTGGTAGCCAGCAAGATAGCGGTTGCACGCCACTTGGTCAGCATAGTATTGCAAAAAAAATAGGCGGCAGTGAGCCTATGAATGCTGTGTTTGTGGGCCGTGTGCCAACTGGCGAGGTGTATGATGCCGCTCTTGGCACGTTACATCCCAAGCGTGATTGGATACTGAGCCGTATTCTTTGGTTGAGCGGTTTGGAAGAAGGCTCGAATAAAGGTAGCAACAGTCAAGGCGGCTGTGATACTTATGAGCGCTACATCTATATCCACGGCATACCAGATACTGAGCCGATGGGTATACCGCTTTCACATGGCTGTATACGTATGCGTAATACAGATATCGTGGAATTATTTGAGCAAGTCGAAGAAGGTATGCCAGTAATGATCGTTGCAGATTAACTAAGATTAATCTTGCTTATTATTTCTATATTTCTATAGCATATTTATTTATCGGTATTTGAGCCCAAAAAATCCGATGACGGCTAAGGATGGTAGTGAAAGGTATAAATATTGAACGATAAAATCAAAGCGAAAAAATAAAATGGTTTATTTATAAAAAAGGACAGCTTCATTGATAAAAGCTGTCCTTTTCATTAAGTAATATATCTTTATCGAGGTATCTTTACCGAGTCATACGTTTTACCAAAATGTTGAGCTGTCTCTAAATTTTGCCAAACGTGTTTCGATATAACTTGGGTCATTCGTTAGCATTGCAGCAAACCAACCTGCACCATATAGTGCATTAACATCTGTCGCCGATTTTAGCGCGTAAAACTGTTGATATTGATTGTCATCATTGCGTTGCTCTAGCGCTATTTGCGCTTTTATCAGACGCTTTAACCAGCGTTTGGTTTTCTTCTTAGCTTTTTTCTTACTTAACAAAGGCGCAGAGAACTCACTTATGTAGCGTAACGCTTTTAGGTGATCGCATAGTAGCGCTTCGTCCTGATTATCCTCAGAGATATCCGTATCAACATCTACATCATCGCTCACAATCTCGGTATCACTTACTGCATCAGTTTTTTTATCTGCTTTGAGGCACTTCTTATATTGTTTCGATAGAATTTTTGCTAGCTTGTCGAGAGCAAGTTTATCCGCTTGAGGATCAATACTAGGGTCACTCATGGTAAAGGCAATCAGCTCTAGCAAGGTGAGCTGAAAGTCATTGGCTTGCAATGTATTGATCGGTGTGATTTTTATATCTTCGATATCTGTTGTCCAGTCAACAGTAGGGGCTCCGAGTGCCTGTAGCTCAGGTTCGATATAGGCTTCGATATGAGCGAGTTGGTAATAATTGTCAAGCAAGGTTGAGGTTTGCTTTAGTATCGGTAGCCATTCTGGGTTTATTTCACCGGAAAAGTCAGCAAATGCGGTTAATGCAGCTTGCATACGATCAATACCGATGCGTGTTTGCAAAATATGCTCGTGATCAATGCTTCCAGCGACGATAGCACTACTATTTGGTAATATCTGTAATAGACAGTTATGTACGGCTGCTCGTATAAAGGCGGGCATGCTACTGTCTTTATTCACATCTAGTTGGCTTAGGTCAGCGCCAACTGCTGGACTGTGGTTCTGTCCGTTGATGAGCAAGCCACCGTTCTCAGCTTTGGTCACGGTAGATAGACACAGCTTGTAGCGTTTGCACCATGTTTTGGCTGTCGTAAATAAAAAATCTATATCTCCTGACACCAATTCGAACTCTATCTCCTGAATGGTTTTTCGCTGAGAGTCGTCAGTACCATGGACAATTTCTCCATGATCGTAAGCCATCTCGATACAACTATCAGTTTCGTCACTATTATCTTCTGTGAGCAATCGAGTGGTGCGCTCGACGTCGGTAACATACAGTCTTGTTAGGTTTTTTGCTAACTTTTTGAGTTTAAACTCAGCCAGCGCAGAGGCGACAGGAGTGTCTGCATATATCGTCAAATCAGGCATCAGCTCGTTATTATCAAGCATTTCCTGTACTTGTTTGTCGTCTAACACAGCATTGTGCTCCAAACGAGCGGCAATGCCATCGCCACCAGCTTTGATGGTTTGTACCCAAGTATCGCCTTCTTTGCGAATACGCAAACCAATACCTGCCTGTGCAAGCTGCTGATCAGGGGTATCGTAATAGTGTGCAGCCAGTGGTGTCACTTGTGAGGATTTAACTTTTGCTTGACGCATTAAACCCTTTAGACGTGACTCTGGTACCAAAAACTTCAGCTCTATCTCTTGCATATTAGCTCCTAATAATTCTGACTGATGGCTTTGATTTACGGTTTTGCTTGATAATTATTAGTCTACCACTCTCTGATTATTTAAACCGCAATAAAAAACCGCCCTACATGATGTAGGACGGTTTTTTAATAAATACTGCTAGTCTGTCAGTTATTAGAACTGGTTCATCGTGTTCTTGCCACCGCCAGCTTTCAGTGCGTTATCGCCTGAGAAGATTTCTTTGTGGTCATCGCCAAGGTCAGAACCAGCCATTGCTTGGTGCTTAACACAAGAGATGCCTTCGCGAATTTCTTTACGCTGTACGCCCGCTGCATAAGCAAGCATACCTTCTTCACCGAAATAGCCTTTAGCAAGTTCATGAACGCTAAGAGCAGTTGTGTGGTAAGTCGGTAGCGTGATTAAGTGATGGAATACACCAGCTTCACGTGACGCATCACGTTGGAAGTTCTTAGCGGCTACGTCAGCTGCTGCATCAAGCTCAGTACCGTCATAATCAGCACTCATCAAGTCATCTTTATTGTATGCAGAGATGTCTTTGCCTTCTTCTTCCCACTGTGCGATCACTTGCTTACGGAAGTTGAGCGTCCAGTTGAATGATGGGCTGTTGTTGTATACAAGCTTCGCTTTAGGCTGTTGCTCTTTAATACGGTCAACCATCATTTTGATGTGTTCTACGTCTGGAGTCGGTGTTTCGATCCATAGTAGGTCAGCGCCGTTTTCTAGAGCGGTTACGCAGTCAAGTACAACGCGGTCAATGTTAGTCTCTTCACGGAATTGATATAGGCCGTTAGGTAGACGAACTGGACGTACTAGTTTGCCGTTGTGCTTAAGTAAGCTATCGTTTTCTTTGGCATCTTCAAGAGATACTTCTTCCATTTCGATGAAATCGATGTATTTAGAAGCAAGGTCGCCTGGCTCATTTGATACTGGGATTTTTTGCGTGAGTGATGCGCCCTCAGAGTCAGTACGAGCAACGATAACGCCGTCTTCAACACCAAGCTCTAAGAATGCATAACGGATAGCGTTTAGCTTAGAGATGAAATCTTCATGCGGTACGGTGACTTTACCAGCTTGGTGACCACATTGCTTAGCATCAGATACTTGGTTTTCAACCTGAATGGCACAAGCACCAGCTTCAATCATTTGCTTAGTCAATAGGTAAGTGGCTTCTTCGTTACCGAAACCTGCATCGATATCTGCAATGATTGGCACAACATGCGAATCAAAGTTTTCGATTTTTTCTAAGATTGCTGAAGTGTCTTGGCCAGCTTCTTCAGCAGCGTTTAGCTCACGGAAGTAGTCGTTCAACACTTTAGCATCTGCTTGACGTAAGAACGTGTAGATCTCTTCGATTAGCTTAGGTACTGACGTCTTTTCGTGCATAGATTGATCAGGTAGTGGACCAAACTCAGAACGTAGCGCCGCTACCATCCAACCTGAAAGATAGATATAAGTTTTAGAGGTAGTGCCGAAGTATTTTTTCTTGGCGTACATGGTTTGCTGTGCCACAAAACCATGCCATGCACCTAGAGACTGTGTGTACTGAGACGTATCATTGTCATAATCTTCCATGTCTTGACGCATGATTTTTGCAGTATACTTTGCGATATCCAAGCCCGTTTTGAAACGGTTTTGTGACATCATACGTGCGGCATCAGTCTCGCTAATATTCTGCCAGTTGCCGTGCTTTTGCTTTAATTCACGTACTAGGTCGATCGCTGATTTATATGCAGTTGACATCTATAGTCTCCTTGGTAGGGTGTAAAAAATAATAAATTGAGCGTTAAAATAATAATTTGTATTGTCAATAAATTCGGTAGTGGTGGTATCAATATCTCGTAAAGGTCTTCTTTACCCTAAACAAACCTGTGCATGAATACAAGAAGATTGCTGAACTCAGCAGTTGACAAATAATTGCTGATTTATAGTGTTGATTCAGCTTACCCACATCTATCAAAGGGGTTTGAGTATTTAATAAACAGCGTTGTCATAATTAGCAACAAGAGATGTTACAATTATACTGACACTTGGTAGTGTTTCACTGTCGAGATAAACCATTACTATACTATTTGACTATGTTGTTTTTTGGACGATAACCCGTTCATAAAACTCAGATTTGTGGTTTGTACCGCAAATCCTTTATGGAACTCACTATAACTGCCTTACCAAGATTTATCTAATTTATGATACTTATCTTTAGTATTTTTATAGGTTATAATGTAGTTATAACAGTATCTTATGGTGATGGAATTGAGTTATACTGAGTATCTTTTGCGGTAAAACCAATAAAAATTTGCAAAATTATGCTGTCCTAGATCGAAAATCACCATTTCAGCACTGATAATACCAAGCGTGCCGTGGTGCTTATCTTTTAAAAGCTAAGAGAAATACATATGAATTTGCAGCGGGTTGATTTAAATTTATTAGTCCATCTAGATGTGTTGCTACGAGAAAAAAACGTCACTCGCGCAGCTGAGCAGCTTGGTATCACCCAGCCTGCCATGAGCAATATCTTGCGCCGTCTGCGCAAGTTATTTAATGATCCATTGCTGGTGCGCTCATCTGAAGGGATGACACCGACTGAGCGCGCCCTTGAGTTGCAGCCACGCATCCGTGAGATACTTGCAGATTTGACTCAAGTCCTAGAGCCGCGCACTGAATTCCGTCCTTATAGTACGTCACGCGTTTTTCGTATTATGACGTCAGATTATGCTGAGGCGACTTTGGTGCCGAAGCTAGTGAAGGCGTTACGTTCGGAAGCACCCAACGTCATTTTGGATTTTTTGACACCCTCAGATGTCTCTTATCGCGATATGGAGCAGGGGCGTGTTGATTTGGCGATCAATCGTTTTAATGAGATACCACAAAGCTTTCATCAGGTTTTGGTATGGCGTGATACATTTAGTTGTTTGCTGTCGTCTGAAAGTCCTTATGCCAATCGTTTTAATCTGAAAAACTATCTAAAAGCACAGCATGTTTGGGTATCTAAAACAGGGATGGGCGTAGGATTTGGGGTTAACCCAGAAAAATCAGGTGGCTTAGGGTCTATTGATCAGGCATTGCAACGCTTGGGCCAAAAACGCCAAATTAGTGTCTTCACCCGCCACTATCAGATGCCAGCCATGCTTGCCGCAAATAAAGATTTGATAGCGACGTTGCCAACCCGTGTGGCAAGAATGCAGGCCAATAACGACAGCATCATGATGGAAGAGCCGCCGTTTTTTATTCCTGAGTTTGAGCTGACCATGGCATGGTCACCATTGTTACAGCATCATCCTGCTCACCGTTGGTTGCGTCAATTGATCATGCATGTGGCGCGCCAAGTGGTGGCTGAGGAAGAAAATCCACCACAGGAAATACCTGTCATTAATCACTTGTTTTAATGAGAGTTTTTATAAAACAGCAATTATTTTATAGTAAGTAATTAACTCACTTTGAATATTATGGTTTAACCTGTATTTGGTGTATTCAACGAACTAAACCAGCCATTAGGCTGGTTTTTTTGTTTAGTATTGCTATGTAGTCTTATTCAATATTTAGCTATTCTTAATAAGACAGTCACACTATTAACATCTTCAACACACTTCACAATATATTGTAAAACTCTTGGTCAAATACCTTGTTATGATAAGTGCAGATAGAAAACAACTTATCGATTCATTTATTAAATTGTCCTATCGATGTAACACCAAATAATTAAAAGTGACAATAATACTAAATACATAAAATCAAATAATAAGGACATCCACATGTCAGATATTACTACTGTTAACCCAGCCACGGGCGAAGATATTAAAAGTTATGATTACATGAGCAACGACGAAGTTAACAAGATTGTTGATGCGTCACATAATGCATTTTTAGAATGGCGTACTGTGAGCCACGAAGAACGTGGTCGTGTCATCAAGTCTATCGGTGACAAACTAATGGAGTATAAAGAAGAGCTATCTAAGCTCATGACAGAAGAGCGTGGTAAGCTATATGGTCAAAGTCAGCAAGAAGTAGATCTTTGCAAAGCAATTTGTGACTATACATCTGAAAATGGTGTCGCTGCGCTTGCAGATGATGAGCGAGATATCGAAAGCATGAAAAAAGGTATCGTGACTTATCAGCCAATTGGTGTTATCTATGGTATGCAGCCTTGGAACTTCCCAGCGTATCAGGTATTCCGTTATGCCATTGCCAACTTGATGGCAGGTAACAGTGTTCTGCTTAAACATGCAGCAAACGTCACAGGTTCTGGCTTATTGATCGAAAAAATATTCCACGAGTCTGAATTGCCAAATGATTTGTTCCGTACGATTTTGATTGATCATGACCAATCAGAAAAATTGATTGAAAATGACAAAGTACGCGGCGTAACGCTCACAGGTAGTGATGATGCTGGTCGTATCGTTGGTCAACAAGCGGCCAAAGCAATCAAAAAATCAGTACTAGAGCTTGGCTCAAATGACGCCTTTATCGTACTAGAAGACGCCGATATCGAAACCGCTGTAGAAACCTGTACCCAAGCCCGTTTAATCAATAATGGTGAAACTTGCGTAGCAGCGAAACGCTTCATTGTCGTTGATAGCGTATATGACGAATTCCGTAAGCGTATCGTAGAGAAGTTTGAAGGTACAAAAGCTGGCGATCCAATGGATGACAGCTCAGACATCGGTCCATTAGCGCGCAAAGATTTGCAAGAAAAACTGCATGAGCAAGTGGAAGAGAGCTTGAAAAAAGGCGCGACGATAGCCGTTGGTGGTCAACTACCAGAAGGCAAAAGCAGTTATTATCCAGCGACTATCCTAGAGAACGTTGAGAAAGGCCAGCCTGCTTATGACGACGAGCTATTTGGTCCAGTAGCCTCGCTAATTCGTGCAAAAGACCAAGACGATGCAATGCGCATTGCAAATGACAGTCGTTATGGCCTAGGTGGCGCTATATTTTCAAAAGATGAAGAAAAAGCGATTCGCCTAGCTAGTGAGCAATTCGATACTGGTATGGTGTATATCAATGGTTACGGTCTTGCCAATCCTGCATTGCCATTTGGTGGTGTGAAGAACTCAGGCTATGGTCGTGAGCATGGTGGATTTGGTATCAAAGAGTTTGTAAACATTAAAGCAGTGCATGTATTTTAAGAAGATAGAAACTCATTATGGATGACCATTTATACTCTTTTATAGGTGGTCACTGAATAAGAAAAGCCCAGCTACTCACTGTGAGTAGCTGGGCTTTTTGTTGTTTATACCGTAAAAAATAGCTTAAACAACCAAAGGTTTTATCTGTCTATATGTTATGCATTACTTATATTCTACGAAGTGATAAATAACTGCAATGGCAGGGTTGGCAAGTAGTTTGCAGCCTGTGAGGAGGTGCTATCTACCTCAAGTGACAAGACATTTTTTGCTAGCAGCAATATCGTCCACGGTAAAAGCTTGTGCTCAAGCTTCTGTACCCGTGACTGTAAGCTCTCTGCCGTATCGTTGATGTCGACACTCAGTACGGCTTGGGTCAATACCTGACCTGCATCCAGCTCCGCTGTCACCTTATGAATACTACAGCCATGATAGCGATCACCTGCTTGCAATACTCGCTGATGCGTATCTAGCCCTTTATAAACTGGCAATAGAGAAGGGTGTAAGTTAATCATCGGTGCAGGCGCATTATCAATAAATGAGCCACTGAGCACGCGCATAAAACCAGCCAAAACGATCAGATCAGGTTGCCATGCGACAAGCTGTTCGTTGGCATGAGCTTCAAAGGTCTTAATACCCATGCGTTTGCCACTAGCAACATGTGACAATACTGCAACTGGAATGGCTGCATCGGTCGCACGTGTCAACGCATAAGCATCGTCGCGATTACTAATAACACCAACGATCTCAATCGGTAGTGCACCTGCTTGCATGGCATCTATTAGCACTTGTAGGTTGCTACCACTTCCTGAGACCAAAACGGCAATGCGTAATGGCTTAACGGGTTGGCTTGTCTTATCAAATGACATTAACGGTATACCACGGCATCGGCTTCACGTTTGACCATTTCGCCCAGTTGCCAAGCGTTTTCACCAGCGTCAGTCAATGTCTTGATCGTTGCTTCAGCTTTGTCTTTAGGCACCACGATGACAAAACCAACGCCGCAGTTAAAGGTACGGTACATCTCACTTTGTTCAATATTGCCTTGAGTTTGTAACCAAGTGAATAACTCTGAGAACTGCCAGCTGCTCGTATCGATGCTGGCAGCTAGATCTTCAGGGAGCACACGTGGCAAGTTGTCAGTGAGACCGCCACCTGTGATGTGTGACATAGCATGAAGCGCTGGGCTACCAAGGGTATCTTGCAATGCTTTGATGGCTTTAACATAGATACGAGTAGGCGCCATCAAGGCATCTTGAATAGGTTGACCGTCTAGTTGCTCATCGCTACTCGTAACATCCACACCGCTAACTTCGATCACTTTACGTACCAGTGAGTAGCCATTTGAGTGTGCGCCACTTGAAGCCAATGCAATCAGGACATCGCCTTCGGCAACGTTGTCACCAGTCACGACCTCGCTTTCTTCAACCACGCCCACGCAGAATCCTGCGAGGTCATAATCGTCGTCTTGATACATACCTGGCATTTCAGCAGTTTCACCGCCGATAAGCGCACAGTTAGCAAGTTTACAACCATCGCCAATACCAGTGACCACAGTCGCAGCTACATCAACATCCAGCTTGCCTGTTGCGTAGTAATCTAAGAAAAATAGTGGCTCTGCACCGCAAACCAACAAATCATTGACGCACATCGCGACCAAATCAATACCGATGGTATCGTGACGATTGAGCTGTAATGCCAATTTTAGTTTGGTGCCCACACCATCAGTACCAGACACCAATAACGGAGAAGTGTAACCTGTTGGGATACGGCATAACGCACCAAAACCGCCAAGTCCACCCACGACTTCAGGACGAGTAGTGGCTTTTGCAACGGACTTGATTCGCTGAACCAAAGCATCGCCTGCATCGATATCAACGCCGGCGTCTTTGTAGCTTAAAGAAGGCTTGTCACTCATAGTCATCTCACAGTTGGGGATAGATAATTGGAATTAAAAAGTAAGGGAGTCAATCACGCTAAAATCAGCGAGATAAGGTTTAAAGGCAAAGTTTAAAGATAGTGCGCGCATTATACCCAAAAACAGACCGTACTCGCAAAGCAACTTGCCAATATTTGGCTAAGATTTGCATTAAGTGGTAAATAAGCGGTTAAGAAACAAAAAATGACTGATTTTTTGTTGTACTCTGCGATAATAAAACGCTAAATTTACGACTCCTGACGGCTCAAGTACCGCAATTTTTGTCACTATCTCAAATCAGCCCACGTATAGGATTACTTATCATGATGAACCAACCAATCGACCCTTTTTTCAGACGTTTATTTATCGTCGTCGCTTTGGTTGTGGCGCTGTTCCTTCTCTACCTGATGATACCAGTCATTGTGCCGTTTATATTTGCTTTTATGCTGGCTTACTTGTTCAATCCTTTGGTAAAGCGATTGTCAAAACATCTCAGACGTTGGATCGCAATTATTATTGTTTACTCTACCATCACTGTAGGGATGGCGCTGTTGCTCTGGTGGTTGGTACCGACATTGTGGCATCAGCTGCAAGCCGCTTGGGAGTATCTACCTAAGATATCTGGCTGGTATAACCAAGTAGTACGAGAGTGGTTTAACAGCAATACTCGTTTTCAATTGCCTGTGTTAGAGTCTAAGGATTTTTCTGAGACGCTGGTCGAGTATATGCAAACGAATTATAAGTTTGCTGATGCCAGTACCATGATGAGCCAAGTACTGACTTCAAGTATGAACTTTATTAACAGTGCAGGACTGATCGTGTTGGTGCCAATTTTAACGTTTTATTTTTTGTTCAATTGGGATCAGCGTTTACAGACGTGGAAGATGGCGATACCGGGAGCATACTGCAAACAAGTCATTGGCATCGCCAAAGAGTGCGATCAGGCATTGATGGCGTTTATTAAAGGTCAGTTGTTGGTGATGGTGCTGCTGGGTGCTATTTATGCAATACAGCTGCAGCTTATTGGTCTAGAGCTTGGACTTATCATCGGTATGGTGGCTGGTATTGCTAGCTTTGTGCCTTACTTGGGTTTTGGCATTGGATTTGTGGCCGCTATCATCGCCTGCTTGTTTCAGTTTGGGTTGGATTGGACTTATCTGTTATTGGTCGTTGGGGCGTTTTTAGTCGGACAAGCCGCAGAAGGTTATATTCTGCAGCCGCTACTATTAGGTGATAAGATTGGTTTATCACCATTATGGGTTATCTTTGCGGTATTGGCAGGCGCCAGTCTATTGGGTTTTGTGGGTATGTTAATCGCGCTACCGGTCTCTGCTGTCTTGAATGTATTGTTTCGCCACCTATATGCTTATTATCGCACGACAGATTTTTATAAAGGTCGTAAACAACTGCTATTGTTTGAGAAGAAGTAAATATTCTATTATTGAATATAGTGAGTAGATAGCGTACAAATGGGAAGCACAAAGCAAATGATTGATAAGGCTTAGTAGGTAAAAGACTTGTCAGTCATTTTGCAAATATGTTATATATAGTCGCAGTGTTGATCGTATCAGCCGTTGCTATATTTTTTTATCAAGATTAGCCTGATTAAGGCAATTCATCCATCATAAAAAAGCTATATATCCACTGCACACATTTTTATCAGGTAGTATGGATAGTACCGAATAGCAATTTATTCCTTTTTCTACTGCACTTTTATATTGCACTACGCAACACGAGTTGATGATTCATGGCAGAAGCACAGCTAAGTCTCAATCTGGACATTAAGCATGATGCAAGTCTCAGCGACTTTGCCGGTCCCGGTTGGATGTCTATTATTGATGCAGTGCGGCAATTACATGTCGGCCTCATTGGTCAGTTATACCTGTTTGGTAGCCCTGCGACGGGTAAGTCTCACTTGCTCTCCGCTATTTGTGAGTCATTTATTGAAATGGACAAATCAGCAATTTGCCTGTCACTCAATGAATTGATCCATACCGATGTCCATGTACTATCTTCTTTAGAAAACTTTGATCTGATTGCTATCGATGATTTAGAAGTGCTTGAGCAAAGTAGCCAATGGCAAGAAGCGCTATTTCATCTGATCAACCGTAGCCGCGAAGGTCAGCGCCAGCTTTTATTTGCGGCCAATAAGCCAGCAGGTGACTTGCCATTTCAACTGAGAGATTTATTGACGCGTTTGGCACAAGCACCAGCCTTCAAAGTGCCTACTGGTCATGATTTAGCAGACCGTCAGGCATTGCTTCAGTCCATTTTGCGTCGGCGCGGCTGGCAATTTGATGATCGGATTATCAATCATTTATTGACTGAAGGGCCACATCGTATCGGTGCAATGATGGAAGTGCTTAATTATATTCAGCCAATGTTCTCTAACCTTGGCCGCAGTAATATATCAAAAGCGGTGATAAGTGACGCACTACGTACCATTGATGAGCAAACACTCGCAGCAGAGCTGGCTGATATAGCCCAAGAGACGCAAGTAGACAACGAGACGACGGATCAAGACCAACATACGATGCCACTTGATTTTTAGCAGTAAAAATACAAATAACAGTAAGAATACGAACTTTTTATCCAACCTGCTTTCACTATTAATGGAATAACCTATGAAATCGAATGCTCCTTTGCTAAAAAAATTGACTATTGGTATGTTGTTTGTGGGTATGACCTCAGTCTCTATGATGTCACAAGCCGCTGTGACGCTATTGGTTGATGACCATATCAAAGTGACTGCCATCAATGGACAAGAAGTTCAGCAGAGCGCTTTTCAACCATTAACCAAGAAGTTCACGCTCCAGCCGGGTCAACACGCTATCACTGCTAAGTATGACCGCTTGTATAACTTGCTGCGTGATGAGCATGATTATCTGCGTTCAGGTAACGTCAGCGTGACGGCGGAATTGGCAGATAACCAAACGTATCGTTTGACGATGCCGAACCAGCCAGAAGATTACGAAGCCGCTAAAGATTATGCTAAGCAGCCAACACTCGCTATCCAGCAGAACAACACGGTTATCGCAAGTCAACAGGGTATGGCTGGTAATCAAGGTGGACTGCTTTCAGGACTTGGTAAGGCGCTAGGTGGTGTGTTCGGTGGGGCGGGCGATGCCGAGCTACAAAACCAACGTGCGATAGCAGCATTGGATCAACCAGCAGTAATGCCAAACAATGCCAATGTTGGTACGACCAATATCAAGCAAACTACGAGTGTGAATACCTCTACCAATACCTTAGATTCATTTATGCAGATTTGGCTACAAGCAACGCCTGCTGAGCGTGAAAAGATGCGTCAATGGATTCAACAATAAATTAGTTCTTTGTGAAAGAATGATAATAAAAAAGCACCCAACTGGGTGCTTTTTTATGGTTCTAAGTTTTACTATTATTTGGCTTAATTTAAGCGATATATAATCAGCTTAATAAAGTATTAACCCAAAAATGCATTGTACATCCATACCAGTTTCTCTTGCTCTTGAACATAGGCATCGACCAGGTCAGCGGTACCTTGATCATCGCTTTCTGCTGCTAATGAGGATACTTGACGCTGCTCTGCGATTAAGGCTTGTAAACCAGTTACCACGCCTTTAACGCAAGATGTACCATCTTTGACGTTTTTGTCTTCGCTGATGCTAGTGTGTTGTACAAAATCGCTATAAGCGTGAAGTGGTGTACCACCAAGAGTCAAGATACGCTCAGCGATCTCATCAATCTGTAACTGCAGCGCTGTGTATAATTCTTCAAACTTTGGATGCAAAGTAAAGAAATGCTCACCTTTTACATTCCAATGATAGCCACGTACGTTTAAGTAAAACACATGATACGTTGATAGCAGGTTGTTTAATTGAGCGATGACTTCGCTCATGTCAGCTTTTTCTAGACCGATCTGGTTAGTAGCGTTATTAGTATTACTCATAATATTGTCCTTATAGTGTGAGTGTTGTTATATGAAACTAAAGAAAGACGAGTAGTAGTTAATTGATATAGAAATAAAAATATCTTAACTTTTATTAATATCTATATAAGCTCTAGCTCTTCCTTTGATGCTTATAATAATAGCAAACTATCATTAATAAGTTGAATATAATAAATGCAATTTTACGATTGATTTTATAAAACTATAATTGAGTCTCTCTATCGTTTTTCTAAACAATAGAGAGAGCTAATAGCCATTATGCTGGCGGCTGCAAGTTTTCAGGATTTAAGCCTTTAACCGGAACCACTTCTTGTAAATGTTGACGTACCGTATCGATAGGGAATTTTTGCGCTTGCAAACGTTTCGGAAGAATTTGGCTACCTTGTTGACCTTTCATCTCAAACATCATAAAGATATAGTCGTCAGTCTCATCCCAGCTCTTGATAGCAGTCCACGGAATAACCGCTTGCTGGGTCGCACCTGCACGCATTTGCATACCGCGCATTTGCGAGTTTTTCATCATCTCAGGCTGGTTGCTTGGCATCGCCATGACTAGACCATGTTTTTGTACACCTAGCTTCATTTGGCGCATTTCATCTGGCATCTCTTGATCAGCAATTTGTTTTTCAAATTCTCTTTTTACATACCACCTAAAGCCTAAAGTACGCGCCAACAGATAAATCACCACACCAACCAGCATCAACCAAAAAATGATGGTTGAATAGCCTGTTACAAAGATCAGTCCTGCAATAGCGAGTACCACAACCACAGCCATAATGATCCATTCTTTGGTCTTAAAGCTCGACAGACCAAAAGAGGGGCTGGCACTGGCAAACAGTTCATATTGGGCTTGAAGAAATTCAGCTTCAGTCAGGTTTAAGGCGACAGGTTGGAGCGTGTAAGGATACAGGGCCATAAAGGTTTCTCAGATGCTTGTGTTAAAAGTGTTGGGTTTACATCGCCAAAGCCAAGTCGTGATGTACTACTTGGCTGTAGGTAAATAAAGGTATGCGCTTATCTTACCGAAAAGTACTCTTAAATGAAACATATAAGCGGTTCTGTTCACTGATAGCGGCGATATTAATGGCTTTAATAAAGGTAGATGAGCCTTATTAAAGTAAGTTGAACTTTAGGATATGCATTTCCGGTAAGCATAACTGACTGTGAATAATGAAAGTAGTAGCCCAAAATCACGCTAAAAGCGCTCAAAAAAGCTCAAAGCATGGTCAAATCTGCTGGGTCTTGGTATGATAGCGGCACCCATATAGTTTGATAAAAAATATGGCAGCATGGCAAGGTAGTTATTGAGTTATCAAGCTTTGCAATAAGTATAAGCTGACCAATAATTATACTAATAATGTTTAAACTTCTTATTCACTCTTAGTGTTACAGGCAACGATTATGATTGATCCAAAACTCTTACGCGGCGATTTAAGCGATTTACAACAGCAACTGGCCACTCGTGGCTACACGCTTGATATGGAGTTTTGGCAGTCGATTGAATCCGAGCGCAAGTCTCTACAAGTCAAAACAGAAGAGTTGCAATCGCGCCGTAACGCTGGCGCTAAGCAAGTCGGTGCCCTAAAAAAATCAGGCGAAGATGCCAGTGAGCTATTGGCTGAGATGCAAAGTGTCAGCGGTGAGATTAAAGCTGCTGAAGACGAGCTACGCACCTTACAAGAGCGACTCACTCAAGCGGCGCTACAGATTCCGAATATACCAGCGGCAGATGTACCAGTCGGTACGTCAGAAGACGATAACGTAGAAGTGCGTAAGTGGGGCACGCCGCGTACGTTTGATTTTGAAATTCAAGATCATACTCATATCGGCGAGACGCTTGGTATGCTTGACTTTGAAGCAGCGACCAAATTGACTGGTAGCCGCTTTAACGTGCTAAAAGGTCAATTGGCGCAGCTACACCGCGCACTGATCCAATTCATGCTCAACACCCATACCATGAAATATGGCTATCTTGAGACCTATGTGCCTTATATCGTCAATAGCGATAGTCTAAAAGGGACGGGTCAGTTGCCTAAGTTTGAAGATGATTTGTTTAAGCTGAGCAATCACACGAATAATGATGAGATGGATTTTTATTTGATTCCAACCGCTGAAGTGCCAATGACTAATTTGGTACGCGGCGAGCGTTTGGATATCAAAGAGCTACCGCTAAAATTCACCGCGCATACGCCATGTTTCCGTAGTGAAGCGGGCTCACACGGGCGTGATACGCGTGGCTTGATTCGTCAGCATCAGTTTGAAAAAGTGGAAATGGTTAATGTTGGCACCGCAGAGCAATCTGATGACTTGCTAGAGGCGATGACAGGGCAGGCCGAATATATCTTGCAGCAGCTTGAGTTGCCATACCGTACAGTACAACTATGTACGGGCGATATGGGTTTTGCCGCACAAAAGACCTATGACATTGAAGTATGGCTACCAAGCCAAGATACGTATCGTGAAATCTCTAGCTGCTCTAACTGTGGTGACTTCCAAGCGCGCCGTATGGGTACGCGTGTCAAAGATGGCAAGCAAACCAGCCTCGCGCATACCTTAAATGGTTCAGGTTTAGCGGTTGGTCGTACGCTACTAGCAGTGATGGAAAATCATCAAAATGCTGACGGTAGCATTACGATTCCAGAAGTATTACGTCCGTTTATGGGCGGTGCTGAGACTATTTCAGTTTAATAAATTGACTGTAAGTAATGAGCTGCCTGTCACTTAGGTCACTTGCAGCTTGTTATTTATAACTTAAATCAAAGTCCGTCATTGCTTATCGTTTAACAAAACTGATATGAGTCATTGCTAAATATAAACGGTCTTGTCACCGCATTTTTGGCTAGGCTCATAGCAAATATGTTAAAATTGCATTTTTATTTTATAGCCTATCCACTGAGGACGCCCGCCGCGTTTTTGGTGGATTATCCTTTGAGTAAACCTTCCTCTTATCTTTATACGACTCATTCGAATATTAGGACACTCTATGCCAGCTCCAATTAGCGAACGTAAACTAGCCAATGCCATCCGTGTACTGTCGTTTGACGCGGTTCAAAAAGCCAACTCTGGACATCCGGGTGCGCCAATGGGTATGGCTGATATTGCCGAAGTTTTGTGGCGCAAATTTTTGAAGCACAATCCAGCTGATCCTAATTGGCACAACCGTGATCGCTTTGTACTGTCAAACGGTCATGGCTCGATGCTTATTTATTCATTGCTACATTTATCAGGTTATGATGTCAGCGTTGATGACCTAAAAGGTTTCCGTCAGTTGCATTCAAAGACCCCAGGCCATCCTGAACTTGGCTACACGCCTGGTGTAGAAACGACGACTGGTCCACTAGGACAAGGTATTGCCAATGCCGTTGGCTTTGCAATCGCAGAAAAAACCCTAGCTGCACAGTTCAACCGCGACGGTCACAATATCGTCGATCATCACACCTATGCATTCCTAGGCGATGGCTGCTTGATGGAAGGTATCAGTCATGAAGTGTGCTCGCTCGCTGGCACGTTGGCGCTCGGAAAATTGGTATTCTTCTACGATGATAATGGTATCTCAATCGACGGTAATGTCGAAGGCTGGTTCACCGATGACACCGAAGCGCGTTTTGAGTCTTACGGTTGGCAAGTGATCAATGTTGATGGTCACGATACTGATGCGATCACGCAAGCAACGGAGCAAGCCATTGCAGAGACTACTAAGCCAAGTCTAATTATTTGTAAAACCACGATCGGTGCGGGTAGCCCGAATAAACAAGGTCTAGCCGCCAGTCATGGCGCGCCACTCGGTGATGACGAAATTGCCCTGACGCGTGATGCATTGTCTTGGAAACATGCACCGTTTGAATTAGCTGACGAAATCTATGAAGCATGGGATGCTAAAGCCAAAGGCGACGTACAACAGAAAAACTGGGATGCAGACTTTGAAGCGTATAAAAAAGCCTATCCAGAGCTTGCCGCAGAACTATCACGCCGTCTAAATGGCGAGTTGCCCGCTGACTTTGGCAGCCAAGCGCAAGCTTATATTCAGCAAACGCAAGAAGCGGGCGGTGATGTTGCTAGTCGTAAAGCTAGCCAAAATGCTATCAACAGCTTGCAGCCGTTATTGCCAGAATTGCTAGGCGGTTCAGCGGATCTAGCTGGCTCGAACCTTACGCTATTCAAAGGCGCGAAAGGCATCGAAAAAGACGCTAACGGCAACTATATCTATTACGGTGTGCGCGAGTTCGGTATGACTGCGATTGCCAATGGTATTGCATTGCATGGCGGTTTTATCCCTTACGTAGCGACGTTCCTGATGTTTATGGAATACGCACGTAACGCGGTACGTATGGGCGCATTGATGAAGCAGCGCGTCATCCATGTCTATACGCATGACTCTATCGGTCTGGGTGAAGATGGCCCAACGCATCAGCCAGTTGAGCAATTGACTAGCCTACGTACCACGCCAAACCTACGTACATGGCGTCCTTGTGATGCGACTGAATCTGCCAGCGCGTGGGTAGAAGCGATCAAATCAGAAAACAACCCATCAGCATTGATCTTTAGCCGTCAAAGCTTGCCACATCAAGCACGTGACAGTGAGCAAGTAGCGAACATCACCAAAGGTGGTTATGTACTGGCAAAAGAGCAGGGCGAGCTACAAGCCATCATCATCGCGACAGGTTCAGAAGTTGGCCTAGCGATGGAAGCGTATCAGGCGTTGAGCGCAAATGGCGTTGGCGTACGTGTGGTGTCTATGCCATGTGCTGAGATTTTTGTTGAGCAAGATGCTAGCTATCGCGAAGCGGTATTGCCTGCCAACATCCGTGCTCGCGTCGCAGTAGAAGCCGCGCATGTAGATTACTGGTATAAGTTCGTTGGTCTAGATGGCAAAGTCATCGGCATGACGACTTATGGCGAATCTGCTCCTGCTAGCGACTTGTATAAAGAGTTCGGTATCACGACTGACGCTGTGATTGAAGCGGTGAATAGTTTGGTTTAATTAGCCTGACTTAATTAGTATTTAAAAAAAAGCCATCAGAGAAATCTGGTGGCTTTTTTTGTGATTTAATTTTTGGCTTTTCTTTTGGTCTGCTTTTATCAATATGGTTATTGGTAAAATAACTGCTGCAACCAGTACTAAATTCTGTGCCTCAATATAATGATTTAGTGGTAAATTAGAATAGATTGATTGCTTACAAAGATAAGTTTTATTTCTTGTGCAGCTCTCATATAAAAATAAATTATATAACTACAGAATTGGAAAAATTAGATGGATAGTATCGAGCTGACAAACGCTATTACATGGCTAAAACAGATTGAACTAAGTGAAGGCTTGATAGCAGCCTGCATAATCGGAATATTTGGACTATGCGGTATTCTCATTACTCAGAGATCTGAACGCAAAAAAGAGTATGAAGCCTTTTTAAGAATAAAGTTTGAGGAAGTAGTTTTTAGACTAGTTGATTTTGCAGCCATTATTCAGGAAGTTCAATCCAAAAGTTTTTCAAGCAATTGCGATGAAGCTTTAGATGTTGATGAATTTTACAGAGAAGGTGGCAAGATAGAAATATTGATAGCTTTATATTTTCCAGAGCTTGAGAAAAAATATGAGTTGTTTTTAAATGCAGGAGGAGACCTGATAAATGCACAGTATGAATATGAAATTAACCCTAACGATAGTACTTTAGATGCACTTAAACAGCTTGATGAAGAGTATGATCGGGTTTATAAGAGTTTTTATAAACATATCAGATCATGTTCTTCTGCTTATGCCAAGCCTTTAAAGCATCGTAAGAGAGTACTGATCAATTAAATTTAAAGAGTTTTGTTATTGCGCTTAGCACATTCTATAACCATTCTAAAGATCGCTATTATGTCCCTGAAATCCAGCTTCAAATGTTTCCTAGGTGAAACCGTTATCAACGTCATCATGTGGCTAAAGCTTGAAAAAGATGTCTATAATCCGAAAGAAAAAATTATATAGGCTGGACACAAAGATGAATATCATGCATCAAAAAGTAGCTATCTATAACAATAAAATTAAAGAAAGTGCTGAGTTAATATTTGAAAGCTATTCGGATTCTGCTGAAAATGTTGGACTAACTCTTGTATTGGCCGGACTTGGTAGGTATAAATTTCAAGGTAGTGATTTTTATACAGCACTATTCGGACTAAGGGCGCTACTAGAGCCTAAAAGCATTGTTATATGTATCAATGGATGTAGATTAGATTTTGTGTGCTCAAGTATGGGTCAGCAAATGTCACAATGAAAAGTTGGCTATATCGTTGAAATGGGAAAGCGAGGCACTAACAGAGTTGGGACTTTTAACCATTATGATGATCTAGATAAATTAACTACAGTAAATAAGCAAATGGACTATATCAGACAATGGAGTGAGTCGCTAAAAGGTCAGTTTACTGGTTATATTAAATGAATGTTTGGTGTAAGTGCCAATTAAGTAGATACTATCGATAGAGTAAGAAACAATGTCCCTAAAATCCAGCTTCAAAGGTTTCCTAGGCGAAACCGTCATCAACGTTGCCATGTGGCTTAAGCTTGAAAAAAACGTTTATCACCGACTAAACGGTATTACCTTGCCAAGAGCAAATGGCGGTAGCACTCAAATCGACCATATTATCGTCTCTGTATACGGTATCTTTGTCATCGAAACCAAAAACTACAAAGGCTGGATATATGGTAGCGAGAAACAAAGACAGTGGACACAAGTATTCCCAAATGGAAGCAAATACAAATTCCAAAACCCATTGCGCCAAAACTACTTGCATATTAAGACGCTTGCAGATTTATTAGGATTGGAGTTGAGCTATTTTCATTCGATGATTGCTTTCATCGGTGAGTGCGAGCTAAAAACCCGTGATGAGCTACCCGAACACGTATTGACAGGTGGTATGGTATCTTATGTGAAGAAGAAGCAAGATAAGATACTGACTGAAGACGAGGTTGAGTCCATCGTTGAGCAGATTGATAGCAATAGATTTAGTAAGTCTTGGCGTACCAATAGAGAGCATAAAGCTTATTTAAAAGACAAGCATAGCCCCTCAAACAAACAGCCTAGCAGTAATGCTATTGATAAACCAATTGCTAAAACTGCCAGTAAGCCTATACCAGAGCCGATAGCAAAAGAAACCGCTAAACGAGCCACGCTGAAAAGTAGAGAAGTGCAGCGATGGTCTGGTCAAACTGAGGTTGAATCTAGCGAATTACCGATTGATAGTCTGAATACTCAGCAGAAAATCACACCACATGATATGGCTGATAAAGTGTTTCTTACACCGTTTGAGGTTTTAGAGCCTGAACTAGCAGCGAGTTCCTCTGAGACAGTTGAGGTGATAGACCATACAGCTGATTTAATTCAAACACCAACCTGTCCAAGGTGTAACGGTGAGATGATTAAGAGAGTAGCAAAAAAAGGCCTGAATCAAGGTCAGACCTTTTTTGGTTGTATCCAATTTCCTAAATGTCGCGGTGTGGTGAATATTACTTAGCCGTTAGTCACCTTAACCATATATTTCTTCCAAGCGTAAACAAGCAACCAATCGACCATCCCATTCGCGCAGTTGCGGCTCTATTTCGCTACATTGCGAGGTGGCATATGGGCAGCGTTTATGCAGTGCACAGCCACTTGGTGGATTGAGTGGACTTGGTAGTTCTCCCTGCAGCGTTAGATCGTTTTTATGACCATTTACTGTTGGGGCAGCCGCCAATAGAGCGATGGTATACGGATGTTTTGGCGCATTATAAATGGCTTCTTTCGGCCCGTGCTCGACGGCTTGACCCAAGTACATCACCATTACATCATCAGCGACATGACGTACGACTGACAAGTTGTGTGAGATAAAGACGTAAGCGGTACGATACTCATCCTGCAAATCCATAAACAGATTTAAGACTTGCGCTTGAATCGATACGTCGAGCGCGGAGGTCGGCTCATCAGCGACGACAATTTTTGGATTGAGCATCATGGCACGGGCAAGGGCAATCCGCTGGCGCTGACCACCCGAAAACATATGTGGAAAACGCCCAGCATGTTCAGGACGTAGGCCAACATTTCTCATCATCTCGTTGATTTTGTCACGCTTTTCTTCTTTAGACAGATTGGTATGAATATCCAACGGCTCCGTCAATTGATAGGCGATAGTATGACGCGGATTTAAGCTACCATAAGGGTTTTGGAAGACCATTTGAATTTCGGTACGTAAGTCTTTAAGCGCCTTTCTACTATAGCCAGTGGTGCCTTCATCATTGATAAATAACTCGCCTTGCGTAGGCGCTTCGATCAGCGTCAACTGGCGGGCAAGGGTGGATTTGCCGCAGCCGGATTCACCAACGACTGCCAGTGTCTTCCCAGCTTCAAGCTCGAATGAGATACCGTTTAGAGCTTTGACATACGCTTTTGGTTTACCTAACCCTTGTGATACTGGGTAATGCTTGTGCAAATTGTCTGCCTTTAAAACCACTTTATTACTCATACTTGTGACTCCAAAATAGCAGCGTGAGAGATAGGGGTGCGAGAAGAGGGATCAGCATGAATACAGCGTACCTTACCATTTGGTGTATCCAAAATAGGCGGTGGTACATCACACGTTGGCTCTTTGTACGGGCAACGAGGAGACAATAAGCAACCGCTTGGGCGATCATATTGGCTTGGTACAACACCGGGTAAGCTATTCAATCGATCTTGTCCGATAGCCAGCTCAGGGATAGCTTGTAATAGCGCCTCTGTATAAGGGTGTGCAGGATGTTGAAAAATCTCTGGCACGGTACTGGTTTCCACCACTTGTCCAGCATACATGACCGCGACATCTCGTGAGTTTTGTGCGACAAGGCCTAGGTCATGGGTAATCAAAACCATCGCCATTTGTTTTTCACGTTGTAAACGACCGAGCAAATCCATAATTTGCGCTTGTACAGTGACATCAAGTGCGGTGGTCGGTTCATCAGCGATGAGTAGTTTTGGCTCGCAAGCCAGCGCCATCGCAATCATAACGCGCTGGCTCATACCGCCTGAGAGTTGATGCGGATAGACTTTGAGTCGGTTTTTGGCGTCAGGCATTTCGACCAACTCTAACAGCTCTAATATGCGTGCCTGTACTGCCGCACCGCGTAAACCAAGATGCTTGCGCAGTACTTCGCCCAACTGCATCTCAACGGTAAAGCTTGGATTGAGGCAAGACATCGCGTTTTGAAAAATCATAGAGATGTCTTTGCCAATGATGCCGCGTTTTTCTTTGGCAGGCATACTGATCATGTCTTTATTATCAAACATCACTCGCTTGGCACGGACGGTCGCAGACGGCGGCAATAGCCCCATCAGCGCCATCATCGTGACCGATTTACCTGAGCCGGATTCACCCACAACAGCGATGACTTCACCTTGTGTTATTTTTAAAGACACATCATCTACAGCACGAAAGGCACGCTTTCCTTGACCAAAAGTGACCGACAGATTTTCGATGTCTAATAACAACGGCGCGTCTTTTGTTGATGTGCCATTCATAGAAGTATGAGTGGTAGGCGTTTTAATTAAGGTGTCAGTCATCTTAGGTCACCTGCTTTAATTTGGGATCGAGCGCGTCACGCAGGCCATCACCCGTCAAGTTAATCGACAATGCAGCCAAGAAAATAGCGACACCTGGCCAAATAGCGAGCCAAACATTGCTTTGAATGTATTGACGAGCCGTACCGAGCATCGCGCCCCATTCAGCATCAGGTGGCTGTACACCAAAGCCTAAGAAACCAATCGCACCCGCTTCTAAAATAGCAGAAGAAAAAATCATCGTTGCCTGTACGATAAGCGGTGCCATACAGTTGGGCAAAATAGTGATAAACAATAGGCGCAGTACGCCAGCACCCATCACTTGCGAGGCGATAAAGTACTCACGTTGCAACTCTACCATCGCGGTGGCGCGAGTCAGACGAATAAAGGGCGGCGTACAGACCAAAGCGATGGTAATAATCGTATTGGTCATAGATGGCCCTAAGATAGCAGCAATGATGATCGCTAGTAGTAAGCTGGGGTATGACATCAAAATATCATTGACCAGCATGACCGCTTTACCCCAAACCTTGGGCCAAAATGCGGCACTAAGTCCTAATGAAATACCGACTAGCATAGCAAGGGTCGTCGCGCTCAGACCGATAAATAAAGAATAACGCGCGCCATACATCACCCGAGACAAGGTATCTCGCCCAGCATCATCAGTGCCTAGCCAAAACATCGCATCGCCGCCACTCAAGAAGGCTGGCGGCAGCTGCTCTTGACCAGTAAACAATTCATAAGGGTCATGGGGTGCAATAGTGGGCGCGAGTATGGCAATGATGACCATCAATGCCAATACAATAAAACCAAGTACTGCGCCTTTATTGCGACAAAACGTCGATAAAAATAGCTGCCAAGATGATGGCGGTGTGGCGGCCATAAGATTGACATCAGAGGGGAGAACAGAAGGCTTCATGAGCAGTTCCTATAGTGGCTAGCGCAGTGACAGTTTTTAGAATTTTGTTCCTAAAAAAGTACTAAGCATTGCTAAAATATCACTTCAGCGCCAATCATCACTATTTATAATATGAGTATTTATCAATGTGACATTGTGACATCAAGAGGTATGTCGAATACGCGGATTGATCAGACCATACAAAATATCAATAAATAAACTGACCAAAATCAAGGCGGTGGCGACCAACAAAATACCGTTTTGCACAATGGGGTAATCACGAGTGAAAAAGCCATCGAGGAGCCAATTACCAACGCCCGGCCAGCTAAAGATAGTCTCAGTGATAATCGCGCCTGCAAGCAACGTCGCCATCTGCAAGCCAACGACAGTAACCACGGTAATCAATGCATTACGCATCACGTGTATCATTATCACGCGGCGGGGTGATAAGCCTTTGGCTCTGGCCGTACGCACATAGTCTTCATCTAACACTTCCAGCATCGCAGAGCGTGTCATCCGCGCGATCATAGCGAGTGGAATGGTCGATAGTGCAATCGATGGTAAAATAAAGTGTTTAACCACATTCCAGAATGCGCCCGGTTCTCCTGAGGTGAGAGAGCCGAGTAACCATGAACCGTATAGTGGCTGGACGTCTAAGAACTGTGCGACAGAAATTACCCCAGCAACGGGTAAAAGGCCAAGATAGTGAGCGAATATACCAGTTAGGATAGGTCCCAATAGATAGATCGGCATCGAGTATCCTGCCAGTGCTCCTGACATCAGGGTATAGTCAATCCAAGTACCACGGCGTAAGGCGGCAAAAATACCTAAGCTCACACCAATGACACTAGCAATGACAATCGCGCACAACGCCAGCTCTAAGGTTGGTACGAAGTGAGCGAAAAAGTCTTGTAATACGGGAGAACGAGTCCGGAAAGACTGACCAAAGTCACCGGTCAATATACCCGTCAAATAGTCCCAATATTGGACAACGAGTGGTTTATCTAATCCGAGCCTTTCTAAGGCGCGGGCATGTAGCTCTGGATCGACCATACGCTCACCCATCATGATCTCAACAGCATCGCCCGGTACGAGACGAATCAACGTAAAGGTCGATAGCGTGAGGCCAAGATAGACAGGAATGAGAATGGCAATACGGCGCAGAATATAAAGTAGCATGGGCTGCTCAGTAGTTGTGATTCAATGAGTGGAGTGGTAGCAATGAATGAAGTCGTCCGTGACCATGCATTTAAGTCATAAGGCACTTGAGTGAAAGGCGCTTAAGTGACAAATACTTAAATGATAAGCACTTAAATAAAAAGTATTCAACGCATATAAATACGGCTGGAACAGAGATTCTGAGCCAGCCGAATACAAATTAAATAATAGTGCATGTCGTACCGGACTTAATTAGCTAAGGCTATTCGACCTTCACGCCATCGAAGCGTACAGCACCAAGTGGACTGATTTTGAAATCCACAACGTTTGGTGCAGTGAATACGGTTACTACCGAGTGCGCCATTGTCGTCCAAGGAAGTTGCTCTTTGAATATCTGCTGAGCTTGTACATAGTCATCCACACGCTCATCTTGATTGGTCACCTGACGCGCCTTCATGACCAAATTATCAAAGTCTTTATTACACCAGCGTGAGTAGTTGTTACCACCGACGGCGTCACAAGACAGTAATGAACCTAGCCAGTTATCTGGATCACCATTGTCGCCAGTCCAACCTGCCAAGATCACATCAGGCTCACCTTTAGCAGCGCGTTTTAGATACTCGCCCCACTCATAGGTTACAAGCTTGGTATTAACGCCAATCTTCGCCCAATCTGCTTGCAACATTTCAGCCATTAGCTTGGCATTGGGGTTGTACGGACGTTGGACTGGCATGTACCACAAGTCGATGCTCATGTTATCAGCACCTGCTTCTTTGATCAGCGCTTTTGCTTTTTCGACATCATAAGGCGCATCTTTAAGCGATTCGTCGTAACCCCACTGCGTTGGAGGCATCGGGTTGGTCGCTTTGAGACCTTCGCTTTGATAGACGGCATTGATAATCGCGTCTTTATTAATCGCCATATCTAATGCTTGACGAACTTTAAGATCACTAAGCTTCGGTTTTTCGACGTTGTAGCCCACATAGCCGACGTTAAAGCCTGGTTGATCAAGAACGGTGGCTTTACCAGATTTTTTGACTGATTCAATTTCGGCAGGTTTTGGATATGCCGATACATGACACTCACCTGCTTGAACTTTTTGCGCACGAACCGCTGAATCTTTGGTGATAACAAATACGAGGTTATCGATGTAAATGTTATCTTTGTCCCAATAGTCTGGGTTTTTGGTATAACGAATTTGCGCGTCTTTTTGGTACGACGTAAAGACGAAAGGACCTGTACCAACTGGTTTGGTATTAAGATCAGCGGCATTACCTGAAGCCATTAATTTATCTGCATATTCAGCAGAATTGATATAGGCAAACGGCATCGCTAAGTTCTGTAAAAATGGTGCGTTGGTCTCGCTTAGAGTGACTTTTACCGTGTAATCGTCAACTTTTTCAATGTTAGAAATAATATCAGGCAGTCCCATGCCAACTGAATATGGGAACTCAGCGGGATAGGCTTTGTTGAATTCATAATCTGGGTTGGTGAGACGTTCTAGGGTAAAAATAAGGTCGTCTGCGTTAAAGTCACGGCTTGGTGTGAAATAATCGGTTTTGCCGAACTTGACGCCTTTACGTAGATTAAAGGTGTAAGTCTTGCCATCTTCGCTAATATCCCAGCTTTCAGCGAGTCCTGGCTGAATCTCAGTACCGTCTCTTTTAAATTGTACCAAACCGTTATAAATAGGGTAGGCGCTCGCATCAAAATCTGTACCTGCGGTGTACTGTGCGGGATCGAAACCAGCAGGGCTACCTTCTGAACAATAAAGTAAGGTCTTGGCAGCTTTGGCATCTGAGCTGACAGCAGATTCATCAGTGGTTTTGTTGTCACCGCTACAGGCGCTTACACCCAAGATAAGCGCGGCCAACATCGTAAGTTTAAAGAGTGATTTTTGCATTATTACGTCCCATGTAATGATAGGTAGTCACTCATATATTTACCTAGTTTGTATTCGACCATGAATACAATGTGCGAGAAATATAATGAGCAAGCACTAAACTGGCTTTGAGTATTTATTCTAACGGTATATTTTTACAAAATAATACAAAAATAAAGTTGATATAACTTTAATTGATGTAGTTAAAAACATAACGATATGAATAGTTGTTCGAATATACTCTCATAAATAGCCGCAATGCAAGAAATATTTGAACTAATTTTTATAAAAAACATGGGTTTCTGCTCGTTTTGATATTATTTTGATCAATAATATCAATTATTGTTTCTTTCTATCTATCCCTGTGGTACCAATGGGAATGAGACGCAATAATGTATTAATCCTTAATTATAATTTTACTCAATAAAAACAATCAGAAATAAATTGGTTACATTTTGTGTACACCAATTTATGAGATATTGAGGTTATGAGAAATTGAGGGGATCCTAATCTACGTAGTGACTACCTCAGCATCACCATGTTTTGCCTTAATAAGATCTGCTATTTTTTCAGCAATCATAATCGTTGGCGCATTGGTATTGGCACTAATGAGTGTCGGCATAATTGAAGCGTCAATAACCCTTAATCCACCCACACCGCGTACTTTTAATTCCAAATCAACCACTGACTTATCATCTGCACCCATACGGCAAGTGCCTACGGGGTGGTAAATAGTGTCTGACTTATTGCGGATATAACCGAGCATGCCGTCTTTTTCGATATAAGGGGCGGGGTAGTCTTCGGTGATGTACTTGGTGAGTGCGGCCTCTTGCATAATAGCGCGAGTACGCTCGGCACCTGCCACCATATGCTCGACGTCTTTTGGATGTGAGAGGTAGTTGGGATCAATCAGTACGGCGTCAGAAGGATCAGCTGAGCTTAGTCTCACGGTGCCGCGACTCTCAGGGCGCAGGTAACAGCTGTGGCAAGAAATGGCATAGCCACGCCTCAAATCGCGACCATGCTCAATCACGCGCGAGATGACGAAATGCAACTGGGTATTTGGCCACTCTTTTGGCGCGTCGCCCACACTAAAGAAGGCACCCGCTTCTGCATAATTGGTAGATAGTATCCCTGTACCGTCTTTTCTCCACTGCCGAATGCTTTTAGGCAATGTCGCCATGGCTGCCAGACCGATGCCGATGACATCAGTGGTATTGACCTCGTAATCAAAGACGACATCCAAATGATCTTGTAGATTGCCACCGACGTCAGGTGCGTCTACCACGACATCAATGCCATGCGACTTTAGATGCTCAGCCGGACCGATGCCGGACAGCATCAGGACTTTGGGCGAGCCAAATGCACCCCCTGATAAGAGGACTTCATGACGCGCCTGAACGGTATGCTTCACACCATCTTTTTCGTAGATGACACCAGTGGCTTGATGGTCTTCGATAATGACGCGGTTGGCTTGCGCATGGGTGATCACGGTGAGATTCGGACGGTTTTGCACAGGGTGCAAGTAAGCCGCAGCAGCAGAGCAGCGTTGGCCTTGTTTTTCACCATGAAAGTGGGTAACTTGATATAACCCTGCACCGTCTTGTTTTTCGCTATTAAAATCGGTGTTATGGTCGAGACCATTGGCAACAGCAGCTTCTACAAAGGCTTTTGAGATGTCTCGCGGACTCAATAAGTCGCTAACATGCAGCGGTCCACTATCACCATGCAAGGCATCACTACCGTGAATATTGTTTTCGGCTTTAATAAAGTAGGGCAGCACATCATTAAATCCCCAGCCGGTACAGCCTTGTTCCACCCAGCGCTCATAATCTAGCCTACTGCCCCGCGTATACACCATGGCATTGATGGCAGAGGAGCCGCCCAAGCATTGCCCGCGTGGCTGAAAACCGCGACGGTTATTGAGATGCGTCTGAGGCGTAGTGTGAAAGCACCAGTTGTTCAATTTGAGCGGCTTGCCAGGAACCATCAAAATCAATCCAGCAGGTACACGTATCGCAAGATCCTTACCATCACCGCCATATTCTAATAGGCAAACGCTGATGTTTGGGTTTTCGGTGAGGCGGCTCGCCAATACACAACCTGCAGACCCACCGCCGACGATGACGTAATCAAATAGTGTGTCAGATTCCATGTCATATTCCTTATAGCGTCCATGCTAATCAAAATAGTTTAAGCTTTACCTTATCCATTATTTTGTGGAAATAATAAAATATAAATGACTCTGCGGTATCTATTTATATCAGTACAGGTTTACACGAGTATAGGAAAGTACGCTGGTATGTTGATACTCAGCTTATCGTTTGGAATTTATGATATATCATCTGATACTGAACACACTTCTGAGCGAACGATAAAGCGCTTACCTTCAGGTATCTCTAGTGAAAAGCTAGCACCGCGTCCTTTGACGACATCAATGGTCAAATCGGTATGCTGCCATAGATTGTATTGTGCGCGTCCCATATAAAATGGACAGCCAGCAAGCTCACCAACCAGCACATCCTGACCACCCACTTTGAACTCTCCTAATGGATAGCACATGGGCGAGCTGCCATCACAGCAGCCGCCTGATTGATGAAACATCAAATCACCATGCTTGGACTTTAGTAGCTCAATCAACGCCTTACACGACTCTGTTGCTGCCAGTTTCATATCGTACTCCTTCTTATGGCCCATCCATGGTTTATATAATTGCTCTCTAGTATCAGTATGCCACAGTCAAATCAAAAAGGTCGCATCATCTTCAGACACATCACAACTGGCATATGACTAAAAAGATACGACCTTCGGCTGATAATTGACAGTTGGAATAACTATGTAATAAGCTTATAACACTGTCATTTTACTATCCGTTATTGATTATAGTCGATGACGATACGACCTTCGATTTTGCCATTACGCATCCGCTCAAAAATATCATTGATGTTCTCTAACGGCTCAGCTTTGACGGTCGCTTTGACTTTGCCAGCCGCTGCCATATCTAGCGACTCTTGTAAGTCAAGACGTGTGCCAACGATAGAGCCGCGTATGGTGATACCATTGAGTACAGTATCAAAGATTGACACCGGGAAGTCGCCAGTGGGGAGTCCGTTACATACTAAAGTACCACCGCGACGTAACATGGTTAAGGCTTGATCAAAAGCTTTTGATGATACTGCAGTGACTAACACGCCATGAGCGCCACCGATTTTTTCTTGTAGCAACTCGCCTGGGTCTGTATTTTTGGCATTTACCGTCACTGTTGCCCCCAGCTTTTTGGCGAATTCAAGTTTTTCGTCATCAATATCAACAGCAGCGACATTGAGCCCCATGGCAATGGCATATTGTACAGCCATGTGACCAAGGCCGCCGATACCTGAAATAACAACCCAGTCGCCTGGCTTGGTGTCGGTCATTTTAAGTCCTTTATATACCGTGACGCCCGCACATAAAACAGGGGCAATCTCAATGGAGTCGACACTCTCAGGAATAATGCCAACATAGTCGGCATCTGCAAGGACGTATTCTGCAAAGCTACCGTTCACTGAGTAACCAGAGTTTTCTTGCTTTTTACATAAGGTTTCCCAGCCACCCAAGCAATGCGTACAGTGACCACAAGCAGAGTATAGCCATGGCACACCAACGCGGTCACCTGCTTTGACATGAGTTACGCCGTCACCGACCGCCGTGATCACGCCAACACCTTCATGGCCTGGGATAAATGGTGGGCTTGGCTTAACAGGCCAGTCCCCCTCAACCGCATGTAAATCAGTATGACAGACGCCTGAGGCGTGCATTTTGACAACTATTTGCCCAGCACCTGCGGTTGGAATGTCGACTTCTTCGATTTTTAAGTCTTGACCGAACTCATGTAATACAGCGGCTTTCATTTTGTTAGTCATAATAAGCTCTCTTTTATGGGTGATTGATAAATGTCGATATAAAAAGTTGTTACGATATTGCGTTCAAAACATGCAAACACCTTATTTTGAACGCAAGACTGCTACAAATTTTTCCTGCTGTGCGCCTAAGCGCATTAGCTGTGCGCCTAAGCGCATTAGAGGATATAAAAATTCGTCTCAGTTTTTTTATTTAGATCGTTGTAGCGAGCGGGCTATGTAACACTTGTGATAACCCGCTCCATGATTAGCAATGATGGTTTAGAAGAAGCCCATTTTTTTAGGGCTGTACGACACCAGCATGTTTTTGGTTTGCTGATAGTGGTCGAGCATCATTAAATGGTTTTCACGTCCGATACCAGATTGTTTGTAACCACCGAACGCCGAATGTGATGGATAAATATGATAGCAGTTGGTCCATACGCGGCCTGCTTGGATACCACGGCCGAAGCGATATGCCTTGTGTACGCTACGTGTCCATACGCCAGCGCCTAAACCATACAAGGTGTCATTGGCAATCTGCATGGCTTCGTCATCGTCTTTAAAAGTAGTCACGGCAAGGACAGGTCCAAAGATCTCTTCTTGGAACACGCGCATATCGTTGGTGCCCTCAAAGATAGTTGGTTTGACGTAGTAACCGTCTGTCAAGTCGCCATCGTGCTTGGCTTGTTCGCCGCCGACGAGCACTTTTGCGCCTTCTTTTTTACCGATATCAAGATAAGATAGAATTTTCTCTAATTGATCTGAGCTGGCTTGCGCGCCAATCATGGTGTCGGTATCTAATGGGTTACCCATCTTGATGGCTTCAACGCGGGCGATACAGCGTTTGATGAACTCATCATAGATGCTCTCATGAACGAGTGCCCGCGATGGACAGGTGCAGATTTCACCTTGGTTCAGTGCAAACATCACTAGACCTTCGACCGCTTTGTCCAAGAAGTCATCGTCCTCATCCATAACATCGGCAAAGAAGATGTTAGGGCTTTTGCCACCAAGCTCTAACGTCACTGGAATGATGTTTTCGCTCGCGTACTGCATAATGAGGCGGCCAGTCGTGGTCTCACCTGTAAAGGCAACTTTATTGATACGAGGGTTTGAGGCAAGTGGTTTACCCGCTTCGACACCAAAGCCATTGACGACGTTTAGCACGCCCTTTGGCAAAATGTCAGCGATACCGATGGTCTCTAACATGAACAGAATAGAAACTGGCGTTTGTTCGGCTGGCTTT
Organism: Psychrobacter piscatorii; assembly: GCF_904846415.1. Lineage (GTDB taxonomy): Bacteria > Pseudomonadota > Gammaproteobacteria > Pseudomonadales > Moraxellaceae > Psychrobacter > Psychrobacter piscatorii. The sequence continues at coordinate 14,474 of NZ_CAJHAR010000008.1, read as the reverse complement.
AGAACGACACAGTTACCAGCAGCAAGGGCAGGTGCTAGCTTCCAAACGGCCATTAGGATAGGAAAGTTCCAAGGAATGATTTGACCGACGACACCAAGTGGCTCATGAAAATGATAAGCCACAGTGTCTTCGTCAATCTGACTGATACCGCCTTCTTGTGCGCGAATGGCGCTGGCAAAATAACGGAAGTGATCAATGGCTAGAGGGATGTCGGCTGCGAGTGTCTCACGAACAGGCTTGCCGTTTTCGTAACATTCGGCAATCGCAATCGCTTCTAGATTGGCTTCCATGCTGTCAGCTATTTTGAGTAACAAGTTGGCACGTTCAGTAACACTGGTTTTGCCCCATGCGTCTTTGGCAGCATGCGCCGCGTCTAGGGCTTTTTCGATATCGGCTTCTTTTGAGCGGGCGACTTGGCAAATAATCTTGCCGTCGATGGGGCTTGTGTTATCAAAATACTCTCCATCGATAGGAGCGGTCCACTCACCATTAATAAAGTTATCGTATTTTTCGCGGAACTGAACAGGGCTACCTTCCGTATTGGGATTTGCATACAGCATGAAACACTCCTTGTTGTGTTGTTTGTTTTATCGGATAATACAAGCGCAATTTTATCTATCCTAATATCTGTTATCGCAAAACAATATCAGTTGATGTTGTGATTGATTAACATCAATTGCTCTCTGTACGCGTTCCATACTACTCGGCTTCTGCTGATAATCATACTAAAATTTTATAATGACTGATGAGTTAACACATAACAGGAAGTTTGCTTTAATGGCCATGATTTTATTGCTGTAAAGCCTAGAATGCATAGGCTTGGTATTTATGATCAAAGCAGATACTTTACGGACAAAATTAAAAGATAAGCTATTGATTTTTTGCATTTATAAAAAATAAAGCATTTTTTATCTATATTCTATTGACAATTGTTTATTTTATTGTCGATACCTCAAGGTTGCACAGCCCGCAAATTTTAGGTGATTTTAGGCAAATGTTGCGTTTTTTTCCATTATGATGATGGTTTTATTATTCTCTTTTTTCACATTACTGGCTGGTTTGAATCTATGCGTCAATCTTCTGCTCTCGATATCTTAAAAACAGGTCAAAACGTCTTTTTAACGGGCTCAGCAGGCTCAGGTAAGACCTATACGCTCAATCAATATATTGATTATCTACGCGCTCGCCGTGTGCCTGTTGCGGTGACTGCCAGTACCGGTATTGCTGCCACGCACATGAACGGCACAACGATTCATAGTTGGTCAGGTATCGGTATCAAAGATGAGCTGTCTGATCGAGATTTGACAAATTTATCACGCAAGCAGTTCTTAGCAGACAGACTAAAAGATACAGCGGTATTGGTTATCGATGAGATATCAATGCTACATGCCAAGCAGCTTAACTTGGTTAGCCAAGTCCTCAAGCATGTCCGCAAAAATAACAAAGCCTTTGGTGGTATACAAGTCGTTGTCGCAGGAGACTTCTTTCAGTTACCACCGATTGGCAGTAAAGGTGAGACGAATCGTGATAAATTCGCGTTTATGTCTGAGGCGTGGCTCGATGCCAAGTTCCATATTTGCTATCTGTCAGAGCAGCATAGACAAGTCAGTGAAGCGGCAAATGGCGGGCTTGATTTGGATGATATTCTCAATCAAATCCGTCGTCAGGAAGTGACCTTTGAGGCGATTGCCGCCTTAGAGAGTACGTACGATCAAAGCGTCGATATCAAACGCACTCGTCTCTATACGCACAATCTTAACGTCAATAAAATTAATGACAAAGAGTTGGCATTGCTAGACGGAGAGATGATGCGCTTTGAGGCGACGACCACGGGTGACAGTAAGCTGGTTGAGACCTTAAAAAAGACCGTACGTACCCAAGACGAGCTGATTCTCAAAGTGGGTGCAAAGGTGATGTTTATCAAAAACAATGCCGAGCTTGGCGTGTCTAATGGGACGATGGGTGAGCTGATTGGGTTTGCTGCGGTCAAAATAGATGACAGTAAAGACAGTAGTGATGCGCTAATTGAAGATGATAGCAGTAGTGACAGTGAAGATACTAGCGTAGCCACTGATAAAAAGACGACCAAAGACAAAAAGAGCGCTGCTAAAAAAGAAGCCGAGAAGCCAAAAGCAAAAAAAACAACGACACAAAAAATGCCTGTGGTCAGGCTAAACTCAGGACGTGAAGTCATTGCTGAGCCTGAAGAATGGATCATCGAAGATGAGACGGGTGATGTGCTGGCAAGTTATTTACAAGTGCCGCTCTGTCTAGCATGGGCGATTACGATTCATAAATCGCAAGGCATGACCCTTGATGCCGCTGAAATCGACCTGTCACGTACCTTTGAGCTAGGACAAGGCTACGTGGCATTATCGCGCCTCAAATCACTGGCAGGATTGCAGCTATTAGGTATGAATGACATGAGCTTGCAACTTGATCCGCTGGCACGCGGCGCAGACAAGCGTTTTTTGGTATTGTCTGAAGAAGCCGATGCCAACTATGCGATGCTCGATGAAGAAAGCATGCAGCAGGCCCATGAGAAGTTTGTCCTAAAGTCAGGTGGTACACTGAGTAAATCCGTGATTGACGCCTATGCCGCGCTGCAAAAAAAGCGCCGTGAGCAGCAGCAAGCGCAAATCGATAAAAAGCAAAAACTAGGCAATCAGGTCTCTGATAAGTCAGAAAGCACCTTGCGTGCAACCAGAGTGCTATTGGAAGAAAGTTTGACCATAGCGGAAATCTCGCAAGCGCGTCAGCTGTCGCAATCGACGATCATGCGCCATATCGGCGAGCTAAAATCGCAAGACCCAAGCCTTGCCTGCGATCATCTACGTCCAGAGGATGAGGTCATGACAGCGGTTGGCAATGCTTATGTCGCCATCAAAGTCGCGAACAATCCAAACGATTTTAATGATGATGGTAGTATCAAACTGCGTCCGATATTTGATCATCTTAAACAAAGCATCGATTACAACACCATTCGTTTGGCACTGATTTTTATCACGCCGTAATTTTTTATGACAAGATAGTTTGTTATGACATGATAAATTTTTATGACCCTGTAGATTTTTTTGAAAAACTAATATTGAACCAACTATTAGAGCGTGTCTAAAGCGACAACGCTCATTCTTTATATCCCTTTATAGCGATATCTTTTATGCCTGATTTTTCTAGCGCCACCTACCAGTTGACCTCTGACCCGATAGCGGCGACGTATCGTACTACTGGTGAACACTCACAGCCACTGAGAGTCGCTATCAATGGCTTTGGTCGTATAGGGCGCAATGTTCTGCGAGCCTTGCTAGAGCGCTTTGAGGTGTTAGGACGTGCCATTCATGTGGTCGCCATCAATGATTTGGCGCCAGCAGATATTTTGCTGCACTTATTAAAGTTTGATAGCACGCATGGTCGCCTGAGTCGGTTGGGCGTCAATGCTGAAATTGTAGAAAGTGGGGCAGATGAGGATAGTAGAACTCAGCTCTGTCTGACCAAAAATAATTTGACGTATTGCATCAATATGCTATCAGAGCCCAATCCACAAAATTTGCCTTGGCAGTCGCTAGGCGTCGATGTGGTGCTGGAGTGTACGGGGCATTTTCGCTCGTATGAGCAAGCCATTCTACATATTGAGGCTGGCGCACAGCAAGTAATCATTGGTGCAGCGCCATTCGATGACGTGGACGCTTGTATCGTCATGGGTGTGAATACCGATGCACTCACGCTTGATCTACCGATTATCTCTAGTGTCTCTTGTACCACGCAGGCATTGGTGCCGCTGATTGATACGCTTGATAAAGCGTTTGGTGTTAAATCTGCCATGATGACAGAGATTCATGCGGTCACCGCTGATCAAACCGTGCTCGATCAGGCGCATCGAGACCCAAGACGGGCGCGTGCTTCTGGCTATAATATTATCCCAACGACTTCTAGTAGTATCGCTGCGACGGAGCGTGTCCTACCAGCCATGGTAGGCAAGATAAATGGGCACTCGATACGTGTACCTACTATCGATGTGGCAGCAATCGATGTGACTTTTGTATTTGACACGCCAGATGTCAGTATTGAGGATATTCGTGAGACGCTCAAGTCAGCCAGTCAAGCGCATCTGCATGACATCATGGCATATACCGACGAGCCCTTAGTATCCAGTGATTTTATTCATCAGACCGAGTCGCTGATCATTGATGGTCAGCAGCTCATGCAAGTAGGCGAGCAGTACAAGGTCTTTGCTTGGTATGATAACGAATGGGGGTATGCCAACAGGCTGCTCGATATGTGCTTACATCTGGCGTACAGCAAGCGATAATGCACCAATTTAAAAGTATTTTAAAATTAATTGAGTTTTTTTAGATTAGGGGCTTGCATTATAAAATGATATCTATATAATGATGCACCAATGGAGACGTGGCAGAGCGGTTGAATGCACCGGTCTTGAAAACCGACAAGGGTTAATAGCCCTTCGAGAGTTCGAATCTCTCCGTCTCCGCCAAATTCGAAAAAGCCCCAATCAGCAATGATTGGGGCTTTTTTTATAGGGCTGCTATATATAAAGAAAGACTGAGATATAAAGACTGAGTCACATGTTCTACAAAATCTTAAATAGTACGTTGTACGGCTATTTTGCCAGTGAGCTGCCAAACTCAACGGTTTGATCATCTGCTAATATCAGTTTGCCTTCCTCAATCTCGATTGTCATGCCGTTGGGGTTTTTGATTGCACGCATGACATTGATGTCCTCAATACTACTCTCGATAATGATTTTGCCAGATTGTTCTGGCTCGATAGCTGGATCGAATTGTATCAAGGGAACATTGAAGCTTTTACCTTGCGTAAGGTTGGCATCTTTCATGCTGAGCACGCCTTTGAAGCTCTGTATAGCGACATCGCCATGATTAGATAGCATGAACTGCATTTTGACTTGGTTTAAGCTATCACTGTCACTGGTCTTAATTGGTAATAGGGCGACAGGGTATTTCTGTGCTGTCGCATTTGCCGCCTGACCAGTCACGATAGGGCTCTTTTTACCCGTTGGATTATTGGGATGCAAACGCTCGTACTCACGCTGTTGTATTAGGGCTTGCTCAATCGTGGTACGCGGCATGGCGCCTGATTCATAAGCCTCGCTGAGTTTCATTCGCAGCATATATCGGCTCAGCACTTGCTGATCGGCCGCAGGCAATTGCTCAAAGGTTTGTCCTAGCTTTTTTTGCCAATGGTCAGAATCAGTCGGTATGGTTGTTTTGCTGGGGTCAGTTTGTGGTGATGAGCAGCCAGGTGCAATCGCTAGCATCGCCACCGTAATGCTCAAACACAAAGTTTTATTAAAACGATTTTGTAAATTCATCATCGTACACCTCCCTATACATTTTTATTATGGTAAAACCTGACGAACAATCGCGACTGTTATTCTTAATATACCTCGTTTAAGGAGAGGTTTTGTTTAATTATGGCTAACTACCGTAGCAAACTGACGATAGTGTCAAAAAATCAGTGCTGTGAAGTATGAAAAAAATGTATAAAGATAAAAAGTTTTAATAAAGTTTTACTCTGAATAATAGCTCTGGATAACAGCCACAAAAAAAGACCAAGCTTGCGTTAGCAAACTTGGTCTTTTTTATAAATGTCGTTATCGGCTACTATTTGGTCGCATATATCTGGCCGCATAATGACTTTTAGTTTGTCATGTTCAACATTGGTTATTGATCGTTGTCTTGCAACTCAGATAAAGAGTGAGAGATGTTGTTATTGTGCGTTACTACGATTGCTTCATCGATGATACGCTGACTGACGCCGCGCTTACGTAGCGTTTCGATAAATACCTCGTCATGAGCGAGCGTGTAATCTTGATGGTCACGATCTAAGCCTTGACGAATATAAAGACGAATAAGGCCTTGAATGCGCTTAAAGCCCAATTCTGACGTTGTCGCTTCCAATAGGCCAATCATTTCTTCAGACAAACGAATGCTGATCGGGCGCATGATTTTTTGCGGATGATCAGAAAACTTATTTTTTACACGTACAGGTATCATAATAAACCATTATTTTTAGTGAGTAGGAGTAAAACACTCAAACAAAAACGAACCCAATCAGAACTCATCTTACCATACAACAAAAATGCCTAAAAGAACACAGCCGCCATGCGAATATTATTATAGACAAATGCGAAAACGGCAACAATAAAAAAACCTTCATCAAATAGTGATGAAGGTTTTTAGTATATGGCTCTCCAACCTGGGCTCGAACCAGGGACACACGGATTAACAGTCCGTTGCTCTACCAACTGAGCTATTGGAGAATAAGCTGTCATAACTGCAAGTGTTTCAAGCTTTATAAAGCAGTAATTACTTGGCTTGTTTGCGTTATGTGGGGCACATTTTAGCCAAGTCGTTAGAGGCTGTCAACCTTATTATGCGATTAATTATAAATATTGTCGCAATTAGTAGAAATAGGCGCTTATCCCTTGCTAGATAGGGCATTTCAGCCTCTTTATTCACCCAAGAATAATGCAAGGTTACTTATTTGCTCCAATCGCTACCTACATTTATAGAAAACATCAGATTTTGAAAAGAGTAATTGGTGCAATATTTACATGCTTACCAACCTAACCGGATCGAACTAACTATAAAGGTAGCAATATCTTGCTACTAAGACGATCACTACACGGTTTGACACAATAAAGACGCAAGACAGCCCTTCACATTGCTGGAATATTGCTATAAAATACCTACCATATGGTTTCTTTGCTATACTTCATTAGCAAATGCTTGGATAAAGGCGGTGTGCTAACGATGAGTCCCACGACGATTGCTTACGGTTATCTGACGATCGCTATTGTATGCGAGGTGATTGGCACGACTTTTTTAGTAAAGTCAGAGCAGTTTACCCGTTTGGGGCCGACGCTGATGATGGGTGCGCTTTACGCGCTCTCATTTTACTTGTTGGCACAGACACTCAAGGTCATCCCTTTAGGTATTGCCTATGCATTATGGGGTGGATTGGGCATTGTGCTGACATCGCTCGCAGGATTGGTGCTATTCAAGCAAAACCTAGATACGGCAGCAGTGGTTGGCATCGCTATGATCGTCGGCGGTGTTGTTGTGATGAATTTATTGTCTAACTCTGTGGTGCATTAATATGAATATAGAAGTGGAAAATGCTCATAAGCGCAAAAAACAGCCAGAAGTGGTTCGCCGTGCCTTACTTGATCAGGCAGCACGGATAACGCTTGAGCAAGGACTGACGAAGGTAACGTTTCAGGCGGTCGCTGATGCCGTAGGCGTGACAAAGGGTGGCGTGATGCATCATTTCGCAACCAAAAACGCCCTTGTGCTTGAAGTGTTTAATGATGCGATGGCGAAATTTGAGGCAGAAGTAGATGCCGCCATGGCTAGTGACCCTGTGAGTTATGGTTCTTTTACCCGTGCCTATATAGATGCAACCATCAGCTTGGGCGAAAAAGCGCAAGCAGAATACGATAATCAAGCAACATTATATGTATTGATGTTAGGTGATAGCGAGCTACGTGAGTTGTGGGCCAAATGGGCCAATGCTCAACTAAAGAAACACGCAGCCACTGACGATACTGAAACACTAAGCATGGTTCGTCTGACGGCTGATGGGATTTGGCTCTCGGACTTTTCAGGCATTCATATAGCGGACAAGCAGTCATTACACGATCGGTTGATAAAAATGACGCACCGTGACTTTGATACAAGTTCGAACTAATAAACATTTAGCCAATGAAAAACTACGAAAACTATATTCACAAAATTAAATAATGACGACATTATATGGTAAGAGCCTTTATGTAGCGGCTTTTGCCCATCGTCCTAAGGAGAATTTATGACAGATATCAACAATTTGACAGACATTATCGATTTAGAAAAAGTGCAAACCGCTTATATTAATGGTCGTTACTTGGCGGTCGATGACACGCTCGCCACTTTTGAAGATATCAATCCTGCGACTGGTGAGGTATTAGCAACCATTCAGCAAACGAGCAATGAGCAGATTGATGACGCGGTAAAAGCGGCACATAAAGGTCAAAAAATCTGGGCGGCGATGACGACTGTTGAACGTGGTCGTATTCTCTCAAAAGCCGTTGAAATATTGCGTGCGCGCAACGATGTGTTGGCACTACTTGAGACCAAAGACACAGGTAAAGCTTACTCTGAGACAAAGTATGTCGATATCGTGACTGGAGCCGATGTCATTGAGTACTATGCAGGGCTTGCGCCCATGATTGAAGGTCGTCAGATTCCACTGCGTGATACGAGCTTTGTCTATACTCGCCGCGAGCCACTTGGCGTAGTCGCTGGTATTGGTGCATGGAACTATCCTATTCAGATCGCCATGTGGAAAGCAGCACCTGCATTGGCTGCTGGTAATGCGATGATCTTTAAGCCATCAGAAGTCACCCCTTTGACCGCTTTAAAACTGGCTGAGATTTTGACAGAAGCGGGCCTGCCAGATGGTGTGTTCAATGTTGTACAAGGCAACTACGAAGTAGGCCAAGCGCTGACCAATCATCCAGATATCGCCAAAGTATCATTCACAGGTGGCGTACCGACTGGTAAAAAGGTCATGTCGAGCGCAGCAAGCTCATCTCTAAAAGATGTGACGCTAGAGCTTGGTGGTAAATCACCATTGATCATATTTGATGATGCCGATATCGATACCGCGGCTGACATCGCTATGATGGCGAATTTTTATAGTACCGGTCAGGTATGTACCAATGGCACGCGAGTGTTTGTCCCTAAGGCGATGCAAGAAAAGTTTGAGCAAGCCATTTTAACGCGTGTTGAGCGTATTAAGTTGGGCGATCCGGTGGATGAGAACATCAACATGGGTCCATTGGTCAGCTTCCCACATATGGAAAGAGTGCTCGGCTATATCGAGCAAGGCAAAGAGGGCGGCGCACGTCTACTAACGGGCGGCGCACGCGTCACAACAGATGCACTGGCAAATGGTGCCTTTGTTGAGCCGACCGTATTTACAGATTGCAGCGACGATATGACCATCGTGCGTGAGGAAATCTTTGGTCCAGTTATGTCAATATTGACCTACGAGACCGAAGAGGAAGTCATCCGCCGCGCCAATGATACCGATTATGGCTTAGCAGCTGGGGTGGTGACTGCGGATCTAAATCGCGCGCATCGCGTCATCGCTCAGATCGAGGCGGGCATCTGCTGGTTGAACACGTGGGGTGAGTCAGCGGCACAGATGCCAGTCGGTGGCTATAAGCACTCAGGTATTGGCCGCGAAAACGGGGTTGAGGCGCTTGAGCATTATACTCAAACCAAATCTATCCAAGTAGAGTTGGGTGCGTTTGAATCGGTCTTTTAATGATTGGTATTGAGAAAAACGAGGGCAGTTTGGGCCTGATGACGCTGTGCATTTGACCTTACTGCTACCAACCGATTTATATTTTTCAATATTATGGAGTATGTTATGACATCAACCACCCCTGAGTACGATTATATTATTGTTGGTGCAGGGTCAGCAGGTAATGTGCTGGCCACGCGTTTGACCGAAGATGCCAATATCAAAGTATTGCTACTAGAAGCTGGTCGTCCAGATTATCGATTGGATTTTCGTACTCAAATGCCAGCGGCGCTTGCAATGCCGCTGCAAGGTACGACTTATAACTGGGGCTACAAGACAGATCCTGAGCCATATATGAACAACCGTGTCATGGACTGTGGTCGCGGTAAAGGGCTTGGCGGCTCATCGCTTATCAACGGTATGTGCTACATCCGCGGTAATGCGCTGGATTATGATGACTGGGCAAAAATCAAAGGTCTGGAAGATTGGACGTATTTAGATTGCCTACCGTATTTTAAAAAGTCAGAAAACCGCGATGTTGGTGAAAATGACTACCACGGTGCGGGCGGCCCTGTTGAGATGACTACCTCAAAGCCAGGCGTCAATCCTCTGTTCCAAGCCATGATTGAAGCGGGCGTACAAGCAGGATATCCGCGTACCGAAGACCTAAACGGCTATCAGCAAGAAGGTTTCGGTCCGATGGATCGCTTTGTAACGCCAAATGGTCGCCGCGCTTCAACGGCTCGAGGCTATCTGGATCGCGCCAAGCCGCGTAGCAATATCACGATCTTGACTGGTGCGCTGACCGATGTGATCTTATTTGATGGTAAGCGTGCCGTCGGTGTCAAGGTAGAGCATGGAGGCCAAACCAAAAAGTTTTATGCCTCTCGTGAAGTGGTGGTGTCCTCTGGTGCGATTGCCTCACCGCAGCTATTGCAGCGCTCTGGTATTGGCCCTGGTCAATGGCTTAGAGACGCTGGTGTGACTGAAATACTAGATTTACCGGGCGTTGGTAATAACTTGCAGGATCATTTAGAGCTGTATATGCAGTATGAATGTAAGCTGCCAGTCTCGATTGCGCCTGCCAACAAATGGTGGAATAAACCTGCCATTGGTGCAGAGTGGTTGTTCAATGGTACAGGTCTAGGAGCTTCCAACCAGTTTGAAGGTGGCGGTTTTATCCGTACGGATGAGAAATTCACGCACCCAAATATTCAGTATCATTTCTTGCCGCTTGCCGTGCGTTATGATGGCCGTAGTGCCAGTGATTCGCACAGTTTTCAAGCCCATGTTGGCTCATTGCGTTCACCAAGTCGTGGTCGCGTCAAGCTGACCTCAAAAGACCCAAGTGCGCATCCAAGTATTTTATTTAACTATATGTCACATGATCAGGATTGGCAGGAGTTCCGTGCGGCGATGCGTATCACGCGTGAGATCATGCATCAACCTGCGCTGGACCCTTATCGCGGTGCTGCCATCTCACCAACCGAAGACTTGGTCACCGATCAGCAGCTAGATGACTATGTGCGCGAGCATGGCGAGACGGCATATCATCCGTCGTGTACGTGTGCCATGGGTGAAGATAATGATTCGGTCGTCAATGGCGAAGGGCTAGTACATGGTATCGATGGTTTGCGAGTCGTCGATGCATCTATTATGCCAAATATTATTAGCGGCAATCTCAATGCCACCACCATTATGCTGGCCGAAAAAATCGTTGATAAAATGAAAGGCGTACAACTGCCTCGCTCTACAGCAGATTATTATGTCGCCAATGGAGCACCGCTACGCTCTGAGCCAATGCGCGATTACCTCTCAACGATGTAAGCTAAGCGGCTGGGCAGGTAGGCAGGGCGAGATGCGCTGCTGAATAAATAACGATATAAGATAACTTCAAAGTAATGGCCTTTCACGTAAAGGCCTTTTTTATCAGCGCTGATGTAGTAGAGCGATGCAAGTCGTTACGATAGGCGCTGTTTATCATTTTATTCGCTTTTATTCATTGGTACTGCTTTGTGCGTCATGCGGTTATGTATACGTTATGTGGTTAAAAGTCATAATGCTATGCCGGACAAAGCAATATCGGACACTGTTTAATTTACCTATTTGAGGTCTTTTATGTACAGTTCGCCATCACAAGATGTGACGAAACCTTTGAGCCTAAATAAAACTGTGTTTTTAGGTTCGGCTATTATTTCTATTTTATTGATAATCTGGACCATTGTTTTTCCAGATTATAGTGAGACCTTACTTAGCTCAAGCATGGCTTGGGTATCAGATAAGTTTGGCTGGTACTATATGTTGGTGGTTGCCGCTTATAGCATCTTTGCTTTGTTTGTCGGTTTTTCTAAGTATGGTGATATCAAGCTAGGTCAGGATCACGAAAAAGCACAGTTTCCGTTTTTAGCGTGGGCGGCCATGCTGTTTTCAGCGGGCATCGGTATTGATTTACTGTTTTTTGGTGCGTCAGAGCCATTGATGCATTATTTAACGCCGCATACGGGACTAGAACCTGCGAGTGCTGAGGCCATGCGTCAAGCGCTCGCCCAGACTTTCTTGCATTGGGGTCTACATGGTTGGGGTATCTATGCGCTGATTGGTATGGCGTTGGCTTACTTCGCTTATCGCAAAAACATGCCGCTCGCGCTACGCTCACCGCTAACACCGATATTTGGTGAACGCTTGATCAAAGGCTGGTTGGGTGATGGTATTGATACCTTTGGTGTCGTCTGTACATTGATGGGTATTGCGACCAGTCTGGGTATCGGGGTCTTACAGGCCAATGCTGGCTTGACCCATGTGTTTGGTATTGAATCTAGCAAAATGGTTCAAGCGCTTATCATTGTAGGCGTTGTCATTGCCGCAGCGATCTCTGCGATGACGGGTGTCGAAAAAGGCGTACGTCGTCTATCTGAATTCAATATGCTGTCATCAATATTGCTATTGCTTGCCATACTCGTGATGGGTAATACCGTATATTTATTAAACACTTTTACCCAAAATATTGGTCAATACTTCCAAACCATTATTTATAAAACCTTTGATGTTTACGCTTACGACGGTACTGCTGGTGCCGACTGGAAATCAGGTTGGACGATATTTTTCTGGGCATGGTGGGTCGCTTGGGCACCGTTTGTTGGTCTATTTATCGCGCGTATTAGCCGTGGTCGCACGCTGCGTGAGTTTGTCTTTGGTGTGATGTTCATTCCATTGGGCTTTATTTTTGCATGGTTTTCTATCTTTGGTAACACTGCGATAGATCTGGTCGCTAATGGTGCAACGGCGCTTGGTGAAACTGCTGTCAATGATGCCGCGATGGGTATGTTTGCGCTATTTGAGTACTTCCCTTATAGCGAAGTCCTATCATTTGCAGGTGTAATCATCGGTTTAGTGTTCTTTGTGACTTCTGCTGACTCAGGCGCGTTGGTACTTGCGAACCTAAGCTCAAGAGGCATGACTAATGACACCGATGCACCGGTTTGGTTACGTTTATTTTGGGCAGCGGCGACAGGTCTTATCACGTTAGGCTTATTGTTTGCGGGCGGTTTTGCCTCATTACAATCCGTCTCTGTGATTGCAGGCTTGCCGTTCTCTCTGATTCTAGTGCTTTACATGATGTCCATGTGGAAGTCATTGAAAGAAGAGGGCAATAAGCGCAAAGCTAGCACGATTGGTACCGCCAATGTACTTGATAGCGGCAAAGGTTGGAAAGCACGCTTGCAACGCATTGTTAGCTTCCCAGGACACGCGCAGGTCGAAAAATTCTTGAAAACGGTTGTGATGCCAGCGATGACTGAGGTCGAAAAAGAGTTCAAAGCAGGCGGTCTCAAAACCTCGTTAGATGCGCATAATCTTGCGAGTATTGGTGAAGATATCGATGCCGGTATGGATAAAGACAGTGGTCAGGTAGACGGCCTAAAACTGCGCGTTGGTCATGGCGATGAAGATGATTTTATTTATGAAGTCAATTTGATCAAAGCTGAACGACCTAACTTTACATTGAATACGTCAACCAAGCACGCCGAGTACTACTACCGTGCTGAGGTGTTCTTAAGTGAAGGTTCGCAAGAGTATGACTTGGTCGGTTATACCAAAGAGCAAGTATTGGTCGATATCTTAAATCAGTATGAGCGTCATTTGCAGTATCTACATTTAGAGCGTTAATGGCTTAGACTTATCAGCTATCAATCCATATGCACGATAGCTGACAAGTGACTGTCTTTATAAGAAAATGTTATAAGAAATGACCCCATAAGTTGGCTACAGCTTATGGGGTTTTTTATGACGAACAAAACAAGCGAGAAACAGCATAAGTGAAAGATAACATATAGCCAATATAAGGTAAAATCTATCAAACAAGCGGATAAGTTTTTACACAAGCAAAGGATATTGTTGTGACGAGGTTAAAATACATAGCGCATTACTCAGAGCAGGTTCAAACGCAAGCCGCGCAAATGATAAGCGACGGTAGGATGGGTGAGTATTTGGATAAAAAATATCCCACCCAGCATCAAGTACAAAGTGATAAGGCGCTTTATCACTATATCAATGAGATAAAAAACCAGTATATGCGTAAGATTGGCCCGCTATCACATGTCAGTTACAGCAGTAAATTAAAGGTCTTAAAACATGCGCTAGGTATCCATACCACCCAATCTCGCGTGCAAGGCAGCAAGCTTAAATCCCATAACAGCATCACGGTGGCCAGTCTATTTAAAGACGCACCGCCAGAGTTTTTACGGATGATTGTGGTGCATGAGCTCGCGCATTTTAAAGAGCACGATCATAACAAGGCGTTTTATCAACTGTGTTGTCATATGGAGCCTGAGTATCATCAGCTCGAATTAGATATGCGTTTATGGTTGCACTGGCAAGAGCGGTGACCACAACTATGGCTAGCTATAAATAATAGCGTCATAAAAATTTGCACTATCAATGTCAAATATTCTAAGAAATTGAGCATTCAAAGATTGACTGAGTATGCTTTTAATAAAATATATCGTCATAAAATATTTAGATTTCTCAATAATAGCATCCACCGATAAACGGTATAAAAAATAGTATGAACGGTTTTTTTAATAAATAGGATATTTATTTGCTATAAAGAATATTATTTACATGCTAAATAAAGAATATATCGCATGTAC